>DATJGT010000024.1:0-19109 GCA_035494695.1 Rhizomicrobium sp. | reverse complement strand
AGTGTCTTCGTTGCCGGTGGACCAAATGGCACGCTTCCCTGGATCGGCGATGATCATCCGGTCTGCGATCCAGTTGCGATGCTGGTGCCCGCCTATCGTGCCATTGAGGCCGCAGCCCGGCGCAAGGGCTTCGATCCCGACCGTCCGCCGCATCTGCAGAAAGTGACGGAGACGCTTTGAGTGAATCGCGCTATCGACCGTCTATGCGGCGATAGAAGGCGTATTGAAGCCTGAAAACACCGCCGATCGCACCGGCCGCGAACATCAGATTCCTTCCGCCTTCCAGCGCCGTGAATTTGAAACGCCGCAAGGCGAAGGGAATAAACACCGGCGCAATGAGCAATTGAAGCAATCCACGCGCCGCGCGCGCAAATGAGACGCCGGTGTAGCGCCGGACTGCTCGAACAAAGCCGTTCTTCTGCCGGTAACGTGCTGCGAACGAACCGCCTTGGGCGAGCCCGCGTAGCGCGTAGCGAGAATAGGTGTACCGCGAGGGATGCAGGGTTTCGGTCACGGCCGGAAGACTGGACCGCACGATCCGTGCCCCAAGCAGATACGCTGCGCCATAGAATTCTTCATCCTCCTGTCCGCCGAACGCGAGCTGCTCGTCGAAGCGGAGGTTCATGCCATCCCGCCGGAACAGGCGGGCCGACATCAGGGTGCCTCCGGTGGACGCGCTCTTGAGAAGGCGCACTTGCAGGGGACCATCTTTGTTGCGCGTTTTTTCTTCGCGACCGAAATACCAGAACGGCGCCGGCTCCGCGAAATGCATCCTCACGAGCGGCTGCACGACGTCGGCAGAATCGCGATCGGCTACGCGCAGCAGATTTTCGAGCCAATCGGGATCGGCGGTTTCATCGTCATCAATGAATGCAAGCCAATCCGCCCTCAGTCGCAGGGCTTCTTCGAGCACGCGATTGCGCGCCATCGAAATCCCGCGCTGTGGCTCATGACGATAATGGATCGGGAATCGAGACGTTCGCGCGGACTCTTCGGCGATCTTCTCCGAGGACGGGATATCATCATTGTCAACGACAATGATGTGGACCACGGTTTCGAGATTCTTTTGTGCCGCGAGCGACGACAGGCACGCGCTGAGCATCGCCGGCCGCTTGATCGTGCACACGCCGATACAGACGATGGAATTAGCCTGGGTGGCGGGCTGGTCGCTCACTGCGAGGTTGCTGATCTGTGTGGCAATAAGAATTATAGCGACACGGGTTGCACATCCCAATCAAACGATTGGACTTGCTGAGATGCGGCTCCGGCAAACGCGGGCGAAGTCTGGTGGAGCTGAGCGGGATCGAACCGCTGACCTCGTGAATGCCATTCACGCGCTCTCCCAACTGAGCTACAGCCCCGTGCGCGCTGCGCGCGCGAAACTTCGAATTCAACAATCGGAAGTTCGTTGGGACGACTTCCGATTCAGCGCTCGTCCTTTGTGACACCCGGGTCGATGATCCCGGCCACATCGTCTCCGTCTTCCTCGACTTCTTCCAGAAGACCGGTGTCCTCTTCGTCTTCGTCGACGACCTCTTCGTCCTCAATTCCTTCGATGGCTTCCACTTCCGCACCCTCGACCACCGTCATGCCGGCCTCTGCCGCTTCCTCTTCCTCGGTGGCTGCCGTTTCCTCTTCATCGTCGTCCGTCATGATGGGAGCTTCCTCCTCGACGGTCTCAACCTCTTCGGCCTCGGCCTCCTCCGTCTCCTGCTCGTGCTCCTCAGCCTCCGCAACCGCTGGCGTCTCTGCCTCGGCTTCCGGCTGGCGCGGCCGACGCTGCTTGTAGAGCGACTCCGCCTCGAAAGCGAAGTGGCACTTTGGGCATTCGATCGGCCGCTTCTGGAGATCGTAGAATCGCGCCTGGCAGGAGGGACAAACGCGCTTCGTTCCAAGATCGGCTTTAGCCACAGATGACATGCGTCTTCAGGTCCGTTTTCTGGAGGCCGGGTCGTTTGCCACTTCCCGGTCCCTCTGTCAAAGAAGGTGTGGGTTGCCCGGCGGGTTCCCGCCGGAGGTCCTATTTGGTGAGGCGGACCAGGTTCCGCAAGGCATGATGTCGTCCGCAATCCGGCAACTTTCCGCGTGCCGCTCGGGTCCGTTGCGGGGCAAGGCCTTCGTGCCCGGCGACAAGTCGATATCTCACCGCGCCCTTATTCTCGGAGCCCTGACCGTCGGCGAGACGAAGATTTCCGGCCTGCTCGAGGCCGAGGACGTGCTCAGCACCGCGAAAGCGATGCGCCAGCTCGGTGCCGAGGTGGCCCGCGTCGCTGAAGGCGAATGGCGCTTGTGGGGTGCCGGCGTGGGTGGGTGGCATCAGCCGCACGGGGTTCTCGATTTCGGCAATTCCGGAACTGGATCGCGGCTGGTCATGGGCGCAATGGCTACAACCCCAGTGTCGGTGACGTTCGATGGGGACGCCAGCCTGCGCAAACGGCCGATGAAGCGGGTGCTCGAGCCGCTGACGAGGTTCGGCGCAAGCTATGAGGCACGCGAGGGCGGTCAGATGCCGCTCACGCTCACAGGCGCCGATCGCCCGATCTGCATCGATTGCGAGGTGACGGTGGCTTCCGCCCAAGTGAAATCAGCGCTACTGCTGGCGGCACTCGGCGCCCCGGGCCGAACGCGCATTGTCCAGCGCACGCTCACCCGCGATCACACCGAGCGAATGCTAAAGACGTTCGGCGCTGAAGTTCTGGTTGAGCCATTAGATGAAGGCGAACAAATCAGCGTGGTAGGGGAGGTAGAACTTCGCCCGGCGGAGATTGCTGTTCCGCGAGATCCGTCCTCAGCCGCATTTCCGTTGGTCGCGGCTCTAATCGTTCCGGGTTCGGAAATCTCGATTCCCGGCGTCCTCCTCAATCCGCGTCGCACCGGCCTGATCGATGCCTTGCTCGAAATGGGCGCAGACATTTCGGTTTCGAATCGTCGCGAAAGCGGCGGCGAGCAAGTCGGCGATCTGCTGGCGCGCCATTCGAATTTGCGCAGCATCGAAGTCGCGCCGGAGCGCGCGCCGTCCATGATCGACGAGTACCCGATCCTTGCAATCGCGGCAGCCAACGCGTCCGGCCGCACCGTTATGCGCGGTCTCCACGAATTGCGGGTGAAAGAAAGCGATCGGCTCTCCGCAATTGTGCATGGGCTGCGCGCCTGCGGCGTGACTGTGGACGAACTCGAAGATGGTTTTTCTGTCGATGGCCGCCCCGGCTATATTCCCGGCGGCGCAACGGTCGCTACGCATATGGACCATCGCATCGCCATGTCCTTTCTCGTCGCCGGCTTTGCTTCACGTCTGTCGATTACGGTGGACGACGTCTCGATGGTAGGAACAAGCTTTCCGGAATTTGAATCCCTGCTGCGCAGTGTTGGGGCGGAATTCGAATAAGATCTGGATCGAGGTATTCCGTTGGGCGCGGTGAGACGTCATGTCGCTTGGAAGCGGCACGAGCGAGCCGGAGAGCGGGACCCCTTTCACTCCCCTACGGTGGGTCTGACGTGGAGGTCGTGCTCTGCAGCGATAACTGAGATTGTGTAGCCGGCTACGACATCGATGAGCGTCATGACAATGATCAGGAAGAAGGTCGTAGTTGCGAAGCCGTGGAGCGTGATGAACTCCACCAGTGCAACGATGAATGTCAGCACCGACAGCCCGTGATTGACAAGTTGGCGCGAACTGGTGCGGGTCGATTTGACAATTTCGACAAAGAGCAGCAGCAGCGTGAAAGTGACCAGCATGTCACCGATGCTGAATCGCCAAGTATCGCCCGAAAACATGTGGATTGTAAAAGCGGAATTGAGCGTGGCGTACGCATCGTGGTGCGTGACGCCGACGCCGAATGCCACGAGATTGTAAGCAATAACGGCAATCAAAAGCAGTGGAAATAGCCGCAGCATCAGATTGTCCCCTCAATCCGTTGGAATGAGCCATCGTTCCTTCAGCATACGGCAGCAGAATCGCCGTTGCGAATTCATTGCGGACCCGCGCCCTGAGTTGCGTGGTGCAGCGCCGTCCGCTCCCGAAATATCAGATAAAGGTTGCGGGAATACACGATCAGGCCGGACGCCTGGCCGAGGATGAAAACGGGGTCGAGCTTGTGGATCGCATAGGCCAGCAGGACGATGCCGCCCCCCAGGCTGCAGTACCAGAAATTCACCGGGATGACGCTGCGCCCCTCCATCTCGCTCTTGAACCATTGAAGAATAAAGCGGGACGCAAAGAGCCCTTGGCCGATAAAGCCAATCGCGAGCCAGATATGCCCGATGGTAAGCCAGGACAGCAGGTGCCCCATTCAAATCTCCTTCGATTCCACGGGACCTCGGAAGCGCGTCTGCAGCCAGCGCACGCCAAAGGTATCGATTACGCCAACCAGTGCACGCTGCAGGTTACTGTATTTGGATTGGCCATGCGCGCGCGGCCTGTGATTGACCGGAACATGGCGTACTTCGTAGCCCTCGCGCAGCATCAATGCGATGAGGAAGCGGTGCATGTGATCGAAATAAGGCAGGGCAAGGTAGGCCTCACGGCGAAACGCCTTGAGTCCGCACCCGCTGTCGGTGGCGCCGTCCCTCAACAAGCGGCGACGGAACCGGTTCGCGAGTCCGGATGCAACGCGCCGGTTCGAAGGATCCTTCCGATCCGACCGCACACCAGCGGCCAAAGCCACCTTGCCGGCGCTCGGGCCGCCGCGGAGCGCTCCCAGGAGCTTGGGGATGTCGGCCGGATCGTTCTGCCCATCCCCGTCGATCGTTACGACAATGTCACCTTTGGACGCGTGGACACCTGTCCGGACGGCGCGACTTTGGCCCATATTGGCTGCATGCTGGACGATTCGCAGCGGCGGGATTTCCGGTTTGAGCGCTGCTAGCTTTGCGGCGGTGCCGTCCATTGATCCGTCGTCGACGAAGATAATCTCGGCGGCTTCATGCGCAACCGCGCTTGCGATTTCGCGGGCGAGCGTGACCACGTTCTCCGCCTCGTCTTTCACGGGCACAACGACGGAAACCGCCACAGCCATACCGGGAATTCGCTTGGTCCTGACCAGAATTGCAAGAGGGCTGCCGATGCTCGGCAGGTTTCGCGGGTTTGCCGCGCGCGCGGCCTTATACAGGGCCCTTTCGCCTGAAAACAGACCCGCACCCCTGCTCGGCGGATTGTCCCATCCTTTCCAACGATTGAAGCCGCCGGTGGGCAATTTCAGATGAGCGAAGGAGGGGTATTGGCCGGAAGAGGCCTCATCGATCAATTCACACGATGGCCCGTTCTCGTCCTCGTCATAATTTGCGCGCTCGCTTGGCTTCCCGGCTTTTTTTCCCTGCCGCCGCTTGACCGCGATGAGAGTCGATTTGCGCAAGCCTCCAAGCAGATGATCGAGAGCGGCGACTATGTCGATATCCGCTTCAGCACAGTGCCGCGCTACAACAAGCCCGTTGGCGTCTATTGGCTGCAGACAGCTTCAACCTTGCTGTTCGGCCATCCACCGTACAATCGAATATGGACGTACCGAATTCCCTCATTGATCGGCGCGATCCTCACGGTCCTTCTGGCGTACTGGCTTGTGCGCTCGTTTGCTCCGCCCGCGGCGATGATCTCGGCCGCCTTGCTGGGCCTCACGCTCCTGCTCGCAGCGGAGGCGCGAATTGCCAAAACCGATGCGCTGCTGCTCGCGGCCGTCACGGCGGCGCAGTGGCTGTTCCTGCGCGCCTACCTTTTCGGCAGCGGGCAAGCGGCCGAGTGCCCGCCACGATGGCTCGTCCTGGTCGGATGGGCCGCCGTCGGCATCGGGATTCTTCTGAAGGGGCCGCTCATTCTTTTTGTGCTCGCGATCACGGCGATTGCGATCTCTTTATGGGACGGGCACTGGAAATGGCTTCGCGCGATACGGCCGGGCTGGGGAATCCTGGTCGCAGCGGCCCTCGTTCTGCCTTGGGCTTTGGCGATCGCTTTCGCGAGCCATGGTGCCTTCTACCAAAAATCGCTGGGCCATGATTTTGCCGCCAAGGTGCTTGGGGGGCAGGAAAGCCACGGAGCGCCACCCGGATATTATCTGGCGCTTGCGGGGCTGACTCTGTGGCCAGTGACACTGTTTGCGCTGCCCGCAATCGGATGGGCTATTTTGCGGCGGAGCGAGCCCGCCGTGCGCTATTTGATCGCGTGGCTAATACCGAACTGGCTCCTGTTCGAGCTCGTGCCGACAAAATTGCCGCACTATATCCTGCCGGTCTATCCGGCTATCGCAGTGCTCGCCGGCCTCTGGATTACACGGCAAGCCGATAATCGCGGGCCGGCTTCGCAGCTGGTGCTGCGTATCCTCGCGGTCGTGCAATTCGTCATCGGCACTTTTGTTTTGGCTGCGGCGGCCGTCGCGCTTCCCAATCGCTTCGGTCACTCAGGCGCGGGATGGCTCGCCGCTGGCGCGGGGGTCGTGCTCCTCCTCGGGTTTACGGCGGCAATCATGCTCTTCATGCGCAAGGCGTCGCTTGCGGTGGTATGCGCATCAATTGGTGCCGTCATTCTCTACCCGCTGCTGGCTGCGGGGGTTGCGCCGGCACTCCAGCAAATCTGGCTCAGTCCGCATCTCGCCGAAAGAGTGGTTATCGATCGCAACCGACGTGACCCACCGGTGGTGCTCGCAGGCTATGTCGAACCAAGTCTGGTCTTCCTGCTTGGCAGCGACACACATATCGAAAGCGGCGCGAATGCAGCGGGCACCGCGGCGCTGCAAGGCGGCCTCGCGCTGGTTGAGGATCACGAACGCGACAAATTCCTGAATGAGCTTCGGAATCTCGGCGCACGCGCGGCCGCGGTCGACCAGGTCTCCGGCTTCAACTATTCGCGTGGCCGGCACGAGCACATCACATTCTATCGCGTAACTCCGATACCACGGGTTATCGCGCCACCACCGGATTAGGCATGCGCCTTCCCCTGGAAGAACGCCGATTGTTCCCGCTGGCGCTCGGAATCGTCGTCGCAATTACCTTGGTGCGCGTGGCCGTGCTGGTCTTCACGCCGCTTCAGCTCTACCCGGATGAAGCGCAATATTGGTGGTGGTCGCGATCCCCTGACTGGGGCTACTTCTCGAAGCCGCCGCTGATTGCGTGGATTATTCGGGCGACGACGATGTTCGGCGATCCCGAATGGGCCGTTCGCCTCGCATCTCCCTTCTTTCATGCGGGCACGGCACTACTTGTTTATGCAATCGGCCGGCGCGCATTCAGCGCCAAAGTCGGGTTCTGGAGCGCACTCGCCTACATCACGCTTCCCGGCGTTTCCTATTCTTCCGGGCTGATCTCAACTGACGTACCCTTGCTCTTTTGCTGGGCAGTGGCGCTCTACGCTTTCCTGCGGGCACTTGATGACCTGCACTGGAAATGGCCGCTGCTCTGCGGCCTCGCGGCGGGATTCGGGCTGCTGGCGAAATACGCCATGCTGTATTTTGTCTTGGAGGCGGTGCTTGCAGCATTTGTGAGTTCAAGGGCGCGCCATCTGCTCCTTTCGGGCCGCGGTGTGGCGATTCTGGCCATCGGCCTTGCGATTCTTGGTCCGAACCTCGTCTGGAACGCCGTCCATCATTTTCCGACCGTCGCGCACACGCAGGCGAACGCCGATTGGGCTCATGCCCGGTTCAGCGTTCGCAGCATGCTCGAGTTCGTCTTGGGCCAGTGCGGTGTTTTCGGTCCGCTGATGATGCTCGGGTTTGTTGTCGCTCTCTGGCGGCTCCGCTCCCGGGAGAGGTGGAACAAGAGCGATGGAATCGTTCTTGTCGCGTTTTCACTTCCGGTCTTCGCATTAGTCATTCTCCAGTCGTTCATTTCAGAGGCGAACGCCAACTGGGCCGCCGTGGCATACGTCGCCGCAGTCCCGCTGGCGATCGCAGTCCTGCTCCGTTGGCTCAACGGTGGGGCTGTCGCGCTCTCGCTTGCCCTTGGCACGGTGGCGATGCTCTCGCTTTGGGCGGTGTCCTTACATCCGCCGCTGGCCGAGGCGGTGGGGCAGGGCAACGCCTTCAAGCGAATGGAGGGCTGGCGCGCGCTGGGCAGGGCTGTGTCTGCCGAGGCGAACGCTGGTGAGTACGATGCCATCGCGGCGGCTAACCGCAGTCTGCTTGCCGAGCTTCTCTACTACGCGCGGCCTCGCTCGATGCCGGTGCGCGCTTGGGATCAGAACCTCGCTGCTCGCGATCATTTTCAAATGACGATGCCCCTGAGGCCCAATTCGCACCGTGTCCTTGTCGTTATTGCGCCGGAGGAGGAGCATCGCGTCTCCGCCAGCTTCGATTCGTTTGTGCCGCTCCGCTCCCTCAAAATTCCGGTGAGCGGCAATCGCGCGCGGATCACCGAGCTTTGTGATGCGCGGGGCTACCACAGTCCACAGCCATCTCGATGACCCGATCTGTTAGTCATAGCGATGTTGCGCGGAAATCTTTGGCGGCCACATCGGGATGGCGGATGTGCTCGCGGAAAAATGCGGATGAATTTTCAAGCGAACGCCCGCGGGTTCACTTCGGCGCGCATGACTTGTGGAAAAACATGGCGCGCTGCACCCGGAGGCGTCTCGCCGCGAATACTGCCGCACATTTCAATAATCCGTGCATTTTACTTGGAACCTATATTGGGCAAATTCGGGCGGTTTTCAGTATTCGCGCCTCCTTCACTTGACATTTAGGATTAGGACTCAAATATCGGCCCGCATGGTCACGCCGTTTGATGGGAAGTCGCTGGGGCTTTCGAGGCGTAATCTGCGGAGCGTCATGAGACGGCGATGAGTCTCCAAGCGTTGCGGGGGCGGCAGTTGAAGCCTCCGTTGCGACCCGTTGATCCAAAATCGGACATCAGGTCCAGTCTTCATTTCAAAGAAGCGAACGGTCTTCCCACCATCGGCAGAGCGCCGCGTAAGCCGATCCTCCGCTTCCCAGTCACTCCCGAAACCCGCAGCTTTTATCGACAATTCTATCCCGGGACCTCGACGGTCGAATGGAACGACTGGCGCTGGCAGTTCCGCACGCGAATTCGCGCGCTGGACGAGCTTGCTCGCATATTCCGGCTATCAGCGGACGAGCACCTGGCGGTCGCGCGTCACGATGGACCTCTGCCGGTTGGCATCACGCCTTATTATGCAAGCCTGATGGGGCTCGACGATCCAACGGAGCCGCTGCGCCGCACCCACATCATGACCAGCGACGAGTTCGTCCGCCTCCCCGGCGAGGACGACGATCCGCTGGGCGAAGACCACGACACTGTTGTGCCGGGGCTGGTTCATCGTTACCCGGATCGTGTCCTGTTCCTGACAACCGGCACCTGCTCGACCTATTGCCGCTACTGCACGCGCGCGCGCGTGGTGGGGAATCCCGGCGGCGAATACCAGTTCTCCGTGCGGCTGTGGGAGAAGGCGCTCGCATATCTGGAAGCCCACAACGAGGTGCGCGACGTCCTGCTGTCAGGCGGCGACCCGCTCTCAATCGGCGACGACAGGCTGGATTGGCTTCTGACGCGGCTGCGCGCGATTCCGCACATCGAATTCATCCGGATCGGCACCAAGATTCCCGTCGTACTGCCGCAGCGGATTACCAAAGACCTCGTGAAGATGCTTAAGAAGCACCACCCGCTCTGGATGAGCATTCACGTCACGCACCCCAAAGAGCTCACGCCGGAAGCGACGGAGGCTTTCGCGCGCCTGGCCGACGCCGGCATTCCGCTCGGCTCGCAGACGGTGCTGCTCAAGGGCGTGAATGACGATGCCGCGCTGATGAAGTCCCTGATGCAGGGGCTGCTCAAACGGCGCGTAAAGCCCTACTACCTCTATCAGTGCGATCCGATCCGCGGTTCCGGCCATTTTCGGACAACCGTCGACAAAGGCGTCGAGATTATTCGCGCGTTGAGAGGGCACACGACGGGCTATGCCACGCCGATGTTTGCCGTCGATGCGCCCGGCGGCGGGGGCAAGATTCTCATCGCGCCCGATTCGGTGATCGGCCGCGAAGGAGACGACCTTCTGCTGCGCAATTTTGAAGGCAAGACGTACCGCTACCCCGACCCCGCAGGAACATTGGGCAAGGACAAGCGCGTGCTGACCGGGACCAGATGATGGAGCCGCGCACCCGGATTGGCGTCACCTTCGACCTGCGCGCCGACTATCTCGCCATGGGCTATGGCGAGGAGGAGACGGCCGAGTTCGACAGCGAAGTAACGATCGAGGCAATCTGCGACGCGCTCGCTGCCATGGATTACATGCCGATCCGGATCGGCAATGTGCGTCAGCTCACGGATGCGCTGGTGCGCGGCGAACGCTGGGATGCCGTGTTCAATTTCTGCGAGGGCGTGCGAGGCTTCGCGCGCGAAGCCCAAGTGCCGGCGCTGCTCGAAGCGTACGATATTCCCTACGTGTTTTCCGATCCGCTGACCCTTGCCGTGGCGCTTGACAAGAGCATGGCAAAACGAGTGGTGCGCGATTGCGGCGTGCCGACGCCGGATTTTGCCGTCATCGAGCGCGTGGCGGACATCCGCAATCTCGATTTGCCGTTCCCACTCTTCCTCAAGCCCATTGCCGAAGGCTCAGGAAAAGGCGTCAACGCGAAATCGAAAGTCGAGGACGCCGTGTCCCTGCGGCGGGTCGCGTCCGACTTGCTCACACGTTTTCAGGAGCCGGTCCTCGCTGAAACCTTTCTTCCCGGCCGGGAATTTACCGTGGGTATCATCGGTACCGGCAAAGATGCCGAAGTGCTTGGCGTCACCGAGATCGCGAAAAAGGAGAATTTCATCGGCGACGGCTACGGCTATGAGAACAAGGAGTATTGGCACGACAAGGTGTGGATCAAACCGGCCGACCGGATCTCTGCAAAACGGGCCGGCACAGTCGCCCTGGCCGCCTGGCGCGCGTTGCGTTGCCGCGATGGCGGACGAGTGGACATCAGGAATGATGCGGCCGGGAATCCGAATTTCATCGAGGTGAATCCGCTCGCGGGATTACGCCCGGACTACTCCGATCTCTGCTTCATCGCCAATTTCAAGGGCATCGGCTACCGGCAGCTGATTGGAAAAATCATGGATGCCTTTCTGAAACGTCATCCCGAACTGAAGCTGCGCCAGGCCGCCGCCTGATCTTCATGCGCATCCTGGTCCTGCATTCCGACGTGCCGCCGGACGCGCCCGCCGACGAACAGGATACGCTGATCACCGCGCAGGCTATCGCCAAAGCGCTCCGGTCGCGCGGCCATGCGGCGGCCCTCGCGCCGTTCGCGGTGAGCCTTGAGGCAACGCGGGCGCTGGTGGCGGAGCGTCGCCCCGACGCCGTGTTCAACATGGTCGAAGCGGTGTTCGCGCAGGGCGAGCTGGCGCCAGTCGTCCCGACCATCCTCGAAAAGCTTAGCGTGCCGTTCACCGGCTGCCGCGCCGCGCCCATGGCTCTCGCCGGCGACAAGCCCTTGGCCAAACGAATCCTGCGCCTCGCCGGCCTTCCCACGCCGGATTGGGACGAGTCGCCGTTCGATCTCCTGCGCGAAGATTGCCGTTACATCGTGAAGGCTTCGACCGAAGACGCCTCGCTCGGACTGGACGATACGGCGATCGTTATGGGCCGTGCGGCAGTCCGGCAGCAGGCCGACCGCTGCAGAATAACCTTCGGCGGCCGGTGGTTCGCGGAAAGCTACATCGACGGCCGGGAATTCAACGTCTCGGTGCTCGAACAAGATGGACAGCCCCGCGTTCTGCCAATTCCGGAAATGCGGTTCGAGAACTGGCCGGCGGATCGGCCGCGCCTCGTCGGCTATGCCGCAAAATGGCAGGAGGAGTCGCCGGACAGCATCGGCACGGTGCGCCACTTCGGCGGAGAAAATCGCGACCCCGCGCTGCACCGAGACATGGCGGATCTCGCGCAGGCGTGCTGGCGGCTGTTCGGATTGAACGGCTTCGCGCGTGTGGATTTTCGCGTTGACAATGACGGTCGGCCGACAATTCTTGAAATCAATCCGAATCCCTGCCTCGAGCCGGGCGCCGGATTTGCAGCGGCTGCCGCTGCCGCGGGGATCTCCTATCCGGCATTGATGGAACGTCTCCTGACGGCGGGAATGCACGCGGCGGCGGCAACCCGGTCGCCGTAAGTAGCGATCGGCTTACACGGGCTTGTCGGTCAGGTGTTCGGCGCAGCGCCATTCGGTCTTGTTGCCGAGCGACGTACAGGTTACCGGTCGAAGCTGCGGCCAGGACGGAATGTAATGGTAGCTGATCGAGCCGTCGTTCGGGTTGTATTTCAGGTCCGGTATGTCGGGGACTGCGATCAGATACCCCGGGGAGAGCGCTGCGATGCTCGGCGGGAAAGTCCCTTTGGTCGCGCGGTACATCTGTATCGCACCAACGATCTCGTTGGCCTGCCGGCGGTACTCCATTCCGGCCGGGTCCTGATTGACCGGCCAAACGGAACAGCCGCTCAGAAGTCCAAGCGCCATCAAACTCGCAAACGTACGCTGCATAGCAATCCCCTCTGCTGATTCAATTTTACGCTGTCAAAGCCCTTGCGAGAATGGGCAGGCTCTTATCCATCCGGTAATCGACCGATGTGTGGTCGTCCGAAAATTCTTCGTAGGTGTGCGGCACACCAAGCTTCTCGAGTGCGCGGTGGAAGCGGCGTGCACCGTACACGAGATTGTACTGATCGATATCGCCGCAATCGATGTAGAGCGCCTTGAGCTGTTTCAGGTCGCTGCCACGATCCTCCACCATCACGCACGGATCCCACTTCAGGAAATTCGCCCAGCGCTCGGGAATGATCTCGCAGGTGTCCATGGTCACCGGCAATCGCACGCCGCAATACGCATCCAGGTCCGGGTCGTAAGTCGCGCACATGGCAAGCGTCATCAGGTCGTGGACATCGCTGTCCTTCGTCTTCGGCTTTGAATAGAAGTCCTCGATCCATTTCTGGATCGAGTTGTCGTGCTTGGCGATCGCGCGCAGGATGCGCGGGAATTCCGGCAGATAACACCACTCAAACGCCATATCGCCGGAATGGCACGCGGCCGCGCTCCAGAAATCAGGATGCAGCAGCGCGTGCGCAATGGAGCCGTAACCGCCGGAGCTTTTGCCGAACACGCCGCGCTTGCCCGGTCCGCCGCAGCCGAACTTCCCTTCCACGAACGGCACGCACTCCGTGAGCAGGAAATCGTCCCAGCGGCCGACCGCGGCGCTGTTGATGTACTGATTGCCGCCGAGCTTGGTGAAGCAGTCGGGCAGGGCCACGACGCAGGGCGGCATCACGCCGGCCGCAATCAGCCGGTCCAGCCGCTCCGGCAGATTCTCGCCGAAATTTTTCCAGTTGGTGTGTACCGGCCCGCCGGCGGTGAAGCCCACAAGATCGACGAGTAGCGGCAGCCCGCGCCCGTCATGCTTTGCCGGCACATAGACATCGACGATGCGCTCGATGGGATCGCCGAGCATGTTGCTCTTCAGCACGCTGCTTTCGAGCTTGAGCCGGTGAATCTGGCCGGGCGCCGCTGTATGATCGCGTCTCATTTCATTCCTCTCTCATGCCGTTGACTGCGCCCGCGCCGGCTTCCATTTCGCATACTGTACATAAGCAGGCTCGGCCGTTCTGCCGGATTTGCGCTCGTCGATTCTGTCGGCGAGCCATTGCACCCACTCGAATTGTCGCAGGCTGCCGGAACGATTGCGGTCTCGCTCGACCCACAGCCGGACGCGCGCCCAGAAGAGCGTGATGGCGCCGCCAAGCAGCTGTTCGATTGTCTCGATCGCGATGATGCCGCGAAACACCATGTAGCCAACGGTTTCGATGCGCACGCCGTAATCCTCGATGGCTTGAGTGCATTGCGGCCCAAGTGCGTCGATCTGTTCGGGCGTAACGTTGTCTGGAAGGTGAATAACGACACTGAGGGAATGGCTCCAGCCTTCGCTCTGAATGGCTTCCACAATGGCGAGCGCGGCCTGCTCCGCGCGCATCCGGTTTGCCACGCGCACCTGCAGACCGGCGAACACCAGGGCGCCGATGAGCGTAAGCGTCGACGCGATGTTGAGAACATCCGCCAGATGCGACATTCAGATTGCTTTCGTTGCGTGCTTCAGCCACTCGCGTGTTTCATCGTCCACCTGCGGCGAAATCCTTTCGCGCACGCGGGCGTGATAGTCGTTGAGCCATTCGCGCTCTTCTTTCGTAAGCAAGGACGGCTCGACAAGCTCGAGATCGATAGGCGCGAGCGTGATGGTTTCGAATTCCATGAACTTCCGGTCCGGGTCGCCGTCGGCAACCGGCTTGGCCTCGCTCACCACGATAAGATTTTCGATGCGGATGCCGTATTCGCCTTCCTTGTAGTAGCCAGGCTCGTTCGAAACGATCATCCCCGGCTTGAGCGCCTGATAAATCGGCCGCTTGGAAATGTTCTGCGGGCCTTCGTGCACCGAAAGATACGAACCCACGCCGTGGCCAGTGCCGTGATCGTAATCGAGTCCGGCATCCCACAGCGGTTTGCGCGCGAAGGCGTCGAGGGCGGCGCCTGTGGTACCTTCGGGAAATTTGACCGTCGCGAGCGCAATGTGCCCCTTCAGCACGCGGGTGAAGCGGTCCTTCATTTCCGCCGTGGGTTCGCCCACGATCATGGTGCGCGTCACGTCGGTCGTGCCGTCGGGATACTGGCCGCCGGAGTCGATCAGATAGATTTCGTCGCGGTTGATTTTCCGGTTGCTCGACCGCGTCACGCGATAGTGCGGTAGCGCGGCATGCGGTGCCGCGCCGGAAATGGAATCGAAAGACAGATCGGTGAGCGCGCCGTTCTGGCGGCGGAATCCTTCCAGCGCTTCCGCGGCCTCGATTTCCGTCAGATGCCCGTTCGGCGCCTCGCGCGCAATCCAGGCAAGAAAGCGCGTGAGTGCCGCGCCGTCGCGCACATGCGCCTTGCGGGCCCCTTCGATCTCCACCGCATTCTTGCACGCCTTCGGCAATTGGCAGGGATCGAGCATCCGCTTGATCTTCACGCCGGCTTTCTCCAGCCGCTCAAAAGCAGCGGCGGCCGTCCAGTTGGGATCGGCGACGACAGTTTTGCCGGCGAGTGAGTCGAGCGCCGGCGAAAACTCCTTCAGATCGCGCACACGCACCGAATTGCCCAAATGCTGCGTGAGTTCCGGCGAAATCTTCCGCCCGTCCACGAACCAGTCCACAGAACCGTCGACATTCAGGATCGCGTACGACAGCACGAACGGCGTGTGCGGCGTGTCGCTCCCGCGCACATTGAGTAGCCAGCAGATCGAATCCGTCTGCGAGATCACCGCGGCGTCGGCGCCCTGCTTCTTTACCTCTTCGGCGATGTGGGTGCGCTTGGACTCAGCGCTTTCGCCGGCGACGTCCGCCGGATGGGGCTTTGCCTTATCGGATGGCGGGGCAGGCCGGTCATGCCACACCGCGTCGATGGGATTGCCGGCGGTCGGCACCAGCACAGCGCCGGCTTTTTCCACCGACTGGCACAGCGCCTCCGCGCTGGCGGCGGAAAACACCCACGGGTCGTAGCCGATGCGTGCGCCCTTCGGCGCGTTCGCTTCCAGCCACGCGTTCGGGCCTTCGTTCGTCAGGTCGCGCGGCTCGAACAGCTTGGTGTCAGTCTGCTGGCGCGCCTGCAGGGTGTAACGCCCATCGACAAAGAGCGCCGCTCTGTCCTTCAGCACGACCGCGGCGCCGGCCGAGCCAGTGAAAGAGGTGAGCCACGCCAACCGCTCGTGGCAAGGCGGGAGATATTCGCTCTGGTGCTCGTCGGAATGCGGCACGACGAAACCGTCGAGACCGCGGCGCTCAAGCTCCGCCCGCAGGGCGTCCAGCCGCGGCGCGACGGTCGCGGCATCGGAAAGGTCTTCAAAGAGCTGATAGGGGCGATCCATGTATTCTGCTTTCGCTTGCAATCCAAAATGTCATGGCCCGGCTTGACCGGGCCACCCAGTAAGCGCGCGTCGGCGCGCTGGTGACTTATTGGAGCGCAGACGCGCTCCCGCTGGGTGGCCCGCTTTCGCGGGCCATGACAAGCTGTTTTGACCCTACCTGTTCGCCGCCGGTCTCTCAAGGATTAGCGCTGACCAAGGCCCATCGCGGCGGGTTTGGAGCAGTGTGAGGCCTGACGAGCGATAGAAGCTCAGCACCAGATTTTCCTGCCAGCGCAATAATCCAGAGAGAACGGCAATGCCGCCGCGCGCGAGCGAGCGTGCGATTTCCGGCGCCAGCCGCGTCAGCGGCTCGGCGAGAATGTTTGCGAGGATGAGATCGTAGGGCGCACGACCGGCGAGCGCGGGATTTGTGAGGCCGTCGGCGACAACGGCGCGCACCAAATTGTTTTCGTCATTGGCGCGGGCGTTCGCGCGCGTCACCTCGACAGCAACCGGATCGATATCGGACGCGACCACGCGCCGCTTCCACAGCGTCGCGGCCGCGATTGCCAGCACGCCCGTGCCGCAGCCGAGATCGAGCAGGTTGGAAAAGCGTCGCCGCTTCGCGAGATCGGAGAGCGTGGCAAGGCACAAAGATGTCGTCTCGTGATGACCGGTGCCGAAGGCGAGCCCTGCCTCGATGCGGATGGGAATAACGCCGCACGGCACTTCACCCGCATCGTGCGCGCCATAGACGAAGAACCGCCCCGCGCGCACCGGCGGCAAGCCTTCGTGGCTGAGCTTGATCCAGTCGGTGTCAGGCAGCAGCGCGACACGCACAGCGCGATCCGCAAGCCGCGAAAGCAGATCGCGATCCGGCATTTCGACGTAGAGCGCCTCCACAGTGGCTTCGTTCGTGAACGGTTCTTCCGCAATCAGCACCGCCTGCGGCCCCGTTAGCTCGAACGCCGCCGCGACATCCGCGGCTTCGCTCTTGCGCAGATGCACGGACGCCTTCCAGAGCGGTGGACTAGAAGCCATTTGCCTAAGGAATCTGCCTCGCCCTCCAAGATAGAGAGGGTCCGGGCTATGGGGGACTGTACAGCAAATTTCGTGAATCGAGGCTGTTTTGGACAGAGTTCGACTCTGGCGCGAGTCGGATTCCCTTTTTTGGCGAATCAAAAAGCCCGGGGATGCGCCGCGCGCACCGCTCCCGAGCCTAGTGAGTTACCCTATCGAAAATGGCGAAAAATGTAACACGCCAGATTGTCGCAGCACGATGTTTCATCGCTCAGTCATCGCTTCGCAATGATCGCGTCATGTGCTCTGGCTACCGAATCGGTGTTTCCGTCGCCATGTCTGTTTTCTCAGGCTTTGTGTTTGAGCCACGGAGCGGCGACGGCTGCTGCGGATCTGGCTTTTTCCAAAGAGGCATAAGTCTCAGACTGTGTTGTCGATGTCCAGAACGTCTCGCCGCCTTCCGTCACTTCGCTGGTTTCGGTGAAATAGAAATCGGAGTCGCGGCGGAAAATGCGCAACAGGTGTTTGCCATCCACGCTCTGATACCGCTCGACTTCACGTCCGACTTTCATTTGCGTGAGCTTCTGGGATGAAAGGGATTCATCAGCGGCGCGCCCGTGCGGTCGAAGTGGCGCGTGTTGCCAGTGACCACCGTCAGCCCGTGTTCCAGTGCGGTCGCGGCGATGGCGAGATCGAGTTCCTGGTTGCCGAGCTGTGCAGCGAGCCTGCCCCACCGCCGCGCGATGTTCACCGTCAGCGGCAGAATGCGATCGCCAAAGGCGCGCAACGTCAGTTCCAGCCACGCGGCCAGGTCTTTGGCGAAGGCGGGATCAGCCCTGCGCTGACGCTCGATTCCTCGCTCGATTTCGAAAAACGTCACGGTGCTCAGGTAGAGTTCAGAGCCCGGAACAGTCTGAACCCAAGTCGCGACATCCGGACTGCGCCGGCGCTTGCGCAGCTCCGACAACACGTCGGTATCGAGCAGATACACTAGAACTTCACATCGCGCATCCGGACCTTCATGCGCTCGAAAGTGCCGCCGTCTTGAGGCATGTTCAGCAGGTGCTCGTTGAAGGTGATCGACTTCTGGCGCTCCAGTTTCTTAAGGCGGTCGAATTCCTCCGCGGCCATTACCACCACGGCGCGCTTGCCGTGTTTGGTCACCGTCTGCGGCTTTTCGCGGGCGGCCTCGACCACTTCGCTGAAATGGTTCTTGGCGTCCTGAACGGACCAATTGTCATCCATGATAGTTCTGGCCAGTAATTCTAGCCAGAATTATGGGAGTTTCCGTTGAAGTGTCAAGGCTGAAGCGCGCCACGACAACATTGATAAGCTTCGGGCTGCTTTTGGACAGGCTGGGCGTGGATCGATATGGTTTAGTCACTCGAAGTCGGGGGAAGGCGATGGGCTCAGCATACAAACTCGTTTTCGCCATTGGCGCGGCGGCGCTCATGGTGGTGGCCGGGCAGGCGAGTGCTGACGGGCACGTGGGATTTCATCCGCCGAAATCCGCGGCCGAGCTCGCGCTGGACAAGATCCTGAAGCTCGCCGATCGCGATGACGACCTGCTGGACAATCTTCTCCATCGCTATCCCGTCGCGAAGGCGAAACAGGTCGACTACCGCCCCATGCTGACGGCGCAGCTGCTCGCGGCCATGCAAGCGGAGGAGAAGCGGCTCGTGAAGCAGGATTGCGGCGGGAAGTATCTGGAAGGCGAGCTTTGCGGGATGGATTACAGCCCGATCACCTGCGCGCAGGATACGGTGGCGCCGTACACCTACAAGACTCTCGCGCAGACCGACCGCGCCACGACCATCGCCGGCCCCGGCGCGACCTACCGGATGATTCAGGTTGGCAGCGGCTGGCAACTCGATGGCGTGAAATGCGAAACCGGCACCGCGTTCAATTTTAAGTAGGGCATCCGATTTCCAGGATTGGGGGCGAGTTGTCAAACAAGAGTCCGAAGACTATCGCTACGATCAACTTCAAAGGCGGAGTGGGCAAAACCACAGTCACTTGGTGCTTGGCCGACACACTCGCCTCATATTCCTCGGCAAAGGTACTAGTATTCGATTTAGACGCGCAGATGTCGCTGACGCAAGCGATCGCATTGAACGAACAAACTGGAGCGCTAGAGGACAAGTTCGGGAAGTGGTATTTGGAATGCACGAAGAAGGGTCGCACGATTTTCAATGCAATCGACAAGTTCACGCAACCGAACCAGCCGTTCGACTTTCCGGTTGGCT
>DATJGT010000023.1:0-2011 GCA_035494695.1 Rhizomicrobium sp. | reverse complement strand
CGCGTGCCGCCAGGTTCATCCCGGCGGCTGTGCTATCCGATGGTTACCGACCCCGCGGCTCCGCCGCTGCGGCCCGAGCGTCACATCCCCAACTCAATCGCAACCATGCGCCGCCGCCTGATTGCCGCCTTGGTCAGGACTCTGCCGCGATGCCCTTGCTGCTCAGCACAAATGGCAAGACACTCGCGACAGAGGATTTTATGATGCAGTAAGACTAGTGCGGTTCGGTTTCATGCCGTAGGGAGAGCAACATCAGCCCGGCAGCCAGCACGTGGCGTTTCTACGTCGAACCGAGGTTCTCATGCCGAACGATGTCAAGGTGGCCGTCTCGGCCGTTGCGCTAATCGTCGCGGCGTTCCTTGCTTATTGGAGCGGATCGCCGATCCGTCCGGATTTTTCGACGTACATCATGATCACGGCGGGCTTAATGGTGGTGGCCATGTGGATTTTCCCCGAAGCAGGGGCCAAGAAACGCGACAAGAGAAGGGCGAGATAAGTTGAATATTCGATCAGGTGCCCTTCCCGAAAAATCATGTTCGCGCGCTTAGCGGCATTGTCAGCGATGACGGCGAAGACGGACCGTGAGGATGCACGCGGGCCAATCTGCCTATCGAGATGTCCGCGGGACGTTTGGCCCGTCCCTTTCTAGAGTGACTTGCCATCAGTTTTTCTATTCTAATTTGATATTCGCATTATCGAGGCAGCGCCCTCGGTAAAGCGGATGATTTAATTCTATCGGTACGACTCGGTCGTCCATGGGGCTTAGACAAAACAAGAAACCCCCGCCACTGACCGAGGTCGTGAGGGCGAGGTTCAGGGTTGACCATTCGCAGTGCATTAAGAGGAAGGCCACGGCGGGATAATGCATTTTGTTGCGCGGCGTTCAGGTCGGTAGCCCGCCGTGTTCGCAGTCAGTGAAAAGCCCCGGAGAGGCCATGGTTCATGGACATGTTCCCTCAGGCCTTTCCGCCTTAGTTGGCGGCACGCGCCGGCTCTGTGCTGGTTGATATAACAGCGTTCGGTGCAACGCATCAGCAGCGGGATGCTGGTCCGGCGGAGTGGGCGATCAGATCAAACCAGCTTCCTTCCGGCGAGCTGTTTCGACGTCACGAGGGCATGGGTTGGCCGGCTTCGTAGCTCTGCCGGGCGATGTCCTCGATTCGGGCACGATGTCGATTGAAGCGCTCCATTCGTTCGTGAGAGGGTGGCTTGCCTCCTTCGATATTATCGATCGCTTCTTGGCTTACTCGACACGGCACCCGCTTGGTCCCGTCCAGCATGACGAACTCGATGTAGTCACCGTGGTCGAGTCCTGGCTCATCGGCGCTTTTCATCGACATGAGATTTCCTCCACCTACGGCCTGCAAGACGTCCGGCCTCCTAGCGCGCCACTTAGCTCGGTAGTTCTCAATTTCGTAGTGGAAGCCCGGGCTCGGAGTGGGGAACCCACGCGACTATCGCCGCGTGGTGACGCTCGCTAGATGGTCGTGGACCATCTTTTCCGCGAACCGCTTGGTGTCGGCATCGGCCTGCTTCGAGAGCGCTCTGCGTCAAGTAACAGCGCGCTCGGGTTCTGCAACGACAGCCCCGCGCTTCTGCTGGCGGCGGCCGCCTACCTGCGGGCCGCGTGCGAACACGAGGGGACGATGCCCATGACAGCGCCGTCGACGGGCGAAGCGTGTGCGCCGCCGCGCGAGCGCGCGGCCGGGAATGGCTCGTTTGCGGACGCCCGTCATTGTCGCTGCGCAGGCAAAGCCGTATGAGTCCGGGTGCCATGACAGCCACTCACGATAGCGTCCGGATCGGCCGATGGGTCGAGCGCTTCAGGCGCATGCGCCTGGTCGTGGCGGTCGCGGCGCTCGCGTTCGCCGGGCTGTGGATGTTCGGTGCGATCGCCGTGCTTCCGGCGCTCGCAGGTTTCGCGCTCATCGCCGCGGCGGCCCTGATCGCAACCGCGAGCGGCACGGAGACGCCGGTAGCGTTGGCAACGAATGAGCCGCGCGCGCCCCGC
>DATJGT010000022.1:0-7925 GCA_035494695.1 Rhizomicrobium sp. | reverse complement strand
TTCGGCGGTTTCGACCGCGTCCGCCGGGCGGAAGACCAACAGATTCGGAATGGCCCGGAGCGCCGCCAGATGTTCGATCGGCTGATGGGTGGGCCCATCTTCGCCGAGCCCGATCGAGTCGTGCGTCATCACGTGAATCATACGCAAGCCCATGAGTGCCGCCAGCCTGATCGATGGGCGGCAGTAGTCAGAGAACACAAGAAACGTGCCGGAGTAGGGAACCACGCCGCCATGCAGCGCCATGCCGTTCATCGCCGCGGCCATCCCGTGCTCGCGCACGCCATAATGAATAAAGCGCCCGCTGAAATTGCCCGGCGCGATTTCTATCATCCCTTTTGTTTTGGTGTTGTTGGAGCCGGTGAGGTCGGCGGAGCCGCCGATTGTCGTCGGCACATGCGCATTGATCACTTCAAGCGCAAGCTCGGAGGCTTTGCGCGTCGCTATTGATGGCCGTTCTTTCGCGAGGTTTGCCTTCAGCTGGTTCAGTGCTGGCGCCAACGCGTCCGGGATTTTCGCCGACAGCGCTTCGTCAAAGGCGCGAATGATATCGTGAGGAATCTCTGCCTTGCGCTTTTCCCACGCCATTCGTGCCGCTCTGCCGCGCGCGCCGATGCTCCGCCACTCGGCGAGAATGTCTTCAGGGATTTCGAACGGCGCATAGGGCCAATCGAGCGCCTTGCGCGCGCCCGCCACTTCGTCTGTACCCAATGCCTCGCCATGCGCCTTTGCCGTGCCCGCCCGCGTGGGTGCGCCGAAGCCAATCACCGTTCGACAGGAAATCAGAACCGGGCGATCGCTTTCCTGCGCTTCGCTCAAGGCCCGCGCGACGTCATCTGCATCAAGGCCATCACACGAGAGTGTCTTCCATCCCGCCGCATCGAATCGCTTCGCCGCGTCTGTGGAATCCGCGAGTGATGTCGATCCGTCGATCGAAATGCGGTTGTCGTCATACAGGACGATCAGTTTCGAGAGCTTCAGGTGCCCCGCGAGGCTGATCGCTTCGTGGCTGATGCCTTCCATGAGGTCGCCATCGCTCGCGATTACGTACGTTCTGTGAGCGACGAGTTCGTCTCCAAGCCGCGCGTTCAGAATGCGCTCGGCGAGCGCCATGCCGACGGCGTTGCCCAAACCCTGACCCAGCGGACCGGTAGTGGTCTCAATTCCTGCCGCATGGCCGAACTCGGGGTGACCAGCGCACAGGCTGCCGAGCTGACGAAACCCGCGGATGTCCCCAAGCGAGATGCTGTCGTAGCCCGTCAGATAAAGCAGCGAATAGAGAAGCATCGAACCGTGGCCGGCCGACAGCACAAAGCGATCGCGATCCGGCCAATCGGGCTGGGTCGGATCGAACTTGAGGAATTGCGAAAATAGCACCGTTGCCGCATCCGCCACGCCCATCGGCATTCCGGGATGACCGGATTTCGCCGCTTCGACAGCATCCATCGAAAGCGCGCGAATGGCGTTTGCGAGGCGCCGCATGCGGTATGCAAGCGTACTCGGCTCGATGTGAGACTGTCTCTCGGTCATGACAGAATGGCGCCCCGCTGATGAGAAGGCCTTAGCTAGCGGTGGCTCGGGCCGTCAAGGACAGCGTTGACCCAATTTGGACGCGCGGCCTATGGTCTGAAAGACGAATCGACGGGCAGACGAATGGCGAATCTCGAGCAGGCAAAGGAGCGACTTGGCTCAGCGCTGAAGGCTCTCGAGCAAACCGCCCTGCCGCTCGCTGAGGCGCGCTCCGAATCGGCGAAGCAGGCCGGCCTCATCATCGAGTTGAGCGAGGAGCGCGAGCGGCTGCTCGCACGGTTGGCCGAACTTGAGGATGAAGCCCGTTCCGTCGCCGCGGTCAGCGAGGAAATCGAGTCCCGACTCGACGGTGCAATCGCCGAGATCCGTACCGCGCTCGGACGTTGAAGGAGGCCCAATGGCTGAGGTCACCATCACAGTAAACGGCAAGAACTACGCCATTTCCTGCGAGGACGGCGAAGAAGGCCATCTGCATGAACTGGCGGCGCAAGTGGACCGCAAGGTCCACGAGCTTCGGGACGCTGCGGGCCAGGCGGGGGAGATTCGCCTGATGCTTATGGCCGGATTGCTCCTTGCCGACGATTGTCTCGGCGCAAACCAGCGGATTGCAGCCCTTGAAAAAGCCTTCGCCGATCTGTCGAAAGAGAACGAAAGTCTCCTCCAGCGCCTAACCGCTGCCGAAGAATTTGCTCTCGAAACGCTGGAAACGAGCGCATCCCGCGCCGAAGACATTGCGACCCGGCTTGGGCACGCCTAAGTTCTCACCCGGACGGGTACTGCCCCGCGCGTCAGGAACGCGATGCCCAGGGGCCTTAATGGTACTCATCGGGAGCTGTCCCTGACCGAGGCCCTGGCTTCGGACATATGGCGCCCACCTGCACTTGCAGGCCCGTGAGGATCCAATCCAACGGCGGAGGCGGTCCTGTCCACTTCATTATGACGATTGCTGCCGAAAAAGAGGCGATCCGGAAAACTGCACGCGCCGCTCGCGCACGCTTTGCCCACGATCTGCCGGATTTTGCAGAGCGCACGGCACATTTCATTGACGCAACGCGCATTCCTCCGAAATCAATCGTTGGGGCCTATGTTGCACTGGCAAACGAGGCGGACCCCAGACTGCTGGTGGAGACGCTCGCAGCAAGGGGCTGTGAGATTGCGTACCCTCGCGTGCACATGAAGGGCCAACCGCTCGCGTTCCATACGGTGGTCCCAGGCGAGCATATGCGGGCAGGCGCCTTTCGGGTACCGGAGCCGCGCCCGGATTGGCCCTTGGCGAGGCCGACGACTCTGCTTGTCCCGTTACTCGCTTTTGATTCCGAGGGGTATCGTCTCGGATATGGGGGAGGCTACTATGATCGGACGCTCGCAGAATTGCGCGAAGCGGCGCAGGTTACCGCGGTGGGGATTGCCTTTGCGGGGCAAGAAATGAGCTCGCTACCGCGCGAACCGAATGACCAGAGGCTTGATATGGTGGTAACGGAATTGGGCGTGAGGCGTTTTTCAAAGGCATGAGAATCCTTTTCATTGGAGACATTGTCGGGCGGCCGGGGCGGGAGGTCGTGATTGCCGAGACGCCGCGGCTGCGAGAGCAATTACAAATCGATTTCGTCATCGCCAACGGCGAAAATGCGGCTGGCGGATTTGGACTCACCCGCACGATCGCAAACGAGTTCTTTGTCATCGGCATCGATGTCATCACAACCGGCAATCATTGGGCCGATCAAAAAGAAATTCTCTCGTTCATCGCCGACGAAGATCGTGTTTTGCGCCCACGCAATTTGCCATCAGGCATACCGGGCAAAGGCGCCGGTCTCTACGAGACGCGAAGAGGGCATCGTGTGCTGGTCGTCAATCCACTCGGCCGCGTCTTCATGGAGCCGCAGGACGATCCTTTTGCCGCGGTGGAATCGGAGTTGATCGCCTGCCCGCTTGGCGAAGGCGCGGACGCGATCGTCGTCGATATTCATGCCGAAGCAACGAGCGAGAAGATGGCGATGGGCCATTTCTGCGACGGCCGCGCCAGCCTGGTCGTGGGCACCCACAGCCACGTGCCGACTGCGGATGCGCAGATACTTCCGGGCGGCACCGCATACCAGACAGACGCCGGCGCATGTGCCGACTACGATTCCGTGATCGGCATGGACAAATTCGAGCCGCTGCAGCGCTACACGAAAAAGCTTTCGACGAGCCGGTTCTCGCCGGCGACAGGGCCGGCGACACTATGCGGTGTTTTCGTCGAGACGAACGCAAAAGGTCTGGCCACGCGCATCGAACCGGTGCGGGTGGGAGGCCGCTTGCAGCGAAGCGTCCCCGCGTGATTGGCCCGACTGACGCCGCTTGAACCGGGACGCGGCCACGGCTATTTCAGCCGCCGCATCCACCCAGAAAATATTCATGGCCGGCCATTCCCAGTTCAAGAACATCATGTTCCGCAAGGGGCGCCAGGATAAGGAGCGCTCCAAACTGTTCTCCAAGCTGGCGCGCGAAATCATGGTCTCGGCCAAGCAAGGCATGCCTGACCCCGCTCACAATCCGCGCCTGAGGGCGGCCATTGCTGCCGCCAAGGCGCAATCGATGCCGAAGGACAATATCCAGCGGGCCATCGACAAGGCGACCGGGGCGGGCGCGGAGAATATCGAAGAAGTGCGATACGAGGGCTATGGTCCCGGTGGGGTTGCGCTGATTGTCGAAGCGCAGACGGACAATCGCAACCGCACCGGCAGCGATATCCGGGCGGCGTTTTCGAAATACGGCGGTGCGTTGGGCGAGCCCAATTCCGTGACCTTCATGTTCAACCGCGTGGGCGTCATCAGCTATCCCAAGGACAGGGGCAGCGACGACACCATGCTTGAAATTGCCATCGACGTCGGCGCCGATGAGTGCGTCTCCGGCGACGATATTCACGAGTTCATCGCCAGCATCGAAAGCTTCGGCGCCGTGCGCGACGCATTGGAGGCGAAGCTTGGCGCACCGCTTTCTGCGAAAATCGAATGGCGTCCGCAGTCCACCACGCCAGTGGGCGACGATTCCGGCGAAACGCTGGTGAAATTGCTCGACACGCTGGAGGAGCACGACGACGTCCAGAACGTTTATGGCAATTACGAGCTTTCCGACACCTTGATGGCGAAGCTCGCCGCATAGGCCCAACCGTGGAAATTCACCGGGGCCGGGCGATGCGGTTGTGATTACGGCACCTGACGCCGGAGTTGCCCGCAACCGGCAGAACGCACAAACTCGGCGATGTGATTCTGTGAGCGGCGGCGCGTTGACAGTGCGCATTCTCGGGCTTGACCCAGGGCTCTCCCGCATGGGCTGGGGCGTGATCGATGTTGCCGGTAACCGGCTTCACCACATAGGGCATGGCGTTTTGCGCAGCGACGCCAAATTGGAACTCGGCGCTCGTCTGCTCGGGCTGCACGAGCAGCTGTGCGCGGTGATTTTGAATCTCAAGCCCGTGGCCATCGCCGTTGAGCAGGCGTTCGTGGCAAAAGATCCGTCGGCGGCCCTTAAACTCGGCCATGCGCGCGCGATTGCGTTGCTCGCCGCGGCGCAGGGGGGCCTTGCGATCGCCGAGTACGCGCCCAACCACATCAAGAAATCCGTGGTCGGCGTGGGTCACGCCGACAAGATGCAAATTCAGGCGATGGTGCGGCGCCTCCTGCCCTCTGCGCGAGTGGAAGCCGCCGACGCCGCGGATGCGCTCGCTTGCGCCATTGCCCATGCGCATTTCGCGGGCACGCGAGCGAGAATCCTGGCAGCGCTGGCATGATCGGCAAACTGAACGGTATCGTGGATTCGGTTGCCGAGGACCATACAATAATCGATGTGAGCGGCGTCGGCTACCTCGTGCATTGTCCATCATCGACGCTGAGCAAATTGAATGCGGGCGCAACTGCTGCGCTGATGATCGAAACAAAGGTGAGCGAGGACGCAATTCGTCTCTATGGTTTTTCGACCGCCGAGGAACGCGAATGGTTCCGGTTGTTGCAAACAGTGCAGAATGTCGGCGCGCGCGTGGCGCTCAGCGTCTTGTCAGCTCTGTCGTCGCGCGAATTGGAGCGGGCAATCGCGCTCGGCGACAAGGCTGTCGTCGGGCGCGCGCAAGGAGTGGGGCCAAAACTCGCCACACGCATCGTCACCGAACTGAAGGACAAGGCGCCAGCCATGATGCTACGCGGCCGCGCGGAAGATGGAATTGCCGTTCCCGTCCTCGCGCCGCGCGGTCCGGAAGCGGATGCCGTGGCGGCACTCGTGAAGCTCGGCTATTCACCGACCCAGGCGGCCGAAGCGATCGCGCGGACAAGCCGTGAGCTGGGCGAGCATGCGCCGCTTGACGCACTGGTGCGCGAAAGTCTTCGCGCCATGGTAAGGTAGCGGGATGGCAAGCGCCGCAACAAAGCCCACCGAGCGAGTCGTCGCGCCGGAGCGGAGCGAAGACGACGCGCTCGAGGCGAGCCTCCGACCCAGGCGGCTGTCCGAATTCGTCGGCCAGAGCCAGGCGCGCGAAAATCTCTCGATCTTCATTCAGGCCGCGCACGAACGTCAGGAAGCGCTGGACCATGTCCTGTTTTCCGGCCCGCCGGGTTTGGGCAAGACAACACTCGCACAAATCGTCGCGCGCGAGTTGGGCGTGAATTTCCGCAGCACCTCCGGTCCGGTACTGGCGCGTGCCGGCGATCTCGCTGCCATCCTGACCAATCTCGAGCCGCGCGACGTTCTGTTCATCGACGAGATTCACCGCCTCAACCCGGCGGTCGAAGAGATCCTCTATCCGGCGATGGAAGACTACGAACTGGATCTTGTGATCGGGGAAGGACCGTCCGCGCGCTCGGTCAAGATCACGCTCAATCCGTTTACGCTCGTTGGGGCAACGACGCGTTCCGGCCTCATCACGACGCCGCTGCGCGATCGGTTCGGCATACCCATTCGACTCAATTTCTATTCTCCGGACGAACTCATCTCGATTGTCGCGCGCGGAGCGCGGGTCCTCGGGCTGGAATTGACAAAAGATGGTGCACGGGAGATTGCGTCACGCGCCCGCGGCACGCCGCGCATTGCCGGTCGCCTGCTCAAACGCGTCCGTGACTTTGCATCGGTGGCGGCGCATGCGACAGTGGACGCCAAGACCGCCGACGAGGCGCTGACGCGGCTTGAAGTGGACAAGCGTGGCCTTGATGCTTTCGACAGGCGCTATCTGCGGCTGGTGGCTGAAAGCTTCGGCGGTGGACCTGTCGGCATTGAGACAATCGCCGCCGCCCTGGGCGAAGCGCGCGATGCCATTGAGGAAATCGTGGAGCCGTTTCTGTTGCAGCAAGGCTTCGTTCAACGCACGCCACGCGGGCGCGTGCTGACCGGCGCCGCGTTTGAGCATCTCGGTTTGGCCGCGCCGCCGCGCGACCCTACCCAATTCGGTCTTTTCCCAAGCGGTGACGAGACGTGATGTTTCGCCGCCTGGTCGTATTCGCCGTTGCCCTTGGCGTCACGCTGATGATTTTCTTCGGCGCCGGCTATTTCGGGGCCGTCTGGAGCCACTACTTTTCGTCGGAGCCTCCAAAGGACACCGGAGTGGTCACCGTGAACATTATTCCCGCGGGAAAATCATCCTGTCCTCAAGGCAAGCCGTGCTGATTCTCAAATGAAAGATCAAGGCGCCGGCCGTTTTGAAGGCAAGGTGCACATCCTGCCGATCCGCATCTATTACGAGGACACGGACCTGTCAGGTATTGTCTATCACGCCAATTACCTGCGCTATATGGAGCGGGGCCGTTCGGAATTCTTCCGCTCCGTCGGGATCACGCGGCTTGCGCATCTCGATGAACCTGAGTCGACTGCGTGGACCTTGAGGCGGGTTGAAATCGAGTATCTCAGGCCGGCGCGCGTGGATGATCTCATCGAGGTACATACGCGGGCGACCCTTTTGACGGGTGCGCGGCTCGGTGCCGAGCAGAATGTCTTTTGCGGCGGAGCGCAGCTGACGCACGGCGTTGTCGAAGCGTGCATTATCACACTTCAAGGGAAGCCGCGCCGCATTCCTCCGGAAATGCGCGAGAAGCTCGCGCCTTTTGCAGCGGAAACAAGCGCTTAATTACCGCCGCCCAAATTCGGCCACCTTCAAATGGCCTTTTGGGCGAAGATAATCTGAGACGTTGGTGAGTCGCGCGAAGCCGCATGGCCTTGGGAGAGGAGAGATTTGCGGATGTTCTTAAGGCGAACGGCCGTCGCGCTGGCGATGGTTTTGGCAATCGGTCTCAGCGCCGGCGGTGCCGATGCGCAACGCACGCCAAGAGCAGCGCCTGTTTCCCAGGATGCCCAGACCCAGGAACTTGCACCGCCATCGGCAGCGCCTGTCGCAAATGTCCAAACGCAGCAGACGAGCCCTGCGGCGGGCCCCACGATCA
>DATJGT010000021.1:0-3062 GCA_035494695.1 Rhizomicrobium sp. | reverse complement strand
GTTGTCGACGATGGCATGGCCGTTGATCTGATTCGCGTATGCCGGCCGCGCCTTGAGTATCTCGCAAGCCTTTTTGGCTTCGGCGATGCGCACCGCGGCGCCAGTCTGCATCCAGGCGCCGTCGTTCATATAGAGCAGGACGACGTCATGGCCCAGTGCAGTGAGGCGCGCGATGGTGCCGCCGCAGCCGTATTCGGGATCGCCGGGATGTCCGCCAGTGACGATGATTTTCGATTTGCGCGCGGGCTGTGCGGGCGCTGAGGAATTCTGAGCCACTGACTTCACCGCCGTTGCCCCCGCAATTACTCCCGCACCCTTCAGCATGTCTCTACGATTCATCTGCAGTTCCCCTGGCGTCCCAGTGTAGAGCGACGCGCGTGATCCGCGTCAGATTTTATCGAATCGCCGCCGCTGCCTAGGTGCGGCCCTTGTTTTTTCAGACCCGTCGGAATATTCCGGTACATGCGACTGTGCCATGATCCGCTTTTACAACTACTCAGTTGCAGAACAATCGCCCCTAGAGTCGTTCACTCTGGCGGTCCGCCCCTTTCCTGCGGTTTAATGCGGCATGGCTTATACCTGGTTCATCCTGCTGCTGGCGGTGGCGGGTAGCGCCGCCTTTCTCTTGCTTCTGCATGGGACGTCGCTAGGGCGGGCGCTGCATGAGCGCATTCCAGACCGGCCGCGGCGGCGGCTGTTTGTGGCTTCAGTAAGTTTCTTTTTGACTTTCGCCGGAGTGCGGGCCGTGGTGTATGGAGTGGTGCACAACATTCCGCCATTTCATTTCATCCAGGTTGGCGGGCGGCACATTCACCACCTCGTTTTTGGGATCATCATTCTGCTGCTGGTCGGATATGGCTGGCTTTGCGAGGTGGGAAATGGATCGGACCGGTCATCCATTTTTGTGGGGCGGCTGATGTCGATTCTGTACGGCGTGGGCGCGGCCCTCACTTTGGATGAGTTCGCGCTCTGGCTGAATCTTCGAGATGTGTACTGGGCGCGCGAGGGACGAAGCAGCATTGATGCCGTGATCCTGTTTGGCGCGGTGCTGGCCGCGGGCGCGTGGGGTGCGCCCCTGTGGAATTGGAGCAGGAAGAAACGGAGATAACGGACGCAGAAGTAGGAATCTGCGTTCAGGAAAAGCCCCCACTTCTCGCGCAAAAAGAGCGCGAGAAATGGGGCACCCAGGGATGGCGAGGACTCCCCCGCGACAGCCGGCGAGACGCCGGCGCTACACAGAACGGTAGAGCGCTAACGTTTGAGGAGCTGCGCTTCGCTGACCATGAGCAGTGCGGTTTGCGCCAGGCGTTCGAGAATAGCGAGGTCGCCTTCGTCGAAGGCGAAGGTATGCGGGGAAAAAACCTCAAGCAATCCGACCACATCCCGCTCGTAGCGGAGGGGGGCGGCGGCGATGGAGCGAATGCCGAGACGATGGCAGATTTCCTGCGCGACGCGCCCGTCTGTCTCGGCGTCATCGCAACGCAGGGCTCTTCCTTCGCGGACGCACTCTCCGGTGAATCCTGAGTTGATGTCTACACGAGTGCCGAGTGGCGGACCCCCGGTGCCGACGCTGGCCCGGCACATCATGGGACCGTGCTCGGCGAGAGCGATGGCAGCGCCGGTTCCACGCAGAAGCGTGCGGGCGCGTTCGCCGATTACGCGTAAGGCAGTGTTTAGGTCGGACCCCAGCGAGTGGAATTCGTATTGCATCGTATTGGAGCCCGGCGCCGCATTCACTAAATCTCCTGTGGCGGTGCCTGCTTCCAGACTGACTGATTGCCGCTTGCCAGCTTCGGTGGGCATGGTCGTGCGCGTAACCAGCGACGACCGCTCCAGCCTGAGCTTGGGGGCCTTGCGGCTGGGAGCTTCATCGTTGACCGCGAGCCATTCGTCCAAACGCTTGCGCGCCTCGGCAGGAAGATCGGAGAAGCGTACTCCGGCGCGCCCCAGCGCGTCAGCCCATGCGATGTAGCCAGTAGTCTCGAGGTGCGCGTTGGAATCGGGAAGATCGAAACGCAGGTGCACCGGGAGCTCGCGGCGGTCGGGATCGAGCGCCGCAGGGATTTGCATGGAGAGTCCCTGCTCGCTGAGATCGAGGATCATGCCTCCGGTGACGCCGTCGAAGCTGGCGAACACCGGGCCATTCACTTTGTGCCGCACGCTGTGGCGGCGTTCTTCAAACATCATTGAACCTTGACTCGTGCGTTGACCCTTCGCTGATGCACGAGATTATCCGTTCAGGGTCAGGACCCTTTTCCCTGGCGATGGACAGCCGGCGTGGAACTATTTCTGCTATCTCTGGTGATGATCGGAGTAAAACCGGGGAAAGGGAAGTGTATGACGGGGTTCTCCGCATAGAAAAGGTGGATCAGGGAAAGAGCGGCCGCCAAGGCAGAAACTCGTGGAGGCGCGATCGCCACTGATCGGCGGCACCTGTCTGTGATTGGGCGCATTCGCGGGAATGACACGTTCCGGTAAAATGAGTGCTCTTATGGAAACCTTCGAACAAATCGCGGAACGCGAGCGGAAATATTTATTGAAGACCTACAATCGCTACCCGGTGGTGCTGAGCCGGGGCAAGGGCGTGTTTCTGTACGACATCGAGGGCAAGAAATATCTCGATTTTGTTTCGGGGCTCGGGGTGAACGCGCTGGGGCACGCGCATCCGCGCATTGTGAAGGCAATTCGCGAGCAGGCCGCGAAGCTGGTACACGTCTCGAATCTTTACTATCACGAGTATCAGGGGCCGTTGGCAGAGAAGCTGTGTGCACTGTCGGGACTGAGTCGCGCGTTCTTCTCGAACAGCGGAACGGAAGCGATCGAAGGGTCAATCAAGTTGGCGCGGCTGGCGGGACATCGCGCGGGCGGCGAGGCGAAATGCCGACTGGTGGCGCTGGAAGGGTCGTACCACGGGCGCACTTTTGGCGCGCTTTCGCTCACCGGGCAAGACAAACATCGCAAGGGATTCGAGCCGCTGCTGGAAGAAGTAACCTTCGTGAAGCAGAACGATGTGGAAGGGCTGCGGGCCGCCGTCAATGATAATACGTGCGCGATTGTGCTGG
>DATJGT010000020.1:0-21159 GCA_035494695.1 Rhizomicrobium sp. | reverse complement strand
ACGAGGCCATAGCGCACGCCGGCCTGGGCCGCGAGATGGAGAATAACTTCGTACGCCGATGATTCAGCAGCCGCGGCAAGCGCATCCGCATTGGCGATATCGCATTCTGCAAAGCGAAAGCCCTTTTGACGGTCAAGCTCGGCCAATCGCGCGTGCTTGAGCGCGGGATCGTAATAGGCGTTCAGATTGTCGAGGGCCGTCAGCTCGTGGCCGCGCGTGAGCAGCGCGGCGGTCGCGTGGAAACCAATGAACCCGGCGGCGCCGGTTATCAGAATTCGCATCAGGCAGCCTTGCCGAGCCCGTGGACGATGGCCGTCCTAGTATGCCATGAAAGCCCCGCTTTCAAATTCTGCCTCCATGCCCAGAAAAGCCCAGAGAGTCCGCAAAGCCGTCCTGCCGGTCGCCGGCATGGGCACGCGTTTCCTGCCCGCCACCAAGGCCGTTCCGAAAGAGATGCTTCCGGTCGTCGACAAGCCGGTTGTCCAGTATGCGGTGGAAGAGGCGAGAGAAGCGGGCATTGAGCAATTCATCTTCGTCACCGGCCGCGGCAAGGGGATCATCGAAGATCATTTCGACCACGCCTACGAACTCGAAATGCTGCTTTCGGCTCGCGAGAAAACAGCCGAATTGGACAGCCTGCTTGAAGGACTGCCCACAACCGGCGCCGTCAGCTTCACGCGCCAGCAGAAGCCATTGGGTTTGGGTCATGCCGTCTGGTGCGCGCGGCACCTCGTCGGCGATGAGCCGTTCGCCGTTCTTCTTCCCGACGATCTGCTCATCGGCGAGCCCGGCGCCCTGAAACAGATGATGCAGGCCTATAACCAGGTCGGCGGCGGGGCTATCGTTGCCGCGGAGGAGAAGCCGCTCGAAGAGGTCAAGCGCTATGGCGTGATTTCGCCGGGGGCGAGCCGCGGAACGATCGTCGAGGTGAAAGGCGTCGTTGAAAAACCAAAGCCGGCCAAGGCGCCGTCACGGCTCTGCATCATCGGCCGCTACATCCTGCCGCCGGAGGTTTTTGCGGAACTGGATCGCCAGGAGACAGGCGCAGGCGGGGAGATTCAGATCACGGACGCCATGGCGCGGCTAATTGGGCGCATGCCTTTCCATGCGGTGAAGACAAGCTGTGCGCGATATGACTGCGGCGACAAGGTTGGCTTCCTGCACGCCAATATCGCCGTGGGGTTGGGCCGCCCCGATATCGCCCCCGCGCTTCGCGCCATCCTGCAGAACGTGAAGTTCTGACGCCGGAAGAGCAAGGCTGCCAGTAATTTCAATCACATAACCTGACTTCCGCGGTTGACCGGTGCGCCGGGGCAATTAGAGTCACTCCGCGGCTGGGAGCAACGGGGTTCGGCCCCGCACTCTCTCGGGCAGATTGCAACACTGTGCCGGATCTTCGGGACATCCGGACAATGGCTTGGGGAGCGAGCGGGGACGGTGAGGGCTTCCGGATACGTGAGCGCCGTCGCAGACCGGCGCGCCCATCGCGGCGCTCGCTCAGGTTTGCACACCCACAAACTCGCGCTCGGCTGCTCGGCGCTCCTGCTGCTCATGATACTTGCGACGCCTGCGCTCGCTGACGATGACGAGATCTTCGAACAGAACCGAACGACTTACGGAGACATGGGCATCCTCGAAATGCCCAGCGCGCGCATGGCGCCGGATGGCCAGGTCTCGCTCACTGTCGGCGATGTCGACGGCACGCAATGGAGAATAACAGGCGGCTTCCAGGTTCTGCCGTGGCTGGAAGGAACATTCCGCTACAGCCATATCCCGCATTTCTTCAACGACGGCGGCGTTCTTTTCGACCGCAGCTTTGGCGTGAAGGCGCGCCTGTTTCAGGAGACTGCGTACACGCCTGCGGTTGCGGTCGGCGTACGGGATCTGGTCGGCACTGGCGTTTACGGCGCAGAGTACGTTGTGTTGTCGAAGCGATTCTGGACGGTCGATTTCACGGCGGGACTCGGCTGGGGCCGTCTCGCCTCGACGGAAATGTTTCCGAACCCGCTCGGTGTAGTTTTCCAATCCTTCAATACGCGTTCCAGCAGTACAGGCCAGGGCGGCACCGTAGCGTTCGGTCAATTGTTCCACGGACCGGATACGAGCGTCTTCGGAGGCTTCAATTGGCAGACCCCGATCGACGGACTCGATTTGCTCGTCGAATACAGCAGCGACCGCTATCTGCGCGAACGGAATAACACGCATTTCTTCACGCGAATGCCTGTCAACTTTGGCCTTTCCTATCGAGTGCTCGAGAATGTGAGTCTGACTGGCGGCTATCTCTACGGAACAACATGGGGCGCGATCCTCTCGTTCCACTTCGATCCGAAGAGCGACGTGTTTCCGCAACGCCTCGGTCCGGCACCGTTGCCGCCCGCCATCCGCAACTCGCAGGAACGCGCCTCCGCTGTGACATCGCTGACGGAGAACAGGAACGAGTTGAACCTTCTGAATGGCGGCGCACCGGGTTCGAAGCTCACACCCGATGCCGCGGACGTCAAAACCATTCTTGCCGCGGCCCCTTCTGCGGCCTTGCACGATTACGAGATCGATGGCCGCACGCTGACCCTCAACGTCCAGGGTCCTGAAGACATGCCGGCGCAATGCCGAATTTTTGCGCAGGTTGCCGCGCAATCCATTCCGGGCATCGACAGTATCGCGGTAGCGGATCTTTCCGATCATGATGGAAAGGTGACAATGTGCCCCGTCGAGCGGCGCTACAATCTGGCCAGCCTGAACATGGTGGCCGCGCCGCAGGCCGATCCTCCTCCGGCGAACAATTCCGCGCCGCTCGGATCGAGTCCTGGCGCCTTCACATTCCAACCGACGGTCAGCGATCCGCGTGAAGCCGAAAAGAAAATTCGGCAGGACGCGAAGCTGCAGAATCTACAGGTCGATGCCGTCACCGTCACCGCCACGTCAGCGACCGTGTACTTCACCAACAACAAGTACTATTTCGAATCCGAAGCTATCGGGCGAATCTCGCGCGTGCTGCTTGCGGACACGCCGCCCGACGTCGAGGTGTTCAGAATCATTTCCGTTTATCGCGGTGTGCCGGTCCGCGACACGAAAATTCTGCGCAGCAGCCTGGAGAGGGTGCTGAATTTGTACGGCTCGGCTGCAGAAATTCGAGACGCCGTCACACTCGAACCCGCACCAATGGACAATCCGATCCTGGATTCCCAGCAGCTGGCGGAATATCCAAAATATGGCTGGTCGATCTATCCACGGCTGGCGCGCTCATTCTTCGATCCAAAAGCACCCGTGAGGGTTGGCCTGTTTGCGGACGTGAGCGGCTACACCGAGCTTTATCCGGGCATTACGCTGGAAACCGTTCTGGAGGGCGCGATCTACAATGGCCTCGGCTCGAACATGCCAAGCAACAGCCAGCTGCCGCATGTGCGCAGCGACTTCGGTCTCTACTATGAGCATGGGGGCAGCGGCATATCGAGCCTTGATGCCGTGTACAGGACGCGTCTGGACCCGGAGCTGTTTGCCGAGATCAAGGCCGGCTATCTCGAAGACATGTTCATGGGCGCAGGCGGACAGGTCTTGTGGCGCCCGGACGGATATCGCTGGGCAATCGGCGCCGACGTTTACAAGGTGTGGCAGCGCGATTTCGACCGCCTGTTCGGCATCCGCTCCTATAGCGTGGTGACCGGACACGTGTCGGTCTACTATCAGTCGCCCTGGTATGGTCTGGATTTCGCCGTGCATGGCGGGCGCTATCTGGCAGGCGACTGGGGCGCAACCTTTGAGATCTCGCGCCACTTCGAGACCGGAATAGAAATCGGGGCGTTTGCAACCTTCACAAACGTGCCCTTCTCGCAATTCGGCGAGGGCAGCTTCGACAAGGGCATCATACTGAGAATTCCGCTCGAGTGGTTCCTGCCGATCTATAGTCAGTCGGAGGCCAATCTGGACTTCCGGCCGTTGACGCGAGACGGCGGCCAGCGGCTTCTGAACGATGACTCCCTGTATGATGAAACACGGCGGACCAGTTACGGCGAGATCGATGAGCACCTCAATGACATCGTGTCGCCCTGAAACGCGCGCGACACGCGCGTTGCGCCGCTTCGCCACGCCGGCCGCTTGCGCCCTGATCCTCAGCGCCTGCAGTTCCGACAGCACGGACAATTGGGGCGATCTCTCCGGCGCGCTTTTGCAGGTGTTTACCGGCGGCGGTACCGGGGTCACCTTGCAGCAGGCCGCGGCCATTCCTTACGCCACGATCGGCGTCCGCGTGGACGGAAGCCAGGAAGGCATTCTCGCACTTGCCACAACGAATCCGGGCGACGAGCGCCTGTGGACGTCCGCCTCGCGCATCGCCCTGCTGATCAAGAACGGACGCATCATCCGGAGCGCCGGACTGGAACACAACCTGACGGATGCGCGAATTCGCGCCGGCCAACCTGGCGCACCCACATGGCAGGCCGGCGGGGTCTCCCGGTGGGAGATGGATTTTGCCGACCTCAACCTCTATTCCGTCCTCGTCACCTGCCAATCGGTGGTTCGGGGACCGGAAACGGTCAAGAATTTTACCGTGAACGTCCCGACCGTCCGCGTCGACGAAACCTGCCGGAGCGAACAGCCCGACTGGACCTTCGTAAATTCCTACTGGATCGCGGGAGATGGGCGCACCTGGCGCTCAATCCAGTACGTAAGCCCGAAACTCGGCCCGATCGAAATCGAAGTCCTGCGCCCGCCCGCTTAGCGAATTGCTGATCTGAAGCGGCAGGGAGGCGCAGCAGCTAGACGCCGGCAACCACGCTCTTTGCGCCAGGACGGGGAGGAGGCGGGGGAAGAGGTGCGCCCACTTTCAGTAGACTACTCAACTCTGCGTCGCGCTTGCCGCCGGCCCATGTGTACGGATGCAGCAGGAGTTGAACAGCCATTTGATCGTTTAGCCGCTTCCCAAGCACGTGGGCCATCTTCGCAATCAAGCCTCCATCATCGGAAGCTTCAAACCATCGCGCCGGTGAGTGGGCGTTGCGATCGACGCAACCCAAAAGACCTGCCGCAGCCAAACGGTCTGGTGTGAGCCAGTGCCGTGCGCGTAAACCCAGAGCGACTTTTGCAACCGCCGGATCAAGACGCGCCATTTTCTTCCGCAGGCTTTGGCCCAACTCGCCGCCGTGCCCGGCGATAAGCGATACCGGTCCGAACTGAGCCTTCGTCCGACGAACGCGTTCGACGAAGGCGTTCAGCGCATCGCAATTCAAGCTATCGAGTTCTTCTGGTTTCTGCACAAGATGGTCGAGCCATTTCAGCACGTCCGGCGAAGCTGTCCACTTTGCAAAAGCCCGCCGATCGCCCGCGAACTTTTGGGAAATCAGAAAAGCATCGATCGGCGAATCGTGCAGTCCGATTTCCAGGTCACCGCCCATGCGCTTCTGAAGGTCCAGGAAATCGGCATGCCGGCCGCGCTCTGTCGGTGAATAGTCCCAGAAAAGAAAGAATGTCGCCGGAATTCTCTGTTGCCGGTGAAATTTGATGAAGGCATGACAGCCCGGTATATCGCGCACATGCACATCGTAGCGATAGGCGATCCCACGTGGCACGGGGCTGGCGTAGAGATCGGCACAGCGGTGAAACGTGCAGCGTTGCCGGCGCAGGAATTCGAGCAGCGCTTCGGCTTCCCGGAAGAGAACCCTTTCATCGGTTACCGCTCGCCATCTCGCTCGAAGATAGCCGTATTGGCGAGAGAATGCAGTCCCAGAAATATTCCTGAGAAGTTTACCCGTTGCGGATAGCAATATTTCGCTCCAGAATGATGCCCAGCATTTCGAGTCAGGCTATCACGTCGTCCTCGCATGCGCGAGATGATGAGCATGACCGGCGCAGGGGCCTTAGCACAATCCAACATGAAGATTGACTTTGTCCCCGATCGCCAGCCGAAGCGTCCACCGCCGCGGCCGCTTGTCGATCCAAGAAACAGACTGATTCTGTTTTGGATGCACCGGTGCGGGAGCACAACGGGCCACCTCTGGTTCTTCGAGATTGCGGGCTGGAAGGATCGTATGCGGGGCAGCCGCGCAAGCGATCTCGCTCGCATGTGGTATGCCGAGCATCCAGAGGTGTATCGGAACCTGCACGAGTACTATCGCGACCCATCCTTCATTAAAGTCGCGATTGTGAGGCATCCTCTTTTCAGGGCTGTCAGCTCCTTTACGGTTGTCACTGACACGAAAAGCGGCGCGCAATGGCGAGCGGTTGCCAAATCGCTCCGCTCGCCCGACGACGAGCGGCGCATAACGTTTCTCGAATTCCTGGATTTCCTGGAAGCGATCGATCTCGCAGGCGCCAACTATCACTGGCGGCTGCAAACGGCGCAGGACTGGTACGATATTCCCATACCGGACATTCAGATCGTTCGGCTGGAATCGATTCAGGAAGGCCTTGAGCAGATTTGCCGTCAGCTTGGGAAACGGCCGCCCGGGTTGCGAACCAACTCGGCCCAATCGGTATCGCGGACAAGAATTCCGCCCGCCGAACTCGTGAATTTCACGCGCGCGGACTTTGCGCGCGCCTTTGGTCATGACCTGCGGGGCGTGATCCGTTTTCCGGAATACTCGAACTTCCTCACGCCGGACACGATCACGCGCCTTGTAAGGCTATACCAGCGTGATTTCGCCCGACTGCAATATGCGCCTGACTTGCCGCGAGAAATGAGAAGAAACTCGGTGTTTTACTGGCTCCGCAGCCGCAACTGGCCGGCGAGCATTCGTCCTTAGCCAGACGACCGACTTGGAATCCCTGCGGCGACAGATTGCAGCGAGTTCAGCAATCGGATCGGTGGTCCGATTGAGACAGGAGAGCCCGCCGGCAATCCTTAAGGAATGAATCCGCGGTCCCTGAGATATTCAACCACTTCTGCCGCCAGCTGCTCGGGCGCTGTTCCCACCGTCTTCAAGGTCAAATCCGCGAGCTCCGGCTCTTCGTATGGGCTATCGATGCCGGTGAAGTTCACGATCTCACCCGCCCTCGCCTTCTGGTAAAGGCCCTTCGGGTCGCGCTGCATGCAGATCTCGATCGGCGTGTCGACAAAGATCTCAATGAATTCGCCTTTATCGAGTAATTCGCGCGCCATCCGCCGCTCGGAGCGGAACGGCGAAATGAACGACACCAGCACGATCTGGCCCGCCTCCACGAAGAGCCTCGCTGCCTCCGCCACGCGCCGGATATTTTCCACGCGGTCCACATCGGTGAATCCCAGGTCGCGGTTGAGGCCGTGCCGGATGTTGTCGCCGTCCAGCATGTAGGTGTGCCGGCCCTCGGTGAAGAGCCTCTGATCGACAAGGTTGGCGATCGTCGATTTTCCCGAGCCGGACAGACCGGTGAACCAGAGCACCGCGGGCTTCTGGCCCTTGAGCCTGGCGCGCGCCCGCTTGTCGATGCCAAGCGCCTGCCAGTGCACGTTGGTCGCGCGCCGGAGGCCGAAATCGATCATGCCGGCGCCGGCCGTGGCGTTGGTGAAACGGTCGATGAGGATGAAGCTGCCGGTGTCGCGATTCTCCTTGTACGGATCGAATGCGATCGGCTGCGAGGTCGAGATGTTCAGATAGCCGACTTCGTTCAGCTGCAACGTCTTGGCGGCCAGCCGGTCAAGGGTGTTGACGTCCACCTTGTGCTTCAGCTCGCTGATGGTCGCCGGAACGGACGCGGCGCCGATCTTCAGCAGATACTGGCGGCCGGGAAGCATTTCCTCGTCCACCATCCACAGCACGTGGGCGGCGAACTGCTCGGAAACCTCCGGCCGGGCATGCGGATCGCACAGCACATCGCCGCGCGAAATATCGATCTCGTTGCTGAGTGCGAGCGTGACCGCCGCGCCGGCAACCGCTTCCTCCAGATCGCCGTCCATGGTGACGATGCGCTTGACAGTGCTTTCCCGGCCGGATTTGGCGACGACGACCTTGTCGCCCTTCCTGACGCGGCCGCTGACGATCGTTCCCGAAAAACCGCGGAAATCGAGATTGGGCCGGTTCACCCATTGCACCGGCATGCGGAACGGCTTCTGCGAGACCGAGCTCTCGACATCGACGGTTTCGATGTGATCGAGGAAGAGAGGACCTTCGTACCAGCGCATATTGCGGCTTCGCTCGATCACGTTGTCGCCGAAGCGCGCTGAAATCGGAATGGCGACGAAGTTGGCGAAGCCGAGGTCCTTGGCGAAATTCGTGAAGTCCGCCACGATCCGCTCGAACACTTCTTGCGAGTAATCGACGAGATCGATTTTGTTGACCGCAAGCACGACGTGCCGAATTCCTAGCAGCGATGCGATATAGGCATGCCGGCACGTCTGCGTGAGCACGCCTTTGCGCGCATCGACCAGAATGACGGCAAGCTCCGAGTTGGACGCGCCCGTGGCCATGTTGCGCGTGTACTGCTCGTGCCCCGGGCAGTCGGCAACGATGAATTTACGCCTGTCGGTTGCGAAGAACCGGTAGGCGACATCGATCGTAATTCCCTGCTCGCGCTCGGCTTCGAGCCCATCAACCAACAGTGCAAAATCGATGTCGCCGCCGGTCGTCCCGTGCTTCTTCGAGTCCCGCTCCAGCGCGGAGAGGTGATCGTCGAACAGCAGCTTGGAATCGTACAGCAGACGACCGATGAGCGTGGATTTGCCATCGTCCACGCTGCCGCATGTCAGAAAGCGCAGGAGCGACTTGCCTTCCTGCTCGGCGAGGAAGATGGCGAGATCGGACGCGGCGGAGACGTCGTTCATCAGAAATACCCCTCGCGCTTTTTCTTCTCCATCGAGGCCTTCTCATCGAAATCGATCATCCGCCCCTGGCGCTCGGAGGTCCGCGCCGTGAACATTTCCTTCACGATGTCTTCGAGCGTGTCGGCGTCGGAGTCGATTGCGCCGGTCAGCGGATAACAGCCAAGCGTGCGAAAGCGCACCATCCGCATCTCCGGGTTTTCGCCAGGATTGAGCTTCATCCGCTCGTCATCGACCATGATGAGCGCCCCATCCCGCTCCACGATCGGCCGCTCCTTGGCGAGATAAAGCGGCACGATCGGGATCTCCTCCTTGAGCACGTATTGCCACACATCCAGCTCGGTCCAGTTCGACAACGGGAACACGCGAATGGATTCGCCCTTGTTGACGCGGGTGTTGTAGACGCGCCAAAGCTCAGGACGCTGGTTCTTGGGATCCCACGCATGGGTGGACGTGCGGAACGAGAAGACGCGTTCCTTCGCCCTGGACTTCTCTTCGTCGCGCCGGGCGCCGCCGAAGGCCGCGTCGAAGCCCCACTTGTCGAGCGCCTGTTTCAGTGCCTCCGTCTTCATCACCTGCGTATGCAGCGACGATCCGGAATCGAAGGGATTGATGCCGCGCTTCACCCCCTCCTCATTGATGTGGACAAGCAAGGTCAGGCCCAGGCGTTTTGCCGTGGCATCGCGGAACTCGATCATCTCCCGGAATTTCCAGGTCGTGTCGACATGCAAGAGCGGAAACGGCGGCTTGGATGGATAGAAGGCTTTCATCGCCAGATGAAGCATGACCGACGAGTCCTTGCCGATCGAATACAGCATCACCGGGTTGCGGAACTCCGCGGCAACCTCCCGGATGATGTGGATGCTCTCGGCCTCGAGCCGTTTCAGATGCGACAGACGCAACTCATTCATGAGCAATGTACGCCCCCTCTCGGCCGACAAACTCCCGGACCCGGTCTGGCCGCATATTGCTTAATCCAATCAGCAACTTGCAACCCTTCCCTCGATGTGAATATCCTTCCCATGAGGGGATAACCGCCTTATTTTCGCACCGCCGCGGGCGGCGATGAAAATCGAGGGGGCAAAGAGCATTTGCCTCCTGTAATTGCAACCGCCATTGCAGCCAGGCCGGACCGGACGATGGGGAAGGATCGCTACGGTACCCTGATCGCGGCCCCCGCTCGGGCCAAGCAGCGAATGCTGCTCGGACGGGCGCGCGCTGCGCAGCGCCGCAAGGATTGGCCTACGGCCGAGCGCCTGTGGCGGGAATGCTGGCAGAAGGCGCCGCATGATCGGAGCGCCAGCATCGGATACATCGGAATCCTCATCTACACCGGAAGCCTGGACCAAGCCGACGCTCTCGTCTCCCAATTCGCCCAACACTATCCGAAGGACGAGAACGGGCCCGTTTTTCGGGCAAGAATTGCCGAAAAGCGTGGTGATAGCGCAGCCGCGGTCGAGCAATGGCGCGCGGCACTGGCCATTGAGCCAAGCCATCTCCAAGCCCTGATCCGCTTAGGCGCGCTGCTTCTCGATAGCGCGCAACTTGACGACGCGGAGGCTTGTGCGAAGCGGCTGCTATCGCGCTATCCCGGCAAGCCGCATAGCGCGATTCTCCACGCGCAGATTGCCCAGCAGCAATATGGGTATTCCCGCGCCGCTGCGCTCTGGAAGAAAGCTGACAGCGAGTTCGCCGGGGATGCAAACGTCCTGCGGGCATTCGGACGTGCCCTTCTCGCTGCAGCCGAGTACGACGAATGTCTCAAGGTTGCCGAGCGACTGCGCCGCATCGATCGGTACGAATCCCTACGTCTGATCGGCGAGATTCGTTCTGCCACAAGACGCTATGACGACCACACAGCGTTTTGGGCAGCAGCGAGCGCCGAATTGCCCGACAACGCCGATCTCGCCCGCAGATGGGTCAATGCGGCGCTGTGGGCACGCCGGCTGAATGATGCAGAGATCGCGTTCCAGCACTTGCTCGCGCAGGATCAGCTCCGTGCCAGAGATGCCGATTTCGTGGTCGGCCTGACCAACGCGCACATTGCACACGGCAACAAGCCTGCAGCGCGCCAAGTCGTGCGGCATCTCCTGACGCAGATGCGAACGAAGCCTAACTACCGTGCTGCAGCGCTCAGGCTCAGCCGCACCATTCTGGCGTGCTTTCCGAGAAGGCCTGGCGCCGCGGTCAAAGTTTCCAGATCGCCGGAAAGGTTTCCGAGAATGGTTCGCGCCGCGAACGTCAGCGCAAGCGCGGAGGGCGTACTCAAATCCACCCATGAATGGGAACAGACGCTGACGCAATCTCACGCCAAATGCCTCTTCGACACCGACATCGAACCGACCGAATGCGAGGCGTTCATCGCAATGGTTCGCAAGCGTCTCGCAAACGATAAGCCATTCTCCTTCATCCGTCTCGGCGATGCCGAGAGCAACGCCTTCGCTTACGATGCCTCATTTGCGGAACACTTTGAGAGCGACGCCGCGCATCGCGAGCGGATCTGGTGGGGCCGCACGCTGGATCCGGTTATGCGCGCCACCATCGCCGCTCAGGTCCGCGGCGCGATCAATGATGCGGACGGACTCGGCATCCCAACGAGAGCCAGATTCCTGCGGGACATCCGGCTCGACTCGGCGCGAAGTTTCTCGGCGGCCCCTTCCGGGCGCGGACTGCTTGCGATCATGCAGGCGCTGCGCGAAGCGCCCGGGATTCGGGCACGTGAGGCTGGAGTTCTTACGTCCGCGCATATTCACCAGGATCTGCAGCGCTGGAATCTCTATCCTGTGTTGTTCGATGGGTTGCGCGACATTGTCATCGTGTCCTGCCATGCCGGCCTCCCTGAGGCGATGAAGAGCCGTTTTCGAGTCGAGATTGCGAAGGCCGTGGCCGTTCCGCCAGGCGACGCCGCCAGGGAATTGCAAAATAGAACTTTGCAGGATTCGGAAATGCCACCACAAAGCATCGAACGCGCTTTAGAGGATCTCGGTGACTGGCCCCGCGGACGCCTGGTCCTGGTGGGTGCGGGCTATGCCGGCAAAATCATCATTCGCGAAGCAAAGCAGCGCGGCGGCGTTGCACTCGACCTGGGAAGCATTTTTGACGCCTGGGTCGGAGATAATACGAGAAGTTATCAGGATTTCGCATAGAAAGGGCGAGCGCCCATTCAAACTGACGACCGGCTTGGGCGAGTTACACCGGAACGAACAATTTCAACAATTTTTGCGGCCGCGCGGCCATCGCCATAATCCTCGATTTCCTGGCGCTTGCGGTATTCCCCGACGGTCCACAACCGGTTCCACCCGCACTCGATCGTCTCCACCCATTCGGTAACATCCCGGAGCGTGACGCAAGGAACGCGATGAAAATAGGCTTCCTTCTGCACGCCGCCTGAGTCCGTCATGATGACGCTTGCATGGTGCAGGAGCTGGCACATGTCGAGATATCCCAGCGGTTCCGTCACGATAGCCCCAGTGTCACGGATATCGAGCCCGGCGCGCAGAGCCGCTTGTGCGGTCCGCGGGTGAACCGGAAACACGATCGGCTGATTCTTCGCCTGGTCCGCGATGAAATCGAGAACGCGCCGGAGCATTTGCGCGTCATTTGTATTGCGCGCCCTGTGAACGGTTGCGACCGCATAGGATTTTGGTGCCAGGGACAATGTCTTGAGAATCGGCGATTTGATTTCCGCAAGAACGGTCGCCGCAAGCGTGGCATCGTACATCAGATCGCCGACAAGGTGCACATTTTTCGTGATGCCTTCGCGCGCGAGATTCTGGACGGCGGTGCGCGTCGAGCAGAGGAGCACATCGCTCATATGATCCGTTGTTACGCGATTGATCTCTTCGGGCATTTTGCGGCGGAAGGATCGCATCCCGGCTTCGATGTGAATGAGGGGCAGGCGCAACTTCGCAGCCGCCAGCGCGCCCGCCAATGTGGAGTTCGTGTCGCCGTACACGATCACCGCGTCCGGATTTTCCTCGAGCAGCACGCCTTCGATGCAGGTGAGCATGTGCGCGGTGGCCGCGCCATGCGCGGAAGCGCGCGTCGTGAAATGGTATTGTGGCGGCGTGATACCGAGTTCGTCGAAAAAGATATCCGACATGTTGTCGTCGAAATGCTGCCCGGTGTGAATAAGAATTTCTTCGACGTCCGAAGCCTCCCGCAGCGCGCGCGAGAGCGCGAAGGCCTTGATGAATTGGGGCCGCGCTCCGACCACCGTTATGATTCGCTTGCGATTTATCCGCTTGTGCATGTCAACCTGCGTACTCGCGCAAATTCTGAATGCCGCAGACGATATGATAGAGCGAGCTGCCGGGAGATGGTTCCGTTACAAAAGTGCCATCGGCTCGCATCTTGTCGTGCCAAAGTCCCGCCACTGTCGTGTCGAAATAGTGCGCAAGGCCTTCCGCCGCGGACAATGCGGCGCGTTCAGAACGCTGCCGTGTCTCTCCGTCCTGCGCACGGGCAGCCAGAGCGAGCGCGGCCTTCAGCCGTTCCGTCTGCGGCCACAGCCGCGCCTGGCGCGAATGCGGCGACATGTCGGCAAGCAATGTGTCGATGGCCACGCCGCGCACATGGTCGATGCCGTGGCGTTCACCGGTTTCGAAGAGGGTACGCGCGGCGCCGAGAGCGGCGGCGTCGTTTCGCGCGGTCGCCCATCGCGAGAGAAGCCATGCCCACTCAAACTGATGCCCTGGCTCGATAATCAGACCCGGGATCCCCGGAAGCGGAGTACCGGCCTCGTCGAAGAATTCGCGCAGGATTCCGCTGTCGCGATCAATGAAACACTTCAAGCTCAGCGCCACAATCGAGTCTGCGAGAGAGTCCCACGCTTGTTCCGGGTCCACGCTGCTCCATTCGAGCGCCGCTTCCAGCAGGTGCATGTGCGGATTGGACTGAAACTTCGATCCGCGCAGTTCCTGTTCCAGGAAACCCGCGCCGTTCTTGCGCGCGAAACGGTCCACGAGAATCGTCCGCAATTCGAGCGCGTCGGCGGTACAGCGGCGCTTTTCGATTCCCGCCTTGGCGGCGGAGGCAAGCGCGAGAAGCACGAAGGCCTGATCGTAGAGGAAGGTCCGCTCGTCCACCGCATGGCCTGCATCATCGACAAGCGTCCGATAGAGCCCGTCGCCGCGTCGATAATGCTTCGCAAGGAACGAGAGGCCGTGCGCCACGGCGGATCTCGACGGCCCCAGCCACCCTCCAAGGCCGGCGGCCGCATAGGAATATATCTGTCGCGCTTGCACACGGATGCGCCGGGAGGTGCGAACCGGGCGAGCGTTTTCGTCGAGCAGTTCAAAATAGCCGCCCTGCTCATGGTCGGCACCCGCTGTCCACCAGAGTGGAAGCGCAGAATTGTCCAGCCATCGGCCCAACCGCTCCGCCGCGCCGGAGAGATTCGCAAAGGCGCGCCGCGTTGCGCCGCGGGAACGTCTGAGAGATTCCGGCCGGGCCTTTGTGCGTAAGGCATCGACGGCGAGCTTGACGGAACCGGCGGCATCCAGATTGCACACGACGATGCCATCCGGTTCGGCGATCACGCCGACTCCGGACAGCCCGATCACCGCGAGCGGCGTCCCCTCCGCGCGAACAAAGCAGCGCTCGGATTCCAGAACGATTGCCTCGCCGGAAACCACGTTGCCCTGCCCATCCTTCGCATGAGCATGATAGATCGCGGTCCAGGCCCCAAGATCGGACCACGGAAAATCGCCGTCGACAACGGCCGCGCGCGCCGTGCGCTCCATGACCGCGTGATCCAGCGACTTCTTCGGAGACTGCCCGAAGGCAACCGGGTCCAGGCGAATCACGCGCTCGCCTTCTGCATTGGCAACCGCGCGTTCGACCGCATCCGCAATCGACGGCTCGAAGGAACGAAATTCGTCGAGCAGCACAGACGGGCGAAAGGCGAACATGCCACTATTCCAGACGTACCCTTGTGCCAGATATTCGCGCGCTCGTTCCCGCGACGGTTTTTCGATAAACCGGTGGACAGCCGAGACTCCGGTGCACCCGTCCACGGCGCCAGCGCGATGGATGTAGCCGTAGGAGGTTTCGGGCCCGGTGGGGGCGATGCCGAAGGTAACGATGAAACCATGTTCTGCGCCTGCTGCTGCGAGGGTCGCGGCGGCGCGAAAGCGCTCGACATCCGGGATGTAATGATCGGCCGGCTGCATGATGGCCGCCCCGTCCAAGCCGGAGGCCAGAAGCCAAGCCGCGGCGGCAGCCGTGGCCGGGCCAGAATCCCGCCCCTCCGGTTCGAGGATAACAACCGCCTCGACCCCGATCGCCTCAAGCTGGCGGCACACAGTGGTCTCATGGGCTTCGCCGGCGACCACCACCGGCCTGACTGCGCCCGCCATGCCGTGAAGCCTGAGCGCGGCCTGCTGAAAGCAAGACAATTCTCCGACCAGAGGCGCGAATTGCTTGGGAAAATCCCGTCGCGAGACCGGCCAGAGTCGCGATCCTTCGCCGCCGCACAGGATGATGGGGCAAACTTGCACCGGACGCCGCTCACAAGATTCAGCGGTTCCCATAGCACCTCGCCTCTGCAAGGAAAATGCCTCGGAACGTCAAACGGATACGGTTAAGGTTCCGCCGCTTTCAGGGGATAGTTCCTTGCGACTCGGCGGCATGCGTCACATTGAGCCTTTTCTCGAGCTGGTTGGGATGGGACTGCTCATTTTCCTGATGATCGGACTGGCGCTCGAGCTTCTGTCGGCCATCCGAACCAAGACGCGGGATCTGAAGGCCAAGAGCCGCGCGCGCCAAGTGGTCTACGCTGCCATCCCGCTGGTCATCGCCGCCACCCTCTTCTTTTGGATATTCTCGCGCTTTGGACACTAGCCGGCAAGAACGTCGGTTGTCTGACGTGGAGGCAGAGTTGCGGCAGCGATCGTGTTCAGAACCAGCTGGTGAAGTGGAAATCGAGCCGCGCGCGCACGACTGCGAAATTGCGGTCGGCGGCCACGGCAAACTGTTCGCCAAGCGGCGTTGTGAACAGGCTAGTGTCCTTGCCCATGCCGTAATAGAGACCCTCGATACCGAGACTCAGGTGTGACGTTACAAGGGTCTCGATACCGCCGCCGGCCGTCCAGCCATATCTGCCGATGCTGCCGCTGATCACACCGGCTTCGTTGGGCGACGTGACGCTGAATTCCTCAGCAAATTTCCCAATCGCAAGACCACCTGTTCCGTAGATCAGGAATGGTCCCGTCGGTACGCCAACAACGGCGCGGAGCGTCTCCAAATATTTTATGTCCTTCGCAAAGCTCACATCGTCTTCGATTCCCAGGGCCATGCCACCCACACGCCATAGCTGGCCCAACTGCGCGCCGCCGATAAATCGCGAGTCCTCGGTCTTGCTCTGAAACGAGAGATCGTGGGTCGCGCTCAGATCCTGGAAATCGAGCTTCTCGCCGCCGATGGCTTCGCCCGCATGACCGCCAATGCCGATGTACAATCCGGCCCAGGGGTCCACGGGCGGATTGGGTTGCGCGGCCAAGGGCGACGCGACGAACACGAGAATTGTCAGGGATGCTGCAGCGGCAAGGCTTTTCGGACTCATCTTTCTTGCTTCCTTTAGTCCTGTCGAGATCGATCTGAACGCTATGGGCCGGCGCTTAACATCCCGTGAAAGGGATTCTCTTACTGCTCAATGAATGCGGCGAATTACGGCGATTTAATCGCTTCTGCTTTTTTGTTCATCGTCACAATTCATGTGCCGGAATTCCTCCGAGAGCTGGCTCGGAGCGAAACACCGTATTGCGGTGAACCTTGTCTGAAGCGCGGTAGCCGAGCGCGAGAATGTTCTCCGCAAACCAGGTTTCGTCCGCGGGAAGATTCTCGAGGATGATGATCGGAAGACAGCGGCGAATGAGCCCAAGCCCCCCCGCCAGCGCCTGCTGCTCGAAATACTCGACATCGAGCTGCACGATAGAGACGGTGCGGTCGGCCGGCACGGATTCATCCAGCGTCACAATTGACACATCTTCGTAAGTGGACCCGGGCGTGCGGCTCACGTCGACACGCGAAGATCCGCCACGCGCCGGCCGGCCCGGGTCGCCGATACGCAACGGAAGCGATCCCGCGCGCGCGCCCAGCCCCGCATGCGTCAGCGCGACGTTGGTTAAACCGTTGAGCGCGATCGTCTCCGTCGCGCAGGCAAAATTCTCGGACGACGGCTCAAAAGCCCAGAGCCGCGCGCCCGGCGCAAGCGCGCGCGACAGTGCAGGGAGGAAATCACCGAAATACGTGCCGGCGTGAACGATGTCGCTTGCGCCGCAATTCGCCACCATGAAAGCGATGGTGTCGGGCTCCCACACGCGACCTTCGAGAATGGCCCGGGCCGCCGGCCGATGCCTCGACGACGCGGGGACGCAATAGCGGCCGAATTCATTGTCGCCGACGATGTGATCTGCCGACGGCAAGGCCCGGCCGCCCTGCGTCACCGGTTTGCGTGCGCGATGTCCGCCCTTTCTGCGCCCAGAAGAAGGAAGCCGCCTTCGGAATCCTCCGGATTGATGGTCGGCCCGCTGGCCACGGCGTCCACGCCAATCACCCCTTCCACATATCCAGCGATCGATTCCAGGAAACGCATCCGCGCGTCCAGATCGCTCATCCGGCAGACCATGAACGACTTCAGTGCAATTCCGATCGTGCGGGGGTCCCGTCCTTCGGTGACCTTGGCGAGATCGGTAAGGCTGTTCTGAGAGGCGGTCAGGACGAGCTTGTCGTCCGTCAGCATGGATGCCTTGAAGGTGATGCTGAGCACCGACTCGGTATGAGGAGAAATCGAAAATGCCTGAAGCGCCGACCCATTCATATCGAAGCGCAGCTTCGTCGGCTGGTGATGGCCCCTGACACTCAGGCATAGGCGGAGTTCCTCGTCGGGACCCCATTCCCGCCCGTTCTTTGCGGCGGACAGGTCGAAAACGAGCCGGAAGGTTCGCTTGCAAGTCCAAACGCCCCACTCCTCCGGCGGATTCCAGTGGGGGCCCGCGCGCACCTCCTCGCCCACTTCGAAGTCGACGAAATCGGCCGCATCGTAAAACCCGCCGCGCTTCTCGGCCGCCCAGATTTTCTTCATTCCGAAGTGGTAAACCTGGCCAAGCTTCAGGCCGCTGGCGAAATGGGGTCCGCCTGCGGCGAGCGCTTTGGCGCGAGCGTCCTTCACCACCCGACGGATTTCGGCCGCCACGCTTTGCCAGGATCGTACCGGCGGATCGGCGCGGATCGCGCGCTCCCGCTCCACGAGAAAATCCGGCTTGAAAATCATGTTGCGAACGGCTTCCATGAAGCTCGGTTCGGAACTCGATTCAAAGAAGACCGCGTGTTTTCCGCCGGATTCCAGCAGGGCGGAATTTCTTGCGATCAGCGGCACTTTTCCGAACGACAGACTCTCGGTAACGGGCAGACCCCATCCTTCGTAATGGCTGTTGTAGATCGTGAACATCGCGTTCTGATACAGCGCCTGCAGATCTGTATCGGAAACCTGGTTCAGCATTCTGAGCTTGCCGTCCAGGCTGTCGGTCTTCTTGATGAATTCGACGACCTGCTCCCAATACCAGCCGAGCTTTCCCGCCAGCACCAGCGTGGGCACGGCATTCACGCCAAGCTCCTTGATCAGCTGCCGCCAGGCCGAAAGCACCATCATGTGGTTCTTTCGCGGCTGGATCGTTCCCACGAACAGCGCGTACTTCGTCGGCAGGATGCTCTGGACTTCCTCCGAAACGCTCCCCGAGCTCTGGAACATGGAGGTGAAGTCGCCGTTGGGGTAGACGAATTCGCACGGCACCGATCCGCTGCCGAATTGCGAGATCGCGTTCAGAAAATCCTTCTTCGTGTTCTCTGCGTTCGCCAGCACCAGATCCGCATGAGACAGGAGCTTGTGCAGCCAGCGAACATATTCGATGGGAATGACGCCTTCGCAATATTCCGGGTAGAGCAACGGAACGGTATCGTGAACGAAAGCAACATACGAGACGCTGCTCTCCTCCTTTGCCTCGCGCAGCGCCATGAAATAATTCTGTAGGCCCCACGGCGAGCCGAGGCTGATGATGGTGCTGCCCTCCGGGAATTTCAGGGGCGGCGCGGACGCCATCATGCGGAACAGATCGCCAACCGCAGACCTCCATTCCTGATCCGAATTGCGCGCGCCATCGTGCGACAACTGCATCAGGTGGAGAAACAATTCATTGTCGATGCGCTTCCACTTTCCGGTTTCGGAGTGCACGGCGCAGACGGCCACCTCCGCAGCGTCCTGCGCCTGAAGCGCGGCCTCGGCCACGGCCAGCACAATTCGCTGAATGCCCGTCGGGGTGCGGTTGTCGGAAAAATGGATCAGGATGTCCGAAAGGTCGAAATAATGAATCGCCTTGCTGGTGCCGGCGACGGTCTCGACGATGGCATCGGCGCGGGCCTTCATTCCCAACGCGCACAGCTCTTTCCAAGCGTCGCGGAGCGTCGGATCTGTCTCCAGGGACCGAAGATACATCTGGCCGGCCGAGTGCTTTCTTCCGGTAATTTTGAGCAGATGGCCTAATTGCAGGTACGTATCGGCGTTCCCCGGCTCGAGCTTAAGCGCCTGGCCGTATGCCTCTTCCGCCCCGGCCATATTGCCGGCTTCCTTGAGCATGTGTCCGTATTGAACCCAAATGGGAGCGCGTTGCGGATCCAGATCGAGCACCGCGCGATATCCGTCAGCTGCCTTCGTCCATTGCCGCTCGTCGCGGGCAGCATCGGCATGCTGGAGGGCCGCGGCAATCCGCTCGGCAACTGGATGGGCAGTAGCGGCGGCATCAGCGACCGGCTGCGCCAGGATTTTGGGCTGGAACGGAGCCGGGCGAAGCTCGCTCCCATCTGGCTGAACGGCGGAGCTCATGGGCAACTCTCTAACGGGAAGGATTTCGGCCGCGCAATATGCCGATATTCTCCGGAAACGCCAGCTGGATTATCAAAATGCGATGCGGCCGCGGCGGCGGGCGCTCCGCCCGACCTGTGCACGACAACACGGATGCCCCAACGCCGCACCGGTTCGTCGCAACAGGTGGCGCCCAATGCTTGACAGTGTGACCGGTGTCCTGTTGAGAGTTAACGCGTCACGAATTCGCGGAATCGATGGACGTCAAGCTAGCTCCGGAGACAGCGTCAAAAGTCTCACCCGTCAGGGCCGCCGGGTTGCGTGAGCCCAAGAGAATGCTCGGAGCATCCATTCCGCGCTCGGGACACGCGTTCCTTTACACGCTTCTGTCCGGCTATTTCGGCGAGGACCTGCATTATTGCGAATATTACACGCCGCCCAATTGCTGCAAATCCATACCCTGTATCCGTGGCCAGGGACACTCGGTCGCATTTCAGAAAAGTCACGATCGCGACTTCAAAGTGCCACGCGGCATTGAAGGCGCGCTTTATCTTGTTCAGTACCGCCATCCTGTGCCGGAAGCGCTTTCGGATTTCGAACTGGAAGTCCGTGACGGATTTGGAAGGACATTCACAGCGTACCGCCAGAGCAAAGAGCACTACGTCGAGTGGCTGGCCGAAAAGGCCATCTATTACCGCAAGTTTCACGACAAATGGATGCGATCGCGCACCGCGGATACGGTGTATCTCGATTATGAAGAGCTATCGACCAGAACAGCGGACCTCCTCAGGCCGATCATTCTCTGGGGCAAGGGCGAAGTCGACGAGAATAGGCTCGCCGCTGTCGTCGAGAAGGCGAGCGGCACCCGGGTTGGCCGTCTGCCGAGCGCGCCAGAGACGTTTACGCCGCGTGTCGTAGAAGACAGCCCCCATTTCGATCGCGAATTGCTCGGTGCATTCGAGGACTTCGTGCTCGAACGATGTCCGGCATTCGGTTTTCCGCGCTACCTGTCTGGTTCCTACCGCGACAGCCCGCTTTATGGCCTCATTATTCTCAACGACCCCGATGAGCCGTTGCCGAATGGCACGGCCGATCGCCTTGCGAACGCGGCGCAGCAGGCTCCGGGCCACCCGGAAATCCAAAGGCGCTATGCGCAATTGGCTTTCCGCGACCGCCAGTCGGACGAGGCGCTCGAACGGCTTCGTATTCTTCTTGGACAGTATCCGTTTTATGCGCCCGGCTACAGGCTCCTCTTCAACGTCTGCAGAAAGTCCGATCGTCCCGTTCCTGAATGGGCGCTCACCGGCGATGCCCTGCTTGCGTGTTCGTCAAGCGCAGATCTCCTGACCGAAATCGGTGCGGCGTTCTGGAACAATCGCCAGCTGTCGCTTGCAGTTATGGCGCTCTCAACGGCCGTGGCACTCGATCCGCAACATGTGCGCGCGCATCACCTTCTGGCTGTCGTGCTGTCGAGCGAGCGCCGATGGGCGCAGGCGCGCCACTATGCCGAGAAGGCGGCCATTCTCGATCCGAAACACGAGGCCAATTCGAGATTCCTCGCAAATCTGCAAAAGCG
>DATJGT010000019.1:0-26564 GCA_035494695.1 Rhizomicrobium sp. | reverse complement strand
GTCTCCAGCGGCAACGAGTTTCAGAAGATCGATCCCGCCATGGCTCCCATTCAGGCATTCCTCGGCGCGCTTGGCATGCCTGGACTGACCGCCTGGGCCGGACTGCTGAAAGTCGGCGAACTGAAGGATGGCGAGCGGGTGTTCGTGTCCGCGGCCAGCGGCGCCGTCGGCGCCATCGTCTGCCAGATCGCGAAGAACAAGGGCTGCACTGTCGTGGGCTCCGCCGGCTCGGATGAGAAATGCGAGTGGCTGAGGACCGACGCGCACGTCGATCGTGCGATCAACTATCGTATGGCCGGCGATCTCACCAAGGCGGTGCGCGAGGCGCTGCCTGAAGGAATCGATGTCTATTTCGAGAATGTCGGCGGCGCGCACCTCGACGCGGCACTCGCCAACATGCGCATGCACGGCCGCATCGCGGTGTGCGGGATGATCGATCAGTACAACGCGACCACGCCGCCGCCCGGTCCTGTCAACTTTATTAATGTCCTGCCGATGCGGCTCACCATCCGCGGTTTTATCGTCTCCGACTACTTCCATCTGATGCCCGAATTCCTGCGCGACATGAGCGAGTGGCGCAAAGCGGGCAAGATGACCTGGCGCGAGACGATCGTGGACGGAATCGAAAAGGCGCCAGAAGCCTTCATCGGCCTCTTCAGGGGCGAGAACGTCGGCAAGATGCTGGTGAAGATCGGCCCCGATCCGGCCGTGTGAGTCACTTCTCCGGGCCGGCGGCGAGCAGGTTGGTCACGGCCGCGAACACGAGATAGGCGAGGATCAGCGGCGCGATTCCGATCAGCACGTCACCGAAGATTCCAGAGAGAGCGGGACACGGGAGGAACAGGAACAGCGAGCCCATAAACAGGAACTGGATCCCCACCAGTGCCGCCAAGCCCACAACCAGCGCCACGCCCAGCGGGCCGAGCGGATCGGCATGCCGTTTGCGTTCGAGCCGCACCAGCGCCCCGGCCATGCGAATGCGCGACAGCGCTGAGCCGAGGAAGATCAGCGCCAGCAGCCAGCCGATCGCGGCGGTAAACGTGCGGCCGCTGTCGAGCGAGCAGCGTGCGAGATTCTCCTCCAGCGCCCGTTGCCCGGGAATGGCGAAATGCACCGCCGCCTGCAGTGCGTCGAGGCCGCGGTTCAGCGGGTGCATGGGCGTGTAGCCCACCTGCATGAAGAACACGATGCAGGCGAAAGCGATGAACACGATATCGTCGAATCCGGGGATCAGCCGGGTGGCCTGCAGGCGTGACCAAGCATGAGCGCTGGAAAGCCCATAGCCGGCGATGAATAAGAAACCCATCGAGCCGAACAGGAAGAGCGCGATCCCCACGGGAAGGAGCGCCCGGAGCGGCTCCTGACCCGCGCCGAGCCCGCGCGCGAGCGCGAGCGCGCCTGCGTACAGGCAGAACGCAAGCCAGCCTTTCGCGAGCAGACGCGCGACTCCCATTGCGGGCGATTCCCCTCGACTCCTGCCCGTTATGCCAGATTGGCGGCGGACGGCGAAGTGGACGCGGACCGCCCGGAACACCACCATGCAATTCCAGCAGGGGCCGATGCCAAGGCACAGGCGCAAAACCAATGTATGATTGAGCGGAACTCCGAGCGCCTCGCATGACCATCGAAAGCCGGTCCGTGAGCCATTGGCTGATCAGCGCCGCCATCGTGCTTGGCGCGTTGATTCTTGGCCGTCCGCTGCTGGTCCCGCTGGTCTTTGCCATCCTTCTTTGGAGCGTTCTGAATTCGCTGACCAATGCGTTCCGGCGGCTCGGCGCTCCGTCATGGCTTGCGTGGATCGGCTCGACGATCGCGATTGCGGGCGGCCTTTACCTCGTTGCCAGGATCCTCACGGGCGAGCTCACAGCGCTGATCGGCGAGCGCCAGGTGTACGCCGCAAAACTGCAGGGCATCATCTCCCATTGGCTGGCCATCCTGCACTTGCGCCCATCGCTGAATATTTCGGATCTCGTGGATCGATCGGATGCCGCCAAAATTCTCGCCGGCACGGCGTCCTCGGCAGGCAATCTCTTCTTCGCACTGATCCTTGTCGTTCTCTATGTCGTCTTTCTTCTCTCCGAACAGAGATATCTGCCGGCCAAACTTGCGCTGATCATCGAGGATGAAGCGAGCCGGCAAAGAGGCCGGGAGGTGATCCAGCAGGTGACCACCCGGCTTCAGGCCTATCTTGGAGTCTGCACACTGCTCAGCGCCGTTATGGCCGCTACCACGTATATCGTCTTGCGCAGCCTGGGGATCGATTTTGCCGGGTTCTGGGCGCTTTTCATGTTTGTCATGGCCTACATTCCGACCATCGGCGGGATCGGCGTGATATTTCCCGCGGGAATGGCGTACGTTCAGTCCGGCTCCATCGAGACGTTTCTCATCGTCGGCATTGTGCTGAGTGCGGTGCATTTGATTCTCGCAAATGTCGTGCAGACATTGATGCTCGGGCGGTCGCTGAATTTGAGCTCGCTGGCGATCATCCTGTCGCTCAGCTTCTGGGGCCTGATCTGGGGCATTGCCGGGCTGTTTCTTGCAGTTCCGATCCTGGCGGCGACGGCGATCGTTTGCGCGCACATCAATGGATGGACCTGGGTGGCTGCTGTGCTCGCCGGCCCGCCACCGCGACGGGGGAAGCGCACCGCGAGTTAAAGACGAGGAGCCGCGCAGAAGGACTTTGCATGCAGTTACGCAGGTTTGACGTCAGCATCGTATGCTTGGCTTGCGTGGTTTGCTGTTTCACGGCGGCGGGCATGCGAGCCGCGGTCGCCGCGCCGTGCAGCGCCGGGCCGCAGGCCGCGGCCGCGGAGAATGCGCGAACGTTCACCTCGATGCCGATCACAGCCTTTCATCGCCCGGAGACAGGTTGGGCGGTGTACGAGACGATGATTGCCCACGAGATCGGCACCGAGTGTCCGGCGAACACGCCGGGCTTTGCCGCCGCGCTGGCGCATTGGCAGGGCGCCAACCATCTCGGCGCAAGCGGCACGATGGATGATTCCACATTCAAAGCGCTGAAACTCGCGTGGGACCGGCGTCGCCCCTGGGCCATGATAAGCCGGCACCAATGTCCGGACGCCGCCGACGAACACGCGCTTGTCCGCGCCGGACCCGCCGAGAGCTATGACGGCAAGACCATTCTGTTGCGGACGGACGCGCTCGCCGCATTTCGGCGCATGGCAGATGCTGCCCAGCGCGCGGGATTGATCCCGCCCAAATCTGGTCTCTTCGTCATCTTCTCCGGATACCGCGGCGTCGACGCCGACGCCGCGCGCTGCGCCAAGGAAAACAACTGCCAAAGCGGCGCGCGCGCGACGTGCTCGGCGCATCGCACCGGGCTCGCGCTCGACATCAATCTGGGCGCGGCACCGGGTTTCCGGCTCGATTCATCGGCGGATCAAAACCGGCTTTTCCTGTCGCGCACAAAACTCTATCGCTGGATGGTGAAGAACGCCGGCCGCTTCGGCTTTGTGAACTACGCCTTCGAGCCCTGGCATTGGGAATTCGCGGCTGCGAGCGATGGCAGAAAATGATTAGCGGATCTCGATGAGCCGATACCGCGATCATTGCTGCCATAGCTCACTCAGGGCCGGACGAATGGTGCGAGCCTAGGGTGTGCGCACGTAACCGTGCCAAACGAAGTCGCCATTGACCAGCTCAATCCAATCTCCCGTGGTCGAACCGGTGGCGTTGATACTATAGGCCCACGTCCCATACGATTTGCGGGCGTCATACGGCTTAATCGTCCCGTCGGTGCGCCGTATCATGCCGTGCGAGGTTCCCTGGGTATCCTCATAAAATCCGCCGATCTTTCCCCTGGCCGTAATGCCCCAGGGTATGGTGGCAAGCGCGTTTGGTGCATCGAACGTCGTGATCGTTCCGTCGGCAGCGCGCAGAAACCCGTGATTAATGTCGGCGTTGGGATCATGGCAATATCCCACGATGGATCCAGCGTCATTGATGGCCTGGGCGACCGTGAAACGTGCGTTTGGAACATCGAACGTCGTGATTGTTCCGTCGGCAGCCCGCATAAAGCCGTGGAAGACCCCGTTGCTATCTTCGTATTGTCCCGCAACCGAGCCTGCGCGATTGATGGCGAACGGTTGGGTGCTCGAAGATCCCGAAACATCGAATGTGGTGATGGTTCCGTCTGCAAGCCGCACAAAGCCGTGGTAACCGGGAAGGCCTGGAATCACGTACTCTCCCGCAATCGAGCCCGCGCGATTAATGCTCGCAGCGATTGTAAAATTGGATTGAGGTGGGTCGAAAGTCGTGATGGTTCCGTCGGGAGCACGCGCGTAACCGTGAGCAAGGCCATTGCTGTCCCCATAATATCCCGCAACCTCGCCCGCATTATTGATGCCAAGGGCTAATGTGCCGACGGATCCGGATGGGTCGAACGTCGTGATCGTTCCGCCGGCAGCGCGCAGAAAGCCGTGATACACCCCATTATTGTCCTTATAGTGTCCCGTGATCGAGCCTGCGCGATTGATGCTGAGAGGATGGGTTTCAACAGATCCCGGGGGATCGAAGATCGTGATTGTTGCCGCATGAGCGGGCACACTTAAGAGCCAACCGGCGATCCAGGCACACGCGATCAACTTCGTGCTTCGAAATCCGATCCAGGCCAACCGCACAGGAGCAGTCCGCAGGCGCGCGACGAGTTGGTTCATGTGATCCTCCCTCGGTTGCGAAACGGCGATGCCGCTTCCTGTATGGCCTCGCCATTCCAAGGCGGGCCGCTTTTCCAAAACATCATCACGATACTGACACGTCTGTCAATACTGATCTCGTTAAACAGGAAGAATCTTTTGCCGGCGCGCTGCCTCGTATCAGGACACAACATCAGAGAATTCCGTACTCTCCACTTGGGCGATCAAAGCGCGGTCATCGATGCGCCAGGGATGGAACCCCGGCTTGTAATAGGCGAAGTAGCCCGGTGCCGCGCGACGCATGATGCCGGGCTTGATGAAGAGATAGCGAAGGAGCGCCTGCCAGCTTTGGAGATTGTCCGTGCCAATCTGCCGGAAGAACTCGCGGGCGCCGAACCCGATGAACTGGCAGAACATGATCGTAATTGTGGCCATCGAGAGGCACCGGACCCACCATCGTCGGAGCGCCGTGAAATGCCGCGACGCGACGATAAAAGTATCGAAGGCGACTGCTTTGTGCTCGATCTCCTCCATGGCATGCCAGCGCCACATGCGCTTCAACTCCGGCGGCGCGCCGCCGAGGTCGTCGCCCTCGGAAAGAAGGGCATGTGCGAGAATGGCCGTGAAATGCTCAAGGGCGATCGTCGCGCAAAGCTGAATGAGAGGCGGCAGCTTCCGCCCAAAATCGAACCGCTTCCGGAGATAGTTGTCGATGCTGGCGAGGTCGAAACCCTGGGCGGCCACGCTGTTGTTGAACGCGAGATGCTCGCGGCTGTGCGCGGCCTCCTGGACAGTGAACGCGGCGATCTGTTCGCCAAGCTTCGGACCGACGGCATCGCGATGATGCCACACGGCCTCTATGAAGAACCGTTCGCCTTGCGGAAAAGACGCCGAGAGCGTGTTAAAGAAGGCGGTCGCAATAGGATCGCCGCCCAGCCAGCAGCGTGGAATAGTCAAGGCACGCCCGAAAGCGATGTCCCGCGGGTGGATGGCCAGATCGGCCGGCGTCTGCGTTTCTGTCGCCAAAGCACGACTCTCCGGCGATCGACGCTTGGCCAATTCTCCGACCGCCCTCTTCGATGACCATCACAATATTGACATATATGTCAATAAATTTTTGTCACACAAACGTCGCTGTGGAGTTGACCCGGCGCGGGCGGGAGTATGTTCAGGGGGTAAACAATCTCGGCAAGAGGAAAGCAGCGACCTTGCGGGAGGCAGCTTTGTCGCGGTCGAGCATCTCCTTCAGCGGCTCACCGATGACGGAATCGCCAAATGCCATGAGAGCGATAAACAGGACCGCCGAGGTAACCGCCAGATGCACCTCGCCCTCCTCATGCGCGAACTTCTTCTCAATCGCAGCAACGAGCTCGGCCACGGCCTCGCGCACCGGCTTCAAATATCGGAGATTACCGGAAAATGAGATCCACGCGGCAAGGGCGCCCGCACCTCCCTTATCGAAGGCGTCGAACACGCCATCGACCGCCGTGCGCGGGGCAGCCACGTCGGACTTGATATGCGCGACCGTGTCCATGAGTGCGGCCGCAAGCTCCCGAACCATCAAGCTCATCAGCTCGGAGTGCAATTCGCCCGCGGTTCCGAAGTGGTGGAGAAGATTGGTGTGGGTCGTGCCGAGATCGTCCGCGACCGCCTTCAGCGTGACCGCGCTCGCCCCCCGTCTGATCAGGAGCTTGCGGGCGGAAGCCAGGGCTTCACGCCGGGTTTCATCGGCCGGCCGGCGCCGCCGCCGCCCCGGCAGGCGCGACCTCCGCCTTGGTCGTAGTTTGTTTGCTGCTGATCTCATTATAGCAACCACCGACAGTCACAAGCATGAATGAATCGCCGGGCATGGGACAAGGGGCAGCCGCGCTCAGGCGCTCGCGGCGAAGCGGGCGTCCTTCATGCGCTCGGCGCGGACGCTTTCAGCCATCAGGAACGCAAGCTCGAGCGCCTGGCTTGCGTTGAGCCGCGGGTCGCAATGGGTGTGATAGCGGTGCACGAGGTCCTCTTCGGAAATCGCCTGCGCGCCCCCTAAGCATTCCGTCACGTTCTGACCGGTCATTTCAAAATGCACGCCGCCGCCATGAGTGCCCTCGGCGCGGTGAATGTCGAAGAAGGTTTTCACTTCCTTCAGGATGCGGTCGAAGGAGCGTGTCTTGATGCCGGCCTGCGATTTGATCGTGTTGCCATGCATCGGATCGGACGACCACACCACCTTCGCGCCTTCGCGCTGAACCGCGCGGATGAGGCGCGGCAGCCTCTCGGCAATCCTGTCCGCGCCGAAACGGCAGATGAGCGTGAGCCGCCCCGGTTTGTTTTCCGGATTCAAAATCCCGATCAGCCTGAGCAGATCGTCCTCGGTGAGCGCGGCGCCGCATTTGAGACCGATGGGATTCTTGATGCCGCGGCAGAATTCGACATGGGCGCTGTCCGGCTGCCGCGTGCGATCGCCGATCCAGAGAAAATGCGCGCTCGTATCATACCAGTCGCCGCTGGTGGAATCGATGCGGGTGAGCGCCTGCTCGTAATTGAGGAACAGCGCTTCGTGGCTCGTGTAAAAATCGGTGACGCGCAGCTGCGGCGTCGAATCCGGCGTGATGCCGCACGCTTCCATGAACTCCAGCGTCTCGCTGATGCGCTGCGCCAGCGCCCTGTACCGCTCGCCGGATGGCGAGCCGGCGATGAAACCGAGCGTCCAGCGATGCACGTTGTGCAGATCGGCATAACCGCCGCTCGAAAACGCGCGCAGCAGATTGAGCGTAGCGGCGGATTGGGCGTAACCCTGCATCAACCGGCCCGGATCCGGCGTGCGGCTTTCCGGCGTGAACTCGATGGCGTTGATGTTGTCGCCGCGATAGGCAGGCAACGTCACGCCGTTGCGCGTTTCGGTGTCTTCCGTGCGGGGCTTGGCGAACTGGCCGGCGATGCGGCCGAGCTTCACGATCGGCATGGCGGCGCCGAAGGTGAGGATCACCGCCATCTGCAGGAGCACGCGAAACGTGTCACGGATATTATCGGGATGGAATTCGGCGAAGCTCTCGGCGCAGTCTCCGCCCTGCAGCAGGAAGGCCTTGCCTTCGCAGGCCTGCGCCAAGCCACCCATCAGATTGCGCGCCTCGCCGGCGAAGACGAGCGGCGGGTGCGTTTTCAGTCGTGTTTCGACTGCCGCCAAAGCCGCCGGATCCGGATATTCCGGAACCTGGCTGATCGGCTTGCCGCGCCAACTTGCTGGCGTCCAGGGCTGGGCCACGAACGTGAAAACTCCTTGTCCTGCCGGGAGATATACGGGAGCGGGCTGTTCACCGCCAGTGCTGCGCCTGCGCAGGGTTAAGCTGCGGGAACGCTAGCTTTTTGGGATTGAACGGCCCCGCGCGCGTTTCCAGCGAAGTATGCCACGATCAACCCGAACAGCAGCATCGCGAGCATGTTTTCCGCAAACATGCGGGCCGTGAAGTGCGGGATGCGATGAACGGCCGAGAGCGGCACGACGACGTAGTTCATCACGAAGAAAATCCCCACGCCGTAGGCGAGACCGGCGGCGACCCACCGGCGCCTGAGCACCGGAACCCATGTGCTCGCGGCGACATAGATTGCGGCGATGATCAGCGACATGCCCCATTGCAGCAGGAGTCCCGCAAGGGTGGTCTCCATTCCGCCGGTGAACGAGGCGCGTCCAAACAAGCCGCTTGCCACAGACTGGCAGATGAGAAACGGGCTGCGCCAGAAGATCAGCGATGCCGCGCCGATGTCGATCGTGCCGGCGATCAGGCCGCCGAGCAGAATAGCTTGCGCGATGGAATATCTGCCGGTCACGTGTATCCCTACTCGACTAAAGGTGCCGACGTTAGCGGCAAACTCTGCCCTATGGGATCACGCCCGCGTGAGGCCTCGACGCCTGGTTAGGAGCCGGACTCGATCGGCAGCGTGAAACTGAACACGGTGCCATTAGGCTCGTTGGGTGACGCCCACATTCTTCCGCCATGCGCGATCACGATCTGATGACAGATGGAGAGTCCCAATCCCATGCCGGACTCTTTCGTGGTGACAAACGCCTCGAACAGATGATCGGCGACTTCCCGCGGCAGGCCGGGGCCGGTGTCGGCAATATCCGCGCGCAAGCTGTCGCCATCGCGGCGCACGCCGACGTGCAGCTTGCGCACCGGCTTCCCCGCCATCGCTTCGGCCGCGTTGCGCACCAGATTGATGATCACCTGCTGAATCTGCACACGATCGAGCGCGATGAGCGGAAGATCCTTTTCAGTTTCGAAGCGAAGCTCGATTCCGGATTGCCGCGTCGCCACCGAGGCGATCTGCAGCGCTTCCCGAATGACGCCGGGGAAACTGTCCCGCCGTCGTTCGGACTTGCCTTTCGCGACCAGCTCGCGGACATGCTGAATGATGGTCGCCGCGCGCTGCCCTTGTTGCGCTGCCTTTTCGACCAGCTCGCCTATGAGTTTCTGGTTCTGTGGCTGCGAGGACAAAACGCGCCGCAGCGCCCCGAGATAATTGGTCATCGCCGCCAGCGGCTGGTTCAGCTCATGGGCGATCGAGGAAGCCATCATGCCCATCGTATTCCAGCGCGAGAGATGAATCAGCTCGGCCTGAAGCGTGCTGAAACGGGCCTCTGCCGCCTTGCGCTCACGAATATCGCGAAGGATTTTCGACGCGCCGATAATCTCGCCGGCCGCATTGCGGATCGGTGAGACGGTGAGCAACACCTGGACTTCATGACCGTCCTTGTGGAGACGGCGGGTCTCACGCTCAACCACCCTGCCGCCTGCCCGCAGCCGGGCGAGAATCTCTTCTTCCTCTCCGAGTAAATCCGACGGGAACAGCTTGGTGATCGGCTGTCCGATGATCTCATCGGCGGAATAGCCCAACATGCGTTGAGCCGCGCTATTCCAGGCCGTGACCGTCCCGTCCAGTGTCTTGGCGATAATGGCATCGCCCGAGGACTCGACAATGCTCGCGAGGTAATCCCGCGCCTGAAACTGCGCGTCGCGGTTGGTCCGTGCGGCGCGCGTTCTCTCTGCCAAGTCTCGCTGCAAGATGCCGATGGCCCTTACTTGAAGTGCCATCCTAGAACGTGGACGGCTCTTCGACAAAGCATGTGTCGCCCTTAATCGCGCCGCGTGTCATTTGTTAGCATTTGAACGAGTTTAGCGGCCGTCTCGCTGCTGTTTCGCGGGGTAACGCCACCGTAGCTTCGGTTCAGCGAGGCAGACTCTCCGGCGCTTTCGAATAGCTCCTCGCGCGCATCGTCACGAGTTCTTCGGCCGCGGTCGGATGCAGTGCGACGACATTGTCGAAATCGGCTTTGGTGGCGCCCATCTTTAGCGCGACGGCCACGACTTGCATGATCTCCGCGGCATCAAAGCCGAAGATATGACAACCGAGCACTTTGTCGGTCTTTGCATCGACGATGAGCTTGAATCGCGCCCGCGTCTCGCGGCCCGACAGCGTGTGTTTCAGCGGCCTGAACGTCGATTGATACACATCGATTGCGTACCCCTTCTCCAGCGCGTTGGCCTCTGTGAGACCGACCGTGGCAATTTCCGGGCGGCTGAACACGGCCGTGGGCACGAGATGATGATCCACCGGCGTCGGCTTTTGCTCGAACACGGTGCGCGCGAAACACATGGCTTCGTGGATGGCGACTGGCGTGAGCTGCAGCCGGTCCGTGACATCCCCGATAGCAAAGATGTTGGCGATATTGCTCCGGGAGAATTCGTTGACTTTGACTTCACCTTTTCTCCCGAGCGCCACGCCGGCTTTTTCCAGTCCCAGGCCATCTGTATTGGGGCGCCGGCCGACGGCCAGCATGATTGCGTCTGCCTCGAGAATTTCGTCGTGGTCCGTCAGAGCGAAGAGCGCGCCGTCACGCCTGTCGATGCGCGTGAAATTCCGGTTGCAGATCACGCGCAACCCGTTGCGGTGCATTTCCGCCATCAGGCAATCGCGCATGTCCTCGTCGAATCCGCGCAGCACCTTGGGCCCGCGATAGACGAGCGTCGCTTGGCAGCCGAGCCCATGAAAGATGTGCGCGAATTCGACGGCAATGTAGCCGCCGCCCACCACAACGATTCTGCGCGGAAGCTCCTTGAGATAGAAGGCCTCGTTCGACGAGATTGTGTGCTCGACGCCGGGAATCTCGAGCGTCTCATGCGATGGCCGGCCGCCGGTCGCGATAAGAATGTATTTCGCCGTAAAGGTCCGATTGCTCTTCTTGAGATAAATCGTGTGCGCATCGAGCAATTCGGCGCGATCGTGGAAGATTTCCGCGCCGGCTTTCTTCACGTTCTCCACATAGAGATCGGAAAGCCGCGCGATTTCCTTGTCCTTGTTGGCGACGAGGGAGGGCCAGTCGAAATGCTTCTCCGGCACTGTCCAGCCGAAACCGGCGGCATCCTCGAAATCCTCGCCATACTGGCTCGCATAGACGAACAGCTTCTTTGGGATGCACCCGCGGATCACGCACGTTCCGCCGAACTGGTATTCTTCCGCGATGGCGACACGCTCGCCCATCAGGGCGGCCATGCGGCTAGCGCGCACGCCGCCGGAGCCGCCGCCAATGACGAAGAGATCGAAATCGTGATCAGGCATCCGTTTTCCGTTCGAGGATCTCGATCTTGTCAGCGGCGTGCGCAATCACCAGCGTGGTTGCCAACCCGACAAACAGCCCATGCTCGACGACACCGGTGATGGATTTCAGCATGGTTGCAACCTTTACCGCATTCCCGATGCTGCCGAGCGCGCAATCGTAGATCAGGTTGCCACCGTCGGTTCTGACGGGAACACTCTCCTGCATGCGAAGGACAATCCGCGGGCCGGAATAGCCCAATTCAGCCGCCGCCTGCGCGATCCGCATCGCGGTGATTGTATGACCGAACTCGACTACCTCGACCGGCAACGGAAACCGCCCGAGCTTCTGCACCAACTTCGAGCCGTCGGCGACGACGACCATCCGCTTCGACGCGCTTGCCACGAGCTTCTCGCGCAGCAGCGCGCCGCCGCCGCCCTTGATGAGGGTGAGCGACCGGTCCGCTTCGTCTGCGCCGTCGATGGTCAGATCGAGGGGCGCGAGCTGTTCGAGCAGGGCGATGGGAATGCCGAGGCCGCGCGCCTTGATCGCGGTCCGCTCGGAGGTGGCCGCGCCGGTGACGGTCAGCCCGCCGCGCACGCGCGGCGCGAGGACCTCGAGAAATGCTTCCGCCGTCGAGCCGGTCCCAAGCCCGAGCTTCATCCCGTTCTCGACGAAATCAAGTGCGCGCGTCGCCGCCGCGCGCTTTAAAATGGCAGAGTCAGATCCGCTCATCAGTTCAACTTACCAGGATTGCAGCTTGACACGGTGAACTTATTTATCTGGGTTTGTTATCCTGAGATAGACAAATAAATCCTCTGGAATGCGGCGATGCAGGGAGGTCGTAGCATGCCAGCACCGCGGTCCCGGCTCTTTTGTTCGGAATATTCCTTTTCATTGTCGCCGGACTAAATCGCCGTATCAAATTCCTCGCGGCGAACAGATTGGTCGCACGGCCTGAAGGTGCGTCTGAGAATGCGAAGGGCACTGGCTGAAGCATGGCGAAGACTGTCGTGAGTTTTCCTCCGAGCAAGATACGAACGCGCCCTGGCATTTGTCCGCCATCCGCCCCGGGAACCCTGGTCAAGCACCGCGCCAGCAGCGATACTCTCTTCGACAATCCGGAAATGAACACCTTTGCGGTTTCGGACCGGCGGGCGATCCCGAATTGGCCGGCGGAGCGAATCAGATGAGCCTGTCAGAAGCCCGAAAGGGCTGGCGCAAGCGAAAGCGCCCATTGAAGCCCGGCGGGTGACGGCCGACTACTCCACTGTGACCGATTTCGCCAAATTGCGCGGCTGATCCACGTCGGTGCCTTTGAGAACTGCCGCGTGATACGCGAGCAGCTGCACCGGGACGGCGTACACGATCGGCGCAAAAAGCGGATCGATCTCCGGCACCTCGATACGCATCCAGGCATTGTCGCCCGCAAGATCGATGCCGCGCTTGTCGGAGATAAGGATCACCCTTCCCCCCCGGGCCATCGTCTCGTGCATGTTCGAGACGGTCTTTTCGAACAATGCGTCCGATGGTGCCACCACGATGACCGGCACCTTCTCGTCGATCAGCGCGATGGGACCATGTTTCATCTCGCCGGCGGCATAACCTTCGGCGTGAATGTAGGAAATTTCCTTCAGCTTCAGCGCGCCTTCCAGGGCGATGGGATACGAAAGACCGCGGCCGAGGAACAGCACGTCCTGCGCCTTTGCCAGCTCCTGCGCGATGGCGGCGAACTTTTCATCGTCACCGAGCAGCTGATTCACAAGGCGAGGAATTTCCAGCAATGTTCGAATGTGCTTGCGCTCCTCTTCGCGCGACAGCATACCACGCGCGCGGCCCGCGGCGATCGCGAGCGACGCCAGCACTGCGAGTTGGCAGGTGAAGGCCTTCGTCGAGGCAACTCCGATTTCCGGGCCGGCATGCGTCGGGAACATGGTGTCGCTCTCGCGCGCAATCGTACTCTCCGGCACGTTGACCACCGACGCGATCGACTGACCGAGCGCGCGGCAATGGCGAAGCGCCGCCAGCGTGTCCGCGGTTTCGCCGGATTGCGAGACGAACAGCGCCAGCCCATCCTTCGGCAGCACGGCATCGCGGTAACGGAATTCCGATGCGACATCCGCTTCGGCCGGCAACTTCGCCAGTTTCTCGAACCAATAACGGCCAAGGCAACACGCATAATAAGCGGTGCCGCAGGCGATCAGAGTCGCTTTTGGAAGCTTCGCGAAATCGAACGCGATCGGCGGAAGCGCGGCCGCTTCGTTGAGCGGATCGATATAGGCATTGAACGTGTGCGCGATCACTTCCGGCTGCTCGAAAATCTCCTTCGCCATGAAGTGGCGGTGGTTACCCTTGTCCACCAGCGAGGCGCCGACGCTGGTAATTCGCATGGGGCGTTGCACGGCCCGATCCGCCAAGTCGTAAATCGTCGCGCCGGATGAGCGCACCACTGCCCAGTCGCCGTCTTCGAGATAGGTCACCCGATTGGTGAACGGCGCAAGCGCGAAGGCATCGCTGCCCAGGAACATCTCGCCGTTGCCATGACCTATGGCGAGCGGGCTCGCGCGCCGGGCCGCCACCAGAAGATCGGGATCGTCCCTGAACATGATGACCAGCGCGAACGCGCCTTCCAGACGCTTGAAGGCCCTGGCCGCCGCGGTGATGGGATCGTTGCCCTGCTTCAAATATTCCGAAACGAGATGGACTGCGACTTCTGTGTCGGTCTGCGTTTCGAATTTATGGCCGAGCGCTGTCAGCTCTTCGCGCAACTCGCGGAAATTTTCGATGATGCCGTTGTGCACAACGGCGACGTGATCGGTGGCATGCGGATGGGCATTCGTTTCCGTCGGCGCGCCGTGTGTGGCCCAGCGGGTGTGGCCGATGCCGACGCGGCCGAACAGGGGCTCGGCCTGAAGGATGCGGCCGAGGTTGGTGAGCTTTCCCGGCGAACGTCGGCGCTCGATATGGCCGTCGTTGAGCGTCGCAATACCGGCGGAATCGTAGCCGCGATACTCGAGCCGCTTCAGCGCCTCCAGAATCAGCGGCGCCGCATCTTCTTTCCCGACAATCCCGACGATGCCGCACATTTATTTGCTCTTTACCGCTTTCTCGGCTTTCTTCCGGGCGCGGAATTTCTCCGCCCAACCCGGTTTTTCCTTTTGCTCCGCGCGGGTAACCGCGAGCGCATTCTCTGAAACCTGCTCCGTGATCACGCTGCCGGCACCGATATAGGCGCCATCTTCGACCTTGACCGGCGCAACTAGCGCCGTGTTCGAGCCGATGAACGCGCCCACGCCGATGTCAGTGTGGTGCTTGTCGAAGCCGTCATAGTTGCAGGTGATGGTGCCCGCGCCGATGTTCGCGCCAGCGCCAACCCGCGCATCGCCCAGATAGGAAAGATGGTTGGCTTTTGCGCCCTTCTCCACCCGCGCGTTTTTTACCTCGACGAAATTGCCGATATGCACACCCTGTTCCAGATGCGCGCCAGGCCGGAGCCGTGCATACGGTCCCACGATCGCGCCTCGCTCAACGGTGGCGCCCTCCAGGTGAGAGAACGCGCGAATCTCCGCCCCGCTTCGCACAGTCACCCCCGGTCCGAACACAACGGAGGGGCCGATCTGCACATCCGGTTCGAGAACGGTATCGTAGGAGAGAAAGACTGTTTCCGGCGCCGTCATGCTGGTGCCGCCCTCCAGCGCGCGTGCGCGCAGCCGCCGCTGCATATACGTTTCGGCTTCGGCAAGCTCTGCGCGGTTGTTCATGCCCATGACCTCGACGGCATCGGCTTCGTACACCGCGCAACGCACGCCTTCGCATTTCGCAATCGCCGGAACGTCTGTGAGGTAGTATTCGCCTTGCGCGTTGCTGTTCTCGAGCTTCGCGGCCCAGCGGAAGAAACTCTGCGCATCGGCGATCACCGAGCCCGCGTTGCAGAGCGTCACCGCGCGCTCTTCCATGCTGGCATCCTTCTGTTCGACGATACGATCGAGAAGGCCGTCGCGATCGAGAATCACGCGCCCATAGGCCGCGGCATCGGCGGGACGAAAGGCGACAATGGCAAGACCGGTCCGCTCCGCCGCCTCGAAGGCGGCACGCAGCGTTTCGCCCGTCACCAGCGGCATATCGCCATTGTTGACGAGGAGCGTGCCCGTGAAATCCGCGAGCGCGGACTGCGCGCAACGTGCCGCGTGGCCCGTTCCGTGCTGCGGCTCCTGCACGACGGAGTCGGCGCCGAGCGAAGCTGCATAGTCGCGGGCTTCCTGCCCGTTCGCCGAGGTGACCACGACGATACGCTCCACGCCCGCCGCGCGCATGGCCGCGATCACATGGCCGAGAATCGGCCGGCCGGCGACGGCATGCATCACCTTTGGCCGCGCGGATTTCATCCGCTTGCCGATGCCGGCGGCCAGAATGATGCCCGCGCGCTGCGCCAACGAGTCCGGTCCTTCCTGCCCCAAAACTGCCTGGGGCGATAACGTGCCACAGATTTGGGGCAAAATGACGATTTGCAACGGTATATTGCCGGTCCAATCGTTAACGCCTGAAACGGATGCCAGTCCTTCTCTTCGATCTCGACGGAACACTGGTTGATACGGCACCGGACATCCGGCGGGCGCTCAATGCGGTCCTTGCCTCTCAAGGGCGCGAAAGCATCGGTTCGCAGAGCCTGCGGGAAATGGTGGGCTTCGGCGCTCGTTCACTGATTCAGCAGGCGATGGCCGCCACGGGCGAGCCGGTTACGGCTGAGCACCTGCCCGGTCTGGTCGATCGGTTCATTGCCGAATATCACGCGCACGTCGCCGACAAGAGCCGGCCCTATCCTCTTGTCGGGGAAACGTTGCGCGCGCTTCTGGCGGAAGACGCGCGGATGGCCGTGCTGACCAACAAGCCGCACGAGCTTGCGGTGGCACTGCTCGACGCCCTCGATCTCACGAAATACTTCAGCGTCGTACACGGCGCCGGCCGGCTTTCCTACAGCAAGCCGGATCCGCGCGTGGTGCAGCATGTGCTTGAGGCGCTCGGCAACGCGAATGCTCGTGCCACCATGATCGGTGACAGCGCAACGGATGTCGCAACCGCGCGCGCCGCGAACATTACCGTCATTCTGGTTTCCTACGGCTACACGCCCGAGCCGGCGCACACCCTCGGCGCGGATATTGTGGTGGACAGTTTCGCCGATATTCCACCCGCCATTCGTGGCCTCATGAATCAGTCGCTGCGCCGCGAAACTTGACCTTTTGGGCGCCTCAGCCCTATAGCGAGCGCCGGCAACGGGCGCGTAGCTCAGCGGGAGAGCACTCCCTTCACACGGGAGGGGTCACAGGTTCAATCCCTGTCGCGCCCACCAGAACCGGCGCGCGGGCCGAGCTCCATCAACTTCGGGCGATATTCACGCGCGCAGGCATCTGGACCGCGGAGCGGCCATTATGGACCCGCCAATTCGGCGCCCATCTCAGTTTCTCGCAGCACCAGTGGATGGCCATCCGCCTTGGCGAGCTTTTCGATTGTCTTTGTATCTCCTCGTTCAGTGCCGCCGCTCGTTCACCATCTGCTGCATCGTGATTGCGCCAACCGGCGCGCGCACATTTTTGTAGTCGTAAGTCGAGACGGTGACGCTCGTCATCGCGGGGCCGCCCGCCGTGTTGGTAATCTCGGACTTGATCGGCAGATGCGTGCTTTTCGAAATCCAGATTTTCGTGTCGATGCCGGCTGGGTTGTGCTCCTGGTAGACAGCGGCCGCCTGGCCGGCGACGGTCTCGTCGAACAGCGCCTTGCAGCGCTCTGCCTCTTGCGCCTTCCTGATTTCGGGATCGTTCGGGTCGCCGCGCATTCCCGCGAAGCTTGCACCCATGTCGATCCATTGACTGCCGTGCCGGACATAGAGGGCCTTGCCGGTGGAAACTTCTTCCGATGTCTTCATTCCGCCCATGCCCATGCCGGCCGCCGCTTTCGAGAGGTTCTTCGACCAGCTCCGGTTTTCGGTCACGGTGATGTGCACCGGCGTGTTCGCCATGCTCCTCTCGCTCTGCATCAGAGGCTGACAGGCCGGGTCCATCGCCAGTGCCGACGTTGAAAGCGCGGTGCCGCAGCAGAGCAAGCCGGCAGCGAAAACGTGTGACTTCACAACAATCCTCCTGCGATTTGATTGCGGCCGATTTTCTGACGCCGCCGGCAACCGGCACGCATGTATTGCAGCCCGCTTCATCACGGCGTTCTCAGAAAGCCATGAAAGTTGGCGTTCTGGTCCATATACGTGCCGGTCACCACGCCGTCGTCGTTGAGGTCCCACACCACGGTCCAGATCGAGCCGGGAGGATCGAACTCGGTGAGCATGCCATCGCTCGAGCGGACGTAACCGTGCGGAATATTGTTGGCGTCCACATAGTAGCCGGCTACTGTCCCGGCATCGTTGATCCCGCCAAAGCCGTAGGTGCCCTGTCCGGCACTTTGCCCCGCGTCCGGAGCGTCGTACACAACTAGGCTGCCGTCCGGATTTCGAATGAGGCCGTGGTTGACACCGTCGACGTCCGAATAATCGCCTTCCACCTCGCCCAAATTGTTGATTCGATTGGCGGGGTCGCAGCAACCGCTTCCCGGAGCATCGAATATCGTGAATCCGCCGCTCGCCGAACGAATGTAGCCGTGATAGCCGAGGTCGTCGATGTAGGTCCCGGTTATCGCGCCGCCATCGTTGATATCGGAGGCGTAGGTGGTCACTGCGCCCTGCACATCGATGGGATTTATCGCGCCATCCTTCGTGCGCAGGAAACCGTGATACTCACCATCGTTACCCTCGTAGTCGCCCACGATCGAGCTGTTGTTGGCGATGCTGAAGGTGTCTTCAGTACAGCCCTTGATGTCCGGCGGCTCGAATTTTTTCAGTTTGTTTTTCGCAGTCAGCAGAAAGCCTGGGCATTCTTTGTCCTTCTCGGCGTAAAAGTCTGTCTGGCCGGCGATGGCACCCTTGTCGTTGATATCCGCCGCGGCGCTTCCTGTCTTGCCCACATCGATGGTCCGATAACTTCCATCCGTGGCGCGCTCGTACCCGTGCGTTTTGCCATCGTCATAATATCCAACAACCGCTGAGGTGGAATTCAACCCGAAGGCAAAGGTACCCTGTCCGAAAGCATATCCCTCGTTGGGATCGTCGATAATCGTGTATTGCGCGTCATCGCGCTTCGCCCGATGTCCAGCGTGTTGCAGCGCATTTCGAATTTCTGCGAGTGACGGCTTGACGAAAGCCTGGCGCGAAAAGGGCGTCACGCCGTGCGCCGACCCGGCAAGCGCCGGCGTCGCGAGGAGGCACAGGCAAGCGGGCGCGATCCAAAGCTTGCGAAAGGGCGATGCGATTGACATGGGTGACCTCCATGGTTGGTTGGAGAAATCGGACGGGCCGGACTGCAGGTGTGTCATTCGGCTGTTCTTGTCTTGGCGGTTATCTCGAAGACGACGCCCAGATTATTCGCGCCACCCTGTTGGGTTGTTCCGTACAGATTGCCGTCTATGTCCGCGGCAAGTCTGCCTTGAGGGTTATTTCCATCCGACCCGTTGAAGGAATGCAGCACCTTAAGCTCGCCACTTGTGCGAAGCTTGAAAACCGTGCCCATGTTACTCGTGCCTCCGAGATACGTAGTCCCATACAGATTGCCGTTTTTGTCTTTGATCAGGCCCGAGGAAGGCAATGCACCGTCAGCGCCTGCAAAACTGTGAATCAATGTTTCGATCTGCGTTGGCGTGATGATGTACAGAGCGCCGTCGCCGAACGCGCTGCCGCCTTGCGCAAGCGCTCCATAAAGGTTTCCTGCTTTGTCCAGCAGAAGGCCACCGAAAGGATATTGCCCGTCGCTCGGGTTGTTGACGAACGAGTACAGCACGCTCTCGGCGCCTGTTGATGTGATCCTATAAACCGTTCCGACATTGCTCGCGCCGCCGGTGTACGTGGCGCCGTATAGCGAACCGTCCTTGCCGATTACCGCTCCGCCGATAGGCGTCGACCCATCGGCGCCTCCGGCAAATCCGTGAAGGACGAGTTCGGTGCCATCCGCTTTCACCTCGTAGACCGATCCAAGATCGGCGGGGCTGCCGCCGTTGGTAGTGGCGCCGTACATGTTTCCCGCAGCGTCAAAGGTAAGGTCGCCAATTGGGAAACTGCCATCAATGCCACAGCAGATGCCCTGAAATGTGTGCACCAGGGTTTCTGTGCCGTCAGGCGCCAGCTTGTACACAACACCGAGGCCGTTCACCCCGCCGCCTTGGGTCACCCCGTAAAGATTGCCCGCCCGGTCTGCGATCACGCCGCCGCTCGGCTGGGCGCCGTCGCCGGCGCCGCCGGTGAACGCGTGCACCACTTTTTCCCTGTGGCCAGGAACAATTTTGAACAGCGTCCCGTTGTTGCCGCCGATGCCACCGGCCTCTGTCGTCCCATACAAGACGCCGCTGCCGTCGATGAAGAGATCGGCTCCGGGAATGCTTCCATCGAAGCCGCCGGCGAAGTTGTGCAGCAATTTGAATTTTGCTTGTGCGCCGCTCGCGAGGAGCACTGCCAGGGCGCAGCCGAGCAGCGCGGTTTTGAAAATGCCGGAATGCATTGCAATCTCCCTCGATCGATTCGAAAACATGAACGGCCGCGGCGCTTGCGGCCGCGAGTTGTCCTGCTTCGCTTATGTCTTCAGCCGGAACACCACGCCGGCATTATGGGCGCCGCCATCTTGCGTGGTGCCGTAGATGGTGCCGTAGATATTGCCCTTCCGGATGTAGAGATCGCCGGTCGGATTGGCGCCGTCTGTGCCGCTGAAAGAATGAACGACTGTTTCGGTGCCCGTGTTTGGATCGATTTTGAACACTGTGCCCAGATCGCTGGAGTTCCCGCCGTTCGTCGTCGTGCCGTAAAGCATGTTGTCGTTGGGATTCAGCGTCAGAGCCGATTCAGGAAAGCTGCCATCGCTGTTGCCGCAGCAGATGCCCTGAAAGGAGTGCAGCACCGCGTAGTTGCTGCCGTCCAGGTTGACCCTGAACACCGTGCCCAGGTTTGGTCCGCCGCCGAAGACGGTCGTTCCATAGAGTGCGTTGTTGTAGAAGAGGAGCGATCCAGAGGGAAACGCCCCATCGCTGCCGCTGGCAAACCGGTGAATCACGCTGGTGTTGCAGGTGACGCCGTGAAATTCGGTGACGGTGCCGTAACCGATGTCATCCTCGTGTGCGATCGTATAGTAATTGCCATTCGCCGGGGCAACGCTCGCATCCGGAAAATCTCCGTCGTTGCCCGAGAACGAACAGCTGGTGCCCGCGCTGCCATCCGAACGGACGAAAATCAGCGCCCCGACATCATGGGATCCTCCTCCGTTTGCTGTCGATTCCAAGACACCGCCGATATCGTTGAGGGCGGCAACTGGGTATGCTCCATCAGGCGAGCATCGGAAGGCGTAGAGTTGCTGATATGCGCCCGAACGCGGAGCGTATCTGTAAATCGTGCCGCAGCTGGAAGCGCCGCCTTCCTCCGTAGTCCCGTAGATATTGCCATCGACGGACCACCGAAAGGGCGTGCCGAATGGACTCTGACCATCGTTTCCGCCGGTAAAGGAGTGGAGAACGCGCGACGTGCCATCCTTATTGATCAGCGTCAGCGCCCCCCCGTTTGAGGACCCACCCCCAAGCGTAGCGACATAAAAGCCACCGTGCGGCGCCGGCGCGACTCCGCCATACGGAATGGCGCCGTCGTCGCCGTTGAAGCTGTGAATTACCTTGAAGCCAACATTGGCCTGCGCGCCGGTAACGCAGAATGCAAGCACCAGTGCAGGCAACAGTACCACGTTCATGGAACGAATGAGTTTCATGGCGGAAGGTCCTTTGATTGAAGTCGGCATGATGGGCGCACGCACGAACTCGGTGTCACCTCTTGTGCGATTTCTCCATGTCGGAGACGGTGTACCAGTCCATCAACCAGGCGCCGTTCTCGTGACGGCTCCAGCCGGATATGACGTTGAGCTTGTGCGTGAACGGGACCTTATCGTGCATGGACTCCTCATTGTAGACGGAGCGATACACCGCCATGTCGCCTGACGCGGGCACGTCCACCGTCTCTTCAACCAGGCTGACGCGCCAGGTGGGCGCCGCTGCGAAGCCTTGCTTGTAATCCGCGAGGTCGGACGCGGCTCCAACCATGTTCGGCTGGCCGCTTTGGATGACGATAATGTTTGGCGCATCGTACTTGGCCGCCAATGCCGCATCGTGGGTGTTGATGCCGGTCACGATATCGCGCACCTGCGCCTTTATTGTTGCGCTGATGGCATCGCGGTCGGCGGCATAGCAGGCGGTGCCGAAGACGGTCACCAGCGCAACTGCCGCAATGGTCGCTGCAATTCTCATTTCAAAGCTCCTCCAGTTCGCTGGGGCACCACCGCCCCGTTCATTCGGCGCGCCAGCGCACGCCGCGACCGAGAAGTTGGACAGAGGCGCGATTTTGTCCTTCCCGGAATTCTGGTATTTTTCTGGAAAATTTCTTGCCGGCGGCGGAGCGGCAGTAAGCCGATGGTGTTGCAAGAAAATTCGGTATACCGGTTCGCGGATTTCGAGCTGCAGCCGAAAGAACGCCGGCTGCTTCAGCGCGGCGAAACGATCCCGCTGACCCCGAAGGTTTTCGAAATTCTGCAATTGCTGGTGGGCCGCGCAGGGCACGCGGTGGCCAAAGATGAGATCATGGCCGCGATCTGGCCGGACCGGGTTGTCGCCGAATCAAACCTGACGAAGCATATCTGGACTCTCCGGCAGGCGCTGGGAGAGAGCGAAGAAGGCGGCCGCTTCATCGAGACGTTACCGAAACTTGGGTACCGGTTTGTCGCACCGGTTGTCCTAGGGGAAGCGGCACGCTCCAGACCTCCCGCGGAGGAGCCGTCCGTTGAATCAAAAGCGGAGTCGAACGACTCGCTGGCGACGGCAGCGGCTGACATATCGGCGCACTCCCGGTGGCGCGTGCTTACAGCGTTTCAAACCGCCGCCGCCGCTTCGATCCTGGCCGTTGCTGCCCTGGTCACATGGTGGATCTGGAACGGTCGCGAGCCGGTGTTTCCCTGGTCGCATCGAGCGCCAGGCACGGCGGTGGCTGTATTCGACTTCAACAATCTCTCGCGCGACCGCAAACAGGCCTGGATCGGCACCGCGTTTGCCGAAATGCTGGAAGTGGAGATGGCGCAGGGCGGCCAGTTGCACCTGTTGCCCGGCGAACTGATTCACGCGGTGCGCGGGCATTCTCCAGAGCCCGGTGCAAGTGGGTTTTCACCCAGCACGCTGGCCGAGCTGCGCCGCCAGCTGGCGGTCGATTACGTCGTCACCGGCGGATATTTCGCCTCCAATAAGAATGACTCCGCAGTGCGGCTCGACCTGGCATTGCAGGATGCGCGGAGCGGCGCCACTGTCGCGACCTTCACCCACACGGGCTCCGCGGAGGATTTGCCCCTGCTGGCAAGCAAGGCCGGCGCCGACCTGCGCAAGGATTTGAAGGTCATGCCGGAAAGCGCTGCGGAGCAGCGTCTCGCCGCTAATGCCAGACCGCCCAGCACCGAGGTCATGCGGCACATCGGCTTCGGACTTGACGCGCTGCACCGCTACGACCCGGCACGCGCGCGCGATGAATTGCTTCAGGCAGTCGCGGACGCACCAGACTATGCGCCATCCTATGTCTATCTGGCGAAAGCATGGTCGCAGCTTGGCTACGACCAGAAGGCGCGAGCGGCAGCCCAACAGGCCGCAGACCATTCTGCTGGTCTTCCGAAAGCCATGCGCCTGAAGATCGAGGCGCAAAGTTATCGCGCCGAAGCCAACTGGCCGAAGGCAATAGAGGCGCTGCGCGAATCTTCGGCGCTTCAGCCGGACGATCCCGAGACGCAGCTGGACCTCGCTAGCACTCTTCTTGCCGCGGGCAGGGCAAAGGACGCGCACGAGGTACTTGAAAAATTGCGCAACCGCGGGGAATCGATGGCTAGCGATCCGCGGCTGGAGCTGGCCGAAGCGGATATCGCGGCATCGCAGGGCGATACTAAAGGCCGCGCGGAACATGCGCGGCGGGCGTTGCGATTAGCGGAGGCGCGGGACGCGACGGGCCTGAAGGCGGATGCCGAGCTCGCGCTGGGAACCGCACTTATGTCCGGCGAGCCGAAACCTGCAAATGCAATGCTCGACCAGGCGTTGGCCGATTATCGGCGTATCGGCAACCCGCGTGGGGAGGGCGCGACGCACCGCGTCCTCGGTATCCTGTTCGAGGACTCGGAGCCAAAACGGGGCCGCGACGAATACCGGAAATCGCTGACGCAATCGCAGGCGATCGGGGATCGAAACGGAATGGCGGCGGCTTATGCCGATCTTGGAACCGTCTTGTGGTCTGTCGGCGACCGCGACGGCGCAGAAACAGCTACGCGCGACGTCCTGCGCCTCCGCCGCGAAACTGGCGATATTGCGGGCCAGGCATGGGCGCTGGCGGCGCTCGCAGTGGAGCAAAGTGACGAAAACGCCAATGACAGTATAATCAACGAATTTCGCGAAGCTGCCGCGCTCGATGCCAGCATCGGCGCGCATGCGCACCGCGGATTCAGCCTTTATTCGTTGGCCGACATACTGCGGCTGAGGGGAGAGCTTGCGCAGGCGCAAGTGGTTTGCGCCGAGGCGCTATCCGAATACGCCAAGACAGGCGACATTGGCAGCGGCGCCAACGGTCGCCTCGAATGCGCACAGATTTCTCTCGACCGCGGCTGGGTTCCAGCAGCGGCCAAGGAGATACGAAGCATTCGTGACGCAGGTGAACACGCGAATAGCCCGATGATGCTGTTGGGTAATGTCGACGCTACACAAGGACAGATCGCTATGGGCGACGGCAAATGGGCCAAGGCGGCTGGCCTCATTGAAACGGCAAAACAGGAATATGCGCGAGCGGATCTCAGGACGGGGGAAGCCGTCGCCGCCAGCCTGCTGGCGCTTTGCTATTCGGCGCTTGGCAGGACTGTGGAACGCGACGCTGCGGTGAAGCGCGCTACCGAACTGCGCAGCGCGATAACCGAACGGCAGGAAGTCCTGCAAGTGGATGTCGCTTTGGCCGAATTGCGCGGGGAAATTAGAAATAGCGGCGAGGCCATTTCTCAACTGGAATCGGTGGCCGCCGATGCGCGCCAGCGGCAGTGGCCGGGCTGGGCACTGGAGGCCGAGCTCGCGGAACTGCGCGTGCTCCGGAATACCGGAGATAGGTCGCGCGCCGCTGCGCTCAAGGCGCAAGTGGTCAGCGAAGCGCGGCAAAAAGGCTTCGGTTGGATTCTCCAGCGCGCCAAACGCGCTTGAGGTAGGACGCCTTCCCTTCGCTCGGGTCGCGGCTCGCATCCACGCCGTGGAAATCCGTGGAAATTGCAAATTTCGGTTGAACTATTGGCGGTTCTCTGGATTGATCGGCACGCGCGCCGGCATGACCACGGCTCAGACCACCGGGGTTGCCGCTCCGACCCGGCTGAAATCCAGATGTGTTTAGACTTGTGTAGACCACACTTGGTCGGACTCTCTCCCCAACATCGGTGATCGGATCAATCGTCCGACCAAATCGGTTCGAGTTCTGCCGGACATAGGTGGTCGGATACATTCTCCGATCAGGTACCTGCTCCGCGCCGCAGAGCAATAGGTGCCGCTGCAACTGGCGATCATTTTTGACCTCGACTGCTCTCCTGATGAAACGGGGCACTTCTTCGGAACTGCGTTCAAGAACTTCTTTGATCCAGCCGATACAGGGCGGAAGTGTCTTCGAGATCAGGCCTTGATTCTCACAGCTTTCAATCACGCTAAGTTGGCTACTTCTCCCGCCCGGTCGAAAGGTCGGGGCTTCGACTTTGAGACACGTTACCAAGCAACCGTGAGGAACAACCGAGACGCTAAGCACTGACACATTCATCAGCGGTAGTGGACGGGACACCGAAGAGCATAGTGCCCGTCCCACCAAAGCAACCGCTGCCGGGATGCAGCGATCGCTGAGCTGTCATTTGACGAGCACTGTCGCCATCATTTTCGGATGGATCGAGCAAACGTACTTGTATGTGCCTGGCTTGGTGAACTTGAACGTGAATGTATCGTTCTGATCGAGCGCGGCGGAGCGGAACATTCCATCGGCGCTCACCACGGTGTGCGGCTCGCCATCAAGATTCTTCCAGGTGACCGTGCCGCCCGCGTGCACGGTGATCGCCATCGGCGAGAAATCGAAATTCTTCATGACGACAACATTGCTGTTATCCGCAAGGGTGGGAGTCCCGTATGCGAGCAACGTGATGCACGCGAGCGCGCGTGCAAACATCTTCAGAGTCATTGATCGTTTCCTTTGTAAGTGAGGTTACGCGAGGGTGGAATCGGCGAGCGTCAGCGGCCCACGCGTACGAGTGAGCTTGACCGTCGTTACACCCAACATTTTTGGAAGTTGTTCGGTCGGCACTTTCAGCGGACCCGGTCCTGGTCCTGTTCCGGCTGTGGGCTGCGGATAGGCGGTGGAGCGCGCCGTGTGGAAGGTGATGTTGCCCTCGACCTTCTGCACAATCTGATGAATGTGCCCGTTAAGCACTGTTACAGATCCAAAACGTGCAAGCAGCATCGCGATCTGGTCGCCTTCCGCCGTACCCCAGCCCCACGGCTCATAGATCGTCCACAGCGGCATATGCGCGAAGACGACGATGGGCTGGCTGGCGGAGCGACCTGCAAGATCATTCTTCAGCCAGGCAAGCTGATTGTCGCCGAGTGCACCCAGCCCACCGGCCTTGAAGTCCATTACGTTGACAAGTGCGATGAAATGAACGCCGGCAGCATCGAAGGCATAGTAGCCCTTGTTGGCAGAGGCCTTGCCGTAGCGGTTGAAGAATTCCGTCCCCGGCCCGTCGGTCACATCATGCTCTCCCGGAACAGCATGGATTTCGCTAACGCGCATCCGCTTCAAAAGCTGCTGGGCCTCATCGAATTCCTCTGCTTTCGACAGGTGCGTGATGTCGCCTGTGTGGATCGCGAACGCCGGCTGTTGCGGCAGCGCATTGATGAAGTCGATGCTCTTGTTAAGCGTTCCGACCACGTCGGGGTTGGCGTCCTTGTTGAAACCGATGTGGGTGTCGCTGATTTGCACAAAGAGCGGCGCGCCCATGTCCTTTCTTGTGGCCGCCTCCGCCAGATTAATGGCACCAAAGACGCCGCTGGAAAGCGTGAACAGTGTGCAGGCACCTACGCCCAGGCACTTCAGGGCGCCGCGCCGGGATGTTTGATCGGCCATTTCGCACTCTCAATTTCTCGAACTTCGGGAGGACCTTGGAAGTAGGGAAGCGGGCGGCGAG
>DATJGT010000018.1:0-28057 GCA_035494695.1 Rhizomicrobium sp. | reverse complement strand
GATCCAGGCATTGAACTCGGCCCTCGATGTGATGCTGGGGCGCGACCCGAATGTGCTGACGTTCGGCGAGGACGCCGGCTATTTCGGTGGCGTGTTCCGCGTCACCGACGGTTTGCAGAAGAAGTATGGGCCGACGCGCTGCTTCGACTCGCCGATCAGCGAAGGCGGCATCATGGCCACCGCCGTCGGCATGGGTGCTTACGGTTTGCGGCCGGTGGTGGAGATCCAGTTCGCCGATTACATCTATCCCGGCTACGACCAGATCGTGTCGGAGGCGGCGAAGATTCGTTACCGCTCCGCCGGCGAATTCACCGCGCCGATCACCGTGCGCACGCCGTATGGCGGCGGCATCTTCGGTGGCCAAACGCACAGCCAAAGCCCGGAGTCGCTGTTCACGCACATCGCCGGATTGAAAACGGTGATCCCCTCCACGCCGTATGATGCCAAGGGCCTGCTGATTTCCGCGATTGTAGACGACGATCCGGTGATCTTCTTCGAGCCCAAGCGCATCTACAACGGCCCGTTCAGCGGGCATCTCGATCAGCCGGTGCAGCCGTGGTCGAAGTTCGCGGAAGCCGAGGTGCCGGAGGGGCATTACACCGTGCCGCTCGGCAAAGCGCACGTTGTGCGCGAAGGCAACGATGTCACCGTGCTCGCCTATGGCACTATGGTGCATGTGTCGAAAACCGCAGCGGAGGAAAGCGGCATCGATGCAGAGGTGATCGATCTGCGCACGCTGGTGCCACTCGACATCGAAACCATCGTCGCGTCGGTTACGAAAACCGGCCGTTGCGTGATCGTGCATGAAGCGCCGCGCACCAGCGGCTTCGGCGCGGAACTCGCTGCGCTGGTGCAGGAGCATTGCTTCTTTCATCTGGAAACGCCGATCGAGCGCGTCACCGGCTGGGACACGCCGTACCCGCATGCGTTCGAGTGGCACTATTTCCCGGGGCCGTCGCGGGTGATCGAAGGTTTGAAGAAGGCGATGGAGCGGTAGATGGGGAGATACGTCTTCAAGCTGCCGGATGTGGGCGAAGGGACGGCGGAAGCGGAGATCGTCGCCTGGCATGTGAAGGTGGGCGATGCGGTCGGCGAGGACCAAAACCTTGTCGATGTGATGACCGACAAGGCGACGGTGGAGATGACCTCGCCGGTGTCGGGCAAGGTGCTGCAGGTCCACGGCGAGCCCGGGCAGATGGCGGCAGTCGGCTCACCGCTGGTGGAATTGGAAGTCGAAGGCGAAGGGAATGTGAAAGCAGGTGCAGCCACACCTGCAGAAATCAGAAGTCAGAAATCAGAAATCAGAAAAGAAGAGGGCGAGGGCTTGTCGCGGCAAAGCGACGAAGGCGCGAAGCCGGATGAGGGGGCGGCGAATGTTGTACCGCTCTCGAAATCACCCCCTCACCCCAACCCTCTCCCCCTGAAGGGGGAGAGGGAGAAGGTCTCTTCAACCTCCTCCCCCAGTCTTTCGCGAATTGCCGCTGTCGCAGCTCAGGCACCGCGCAAATTCGGCGACAAACCGATTGCGTCACCCGCGGTGCGCGAGCGCGCGCATGAATTGGGGGTCGAACTGCAATACGTCGCGGGATCGGGGCCAGCCGGGCGCATCACGCATCACGATCTCGACAACTACATCGAGAGCGGCGGCCGCAGCGCAGTGGCCACGCGCGCCAGCGGGTATGCGCAACGCGATGGCGTCGAAGAAATCAAGGTGATCGGCCTGCGCCGCAAGATCGCGGAAAAGATGCAGGACGCCAAGCGCCGCATCCCGCACTTCGCCTATGTCGAAGAAATCGACATGACCGAGCTGGAATCGCTGCGCGCGCATCTGAACGCGACGAAGCGCGCCGACCAACCTAAGCTCAACGTGCTGCCCTTCCTCATGCGCGCGCTGGTCCGCGTGCTGCCGGATTATCCGCAGGTCAACGCCCGCTTCGACGACGATGCCGGCGTGGTTCACCGCTACGCCGCCGTGCACATCGGAATCGCCACGCAAACCGCCAACGGCCTCATCGTGCCGGTGGTGAAACATGCCGAAGCGCGCGACGTGTGGGATAGCGCATTTGAGGTGGCGCGGGTTGCTGCGCTGGCACGCGAGAACAAGGCGTCAAAGGACGACCTCACCGGCTCGACCATCACCATCACCAGCCTCGGCACTTTGGGTGGCGTGGTCACCACGCCGGTGATCAATCACCCGGAAGTGGCGATCATCGGACCTAACGCCATTATCGAGAGGCCTGTGGTGCGCAACGGCCAGGTGGTGGTGCGCAAGATGATGAACCTGTCCTCCTCGTTCGATCATCGCGTGGTGGACGGCTACGACGCCGCCGAATTCATCCAGCGCATCAAGGCGCTGCTGGAACACCCGGCGACGCTGTTTATGGATTGAAAGTGCCTGGAGCGATTTGTTGCGAAATGATGGCGCAGGATTTAGCGCGCGCTTGCACTGTCCATTCTGACCGTTTCGATTGCCCTGATGCTCTCATGTATGCGGATGAACATGGTCCACGCGGTTTGATCGTGCACGACGGCAGCAGCTCCTTCATCGAGATTGCTTTTTGCCCGTGGTGCGGAACGAAATTGGATTCAGGACTCAGACAAGCATGAGCGAAGCGATTCACACGAAAGTTCTCGTCGTTGGCGGAGGGCCGGGCGGCTACGTCGCGGCGATCCGGGCCGGGCAGCTGGGCCTCGACACCACCTTGATCGAAGCCGACAAGCTGGGCGGCACCTGCCTCATCCGCGGCTGCATCCCTTCGAAGGCCATCATTCATTCCGCCGGATATTTCGAAACCATGGCCCGCGCGGCTTCCGACAAAGGCTTGCACGGAATCAAGCTTGCGAGCCCGCCGTCGCTCGACATGCCCGAGCTGTATAGGTGGAAAGAAGTCGTCGTCAAAAAACTCAACACGGGCGTCGGCGCGCTGCTGAAGCGCGCGAAGGTGCGCGTGATCAGCGGCTGGGGCATGTTCTCTGACGCCAAAACGTGCACGGTAAAGACGAAGGACGGCGAGCAGGTCGTCACCGCCGAACACGTCATCCTCGCCAACGGCTCCAAATCCGTCGAGCTGCCCTTCCTGCCGTTCGGCGGCGATGTGATCTCCTCCACCGAAGCGCTCGATCTGCAGGAATTGCCGAAGAAACTGGTGGTGGTCGGCGCGGGCTACATCGGCCTCGAACTCGGCATTGCGTTCCGCAAGTTGGGAAGCGAGGTCACCGTTGTGGAAGCGCTCGATCGCATCCTGCCGCTCTACGATGCCGAGCTGGTGGCGCCGGTGGCGAAATGGCTGAAGGCAAACGGTGTCACCGTGCATTTAAGTGCGAAGGCAAAGGGCAAAGACGCCAGAGGCCTCATCGTCGAAACGACGGACGGCAAAACGCAAACGCTACCTGCCGACAAGATCCTCGTCACCGTGGGGCGCAAGCCGAACACCGAAGGCTGGGGCCTCGAGAACATGGCCGTTGACATGGATGGCCGCTTCGTCAAAGTCGACAAGCAGTGCCACACCTCGATGAAGAATGTGTGGGCGGTGGGCGATCTCGTGGGCGAGCCGATGCTGGAGCACAAGGCCGCCCACCAGGGCGACATGGTCGCGGAGATCATCGCCGGCCACAAACGCGAATTCAGCCGCGAATTCATCCCGGCCGTGTGCTTCACCGAGCCGGAAATCGTCAGCGCCGGATTGCTCCCGTCGGAAGCCGGGCCGGATGCGCTCGTGGCGCTGTTCCCCTTCGCCGCGAACGGCCGCGCCCTCAGCATGGACGCGGGCGAAGGCTTCGTGCGCGTGGTGGCGCGGAAAGACGATCATCGAATCCTTGGCATCCAAGCCGTAGGGGCGCATGTGGCCGAGTTGTCCGGCGAATTCAGCCATGCCCTTGAGATGGGCGCGCTGCTGGAGGACATCGCGGGGACGATCCACGTGCATCCGACCTTGAGCGAGGCCTATCACGAGGCGTCGCTCCGCGCGCTGGGGCATGCTATCCATATCTGATGGGATTTCGGGCGCCGGTTCGAGACATCGCGTTTTCGCTGTTCGAGGTTGCGGGTCTGAACGACTTGCTCGGGTCCGGCGCCTTTGCCGATCTCGACAAGCAAACCTGCACGCAAATTCTCGAGGCTGCTGGTGAGTTTGCGAGCGATGTGCTCGCACCGCTGAATCGTACAGGCGATATCGAAGGCGCGCGGTTCGAGAACGGCCGGGTGTTTGCCGCGCCGGGTTTTGCCGATGCCTATCGCAAATACACCGACGGCGGCTGGACATCGCTGAACCCGCCACCGGAATTCGGCGGACAGGGATTGCCGCGAGCCATTGCGCTCGCCGTGTTCGACATGGTGACGGCCGCCAACATGAGCTTCGGCCTCTGCCCCATGCTCAGCGAAGCCGCCATTCATCTGCTGACCAAACACGGCACCCCGCGCCAGCAGCAAAGCTATCTGTCGAAGCTCGTGTCGGGCGAGTGGACCGGCACGATGAACTTGACCGAGGCGCAGGCCGGCTCCGATCTCGCGTTGATCCGCACGCGTGCCGAACCAGACGGTGACAAATATCGTGTCACCGGCCAGAAGATCTTCATCACCTGGGGCGATCACGATTGCGCGGAGAACATCGTGCATCTGGTGCTGGCGCGATTGCCGGATGCACCGGAAGGCACGAAAGGCATCTCGCTGTTCCTGGTGCCGAAGCGGCTGCCGGATGAAAACGGCAAACCCGGTGTCGCCAATTCGCTTAAGCCCCTCTCCATCGAGCTCAAGCTCGGCATTCATGCCTCGCCCACCTGCGTGATGAGTTACGAAGGCGCGGAAGCGGAGCTGGTGGGCGCGCCGCATCAGGGACTCGCGCTGATGTTCGTGATGATGAACGCCGCGCGCCTCAATGTGGGCACGCAGGGCGTGGGCATTGCGGAACGTGCCTATCAGCAAGCGCGCGATTATGCGCTGGAGCGGCGGCAGGGCCGCAGCGCATGGAGCGACGATTCGCCAGCGCGACTCATCGACCTGCCGGATGTGCGGCGCATGCTGCTGCTGATGAAGGCGAAGACGGAAGCCGCGCGCGCCATCTGCTTCTCCACCGCCGTGGCCGCCGATCTGGCGGAGCATGCGGCGAGCGCGGAAGAACGCGAGCGCGCCAGGCTGCGTGAGGAATTGCTGGTGCCAGTGGCGAAGGCGTGGTCCACCGATGTGGGCGTGGAGGTCGCTTCGCTCGGCATTCAGGTACATGGCGGCGCCGGATTCATCGAGGAAGCGGGCGCGGCGCAATTCTATCGCGATGCGCGCATCGCCCCGATCTACGAAGGCACCAACGGCATTCAGGCGATGGATTTGGTCGGCCGCAAGCTCCCGCTCGCCCGCGGCGAACCCGTCCGTGCGCTGCTCACCGAAATGCGCGCCATCCTGTCCGATCTGGACAAGGATGTTGCCGCGCACTTGCGCGACGCGATGGCCGCAACCGAGCGTGCCACGGATTGGCTGATCCTCAACCGCGGCTCGACCGACGCGCTGGCCGGCGCCACCACATATCTCAAGCTGCTCGGCGACACGGTGGGCGGTTGGATGTTGGCCAAGGCCGCGCTCGCAAGCGCTGCGTATCCAGAAGAATCGCAGGGAAGGACGGGCCTCGTCCGATTCTACGCAGGGCAGGTATTGGCCGTTGCGCCGGGCTTGGCCAAGGCTGTCTGTCGTGGTGCCGAGGATCTCCTGCCGGGAAAGGCCACGCTGTTGATTGACTGAGGCTTGGGGCGCGCCTAGACCGAGCCTTGCGCTTTCGGGAACTTGTTGGCTGATCCTGCGTTTGCGAACCGCGCGGAGGATGGGCCAATGATGCGTATCTCTGAACTTATAACTCCACTCAAGGCTGGAACGCCCGCTGAGCGGTTGCGCAAATATGTCGACCGGGCAGAGGAACTGAGAACCATCGCTGACGATGTGCGGGACGATGACAATCGAATCGTTCTGTTACGGCTTGCGGCAAGCTATGAGCACTTGGCGAGAGAAGGCGAATCTCTCCGCCAGACCCAATTGCGCCGCGTCAGCTAACTAGTCCGTCGGCTAAGGAACGAGGCGGCTGCAGCTTCGTTTATGCCTACCGAAGGCGGCACAAATACGCGTGGAGCATCTCTAATGAAACATCTTTTGATAGCTGGCGCGGCGGCGGCCCTCTTGGCCAGCGGCTATGCCATGGCCCAAGACGCAACGCTCACGATCGAGCCGGCGCACCGCACGATCATCAAGAACTATGTCGTGAAAGAACGCCTGAGGCCGGTAAAGGTCAGGGAGACACTCGCTGTTGGCGCGGTCGTTCCTACGGACGTGACCTTGGCTCCGGTCCCCGAGACCCTAGTCGGCGAGGTGCCCGAAGTGCGCAACTACGAGTATTTCGACTGGAACGGCAAGGTCGTGTTCGTCGAACCGCAAAGCCGCAAGGTCGTTTCGATCGTCGACTGACGTTGACCATGGCTCGTGCTACGGCCCGGTTCAGACCGGGCCGTTCTTCTTAAGCCATCTCAAAACGGATCGGCAGACGCTTGGGACCGTTGACGAAGACGGCCTGCGAGAGTTGCGGCTCGCCAGTGAATTCGACGGATTTCAGCCGCGGGAGCAGTTCCTCGAACAGAATCCGCATTTCCATTTTGGCGAGATGCTGACCCAGACAAAGATGCGCGCCGTAACCGAAGGAGATGTGGCGGTTTGGGTGGCGGTCGGCGCGAAAGACATACGGATCTTCGAACACGTCCTCATCGCGATTGCCTGAGGCGTAGCAAAGCATCAGCCAATCGCCTTTTGCGATCGTTCGTCCGCGCAGCTCTGCGTCTGCGGTTGCGGAGCGCATGAAGTGCTTGACCGGCGTCGTCCACCGAACAGCTTCATCGACAAGGCCAGGAATTAACGCAGGGTTGGCACTCACCTTCGTGAATTCGGACGGATTCTCACACAGTGCCCACACCGCGCCGGCGGTCGAAGAAGATGTCGTGTCGTGACCCGCTGTCGCTACGATCACGTAATACGACAGCGCTTCAAATTCGGAGATCGGATCGCCATCGATTTTTCCATTTGCAATGACGCTTGCCAGATCATCGCGCGGATTGGCTCGGCGATCCGCCGTGATCTTGGCGAAGTAGTTATAGAAGTCGAGCAACACCTTCTGGATCAGCTCCGTGGCCTTGGCGCTGTCCATGGGCTCGTCGGTCTTGCGCCCCAGATCGGGATCTGTCGAGCCGAATAGCTCTTGCGTCAGCATGAGCATGCGGGGTTCGTCTTCCGGCGGGACACCAAGAATTTCCATGATGACGTGGAGCGGATATCCGACGGCGACGTCGCGCACGAAATCGCACTCGCCATTCTTCTCCAGCATCTTCTCGACCGCTACCTTTGCGATGCGGCGAATCCGTTCCTCGAGTCCCTTGACGTTGTTCGGCATGAACCAGGCTTGGGTGAGCGCGCGATATTTTGGGTGATCCGGTGCATCCATTTGCACAAGTGTTCGCACGAGATGGGGACTTCCCCCTGTGAGTTGCCGAACTTTCGCATCGCCCTCTTTCGTGGTGAGAGTCGTCTGCCGGTCGCCGTTATGGAACAGCGCATTATTTCGGCCGACTTCGAGGATATCGGCGTGCTTCGTCACCACCCAGAACGGATCGTACGGCTCAAGCTCCGCGCGCCCGAGCGGGTTATTCGCGCGCAACCATTTGTAGGCTTGGTGGATGCGCGTGTCCGCGTACGCCGCAGGATCGACGAGATTCCATGCGACCTCGTCCGGAATCCGGATCGAATCGGCAGCCATTGGAAAATCCCTACAGCCGCTCGACGATTGTCACATTGGCGAGCCCGCCGCCCTCGCACATCGTCTGAAGACCGTACCTCTTATCCCGCTTCTGCAGCGCGTTGACGAGTGTGGCCATCAGCTTCGTGCCGGAGGCGCCGAGCGGATGACCAAGTGCAATTGCGCCGCCGTTGACGTTCAGCTTCTCGGGATCGGCCCCCAGTTCGCGTGTCCATGCGACCGGAACCGGCGCGAATGCCTCATTGACTTCATAAAGATCGATATCGCCGAGTTTCAGATCGGCCTTCTTGAGAGCGCGCTTCGTCGCCGGAATTGGCGCTTCCAGCATGATGACGGGATCGTGCCCGATCACCGTCAGATGCACGATGCGCGCGAGCGGCTTCACGTCAAGCGCCTTCAGGCCCGCCTCGCTTGCGATCATCACCCCAGAAGCGCCGTCGCAAATCTGTGACGAAGTTGCGGCGGTCACGCGGCCGTCTTCGGCCAACAGCTTCACGCTGCGAATTCCCTCGAGACTGACATCGAACCGGATGCCTTCATCGACGGTATGCATCTCTTTTGTGCCGTCCGGCAGCATAATTTCGAGCGGCACGATCTCGCCCTGGAATGCACCGGCCTCCGTCGCGGCAATTGCTTTCTTGTGGCTGTCATAGGCGTATTGATCCAGTTCTTCCTTTGAGATGTCGTATTTCTTCGCCATCATCTCCGCGCCCATGAACTGACTGAACTGGATACCGGGATAGCGCGCTTCGATACGCGGGCTCTTGTAAAACCCGAACCCGTTCTTTGCCGGAAGCGATGCGGACAACCCCATGGGCACGCGTGTCATGCTTTCCACGCCTGCCGCAATCACCACATCCTGACTTCCGGCCATTACCGCCTGCGCCGCGAAATGAAGGGCCTGTTGGGAAGAGCCGCATTGGCGATCGACACTCGTGGCCGGAACGCTTTCCGGGAATTTGGATGCCAGCACCGCGTTGCGGGCAATATTCACCGCCTGCTCGCCCACCTGCATTACGCAGCCCATGATCACGTCCTCGACGAGCGCGGGATCGCAGCCCACCCGGTCGACGAGAGCGTTGAGAACCTCCGCTGCCATATCCGCCGGATGCCAGCCTGCGAGTCGGCCGCCCTTCCTTCCGCCGGCTGAGCGGGCCGCTGACACGATGTATGCGTCTGCCATGGAACATCTCCTGAATATCCAGTTGGACAGAGCTTAACTGATTTTTCGTCAGCGCGGAACGCCGCGCGGGCCAGGCTCAACGGTCACAATGCTCCAAGACCTTGACGGCGCTCGCGGTAATGCAGAGATAACATCCGATCTCGGCTGGACTTTTTCATGAACGATGCGACGCCGCGCTCTGATGTCGCGCCGGATCCCGATTTGGCCGGGCGGCTCGGACTCTCAGGCCATGTGCGGCGCTTCACCGGCCGCTTCTGGTGGGCCGCGGGCATGGTTGCAGCGGTGCTCGTTGTCGGAGCAATGATTTTCTTTTCGCGCAATCCCGGCGCTCAGTTCATTATGCAGCCAGTCATGCGAGGTCCGCTCTCTGTCATTGTGAGCGCAACGGGCACGCTGGCGCCGCGCGATCAGGTCGATGTCGGCGCGGAGATATCGGGACGGATCGAAGATCTCTATGTCGATTTCAACGATCATGTCCGGAAAGGGCAAAAACTCGCGCGATTAAACACGGAGCAGCTCGATGCACAGCTCGCGCAGGCAAGAGCAACATTTGCGCAGGCTCGCGCCACACTGGCGCAAGAGGAGCAGACCTATCCGCGCGACGTCGCGCTCGCCAAAAGCAACGCCATGTCGAAACAGGACTTGGACAACGCCAGGGCGAATCTGCTTCGCGCCCGCGCGAATGCCGACCTGGCATCTGCACAGGTGAAGGCCGACGAAACGTTGCTGTCGAAGGCAACGATCTTTTCGCCGATAGACGGCGTGGTGCTCGATCGCAAGGTCTCGCGGGGACAGACGGTCGTGGCCGCGATGCAAACGCCGGTTCTCTTCACGCTCGCCAGCGATCTTTCGCAGATGGAACTCGATGTCGATATCGACGAGGCGGACGTCGGCCAGGTGCATCCCGGACAGACCGCGACTTTCACGGTCGATGCCTATCCCGGGCGCACCTTCGACGCAAAGCTGGTTTCGATCCACAGCGCCCCGAAGACGGTCCAGGGAGTGGTGACGTATCAAGGGGTCTTGCTCGTTTCCAACGCAGACGGACTGCTCAAGCCAGGGATGACGGCAACCGCACAAATCACGGCGGCGCGCGTGGGCAACGCGCTTCTGGCCCCAAACAGTGCCTTGCGCTTCGTGCCGCCGGCCCAGATTGCCGCCTCCGCCAGTCCCGCGCCGTCGGGGACCGGCGCCGGCCGCGTATGGGTCGTGTCCGGCAACTCGCTGAAAGCGCGCGATCTCAAGCTTGGTTCAACCGACGGCCGTTATACTCAGGTGCTGTCCGGAGAGATTGCCGCCGGCGACCAGTTGGCCACGGAACTCAAGAGCCCGAAGGGCGGCGGAGAATGACGCAGCCGCTCATCCGGCTCGAGAACGTCGCAAAAGTTTATGGGACAGGCGAGGCTGCCGTTGAGGCGCTGGCCGGCATCAATCTCTCGATCGCATCGGGTGAATTCGTGGCGATCATGGGGCCGTCCGGATCGGGAAAATCAACGGCCATGAACATCCTGGGATGCCTCGATACTCCGACGAGCGGAAACTATCATTTTCGCGGAACCGATGTTGGCTCTCTATCCAGAGACCAACGCGCATTGTTGCGGCGCTATTACATAGGTTTCGTGTTTCAGGGGTTCAACCTACTGAAGCGCACAACCGCGCTTGAAAATCTCGAACTGCCACTTGTCTATCGCGGAGTCTCGAAGCCCGAACGCCGCGGCCGCGCGCTTGATTGTCTTGAGCAGGTTGGACTCTCTAATCGGGCGCATCATAGCGCGGCTGAGCTGTCCGGTGGTCAGCAGCAGCGCGTGGCAATCGCGCGCGCGCTCGTCAGCGCACCCTCGGTGATATTTGCAGACGAGCCGACCGGCAACCTGGACAGTGCCAAGAGTCATGAAATCATGTCACTTCTGCGATCGCTGAACGAGGAACAAGGAATCACGATCGTGCTCGTCACTCATGAGGAGGAGATTGCCACCTACGCAAGGCGGCACGTTCGGTTTCACGACGGGTACATCGCATCGGACATGCTTCGGCAGGCGGCATGATTGCAAACGCACTCCTGCTGGCGCTTCGGGAGATCCGCAACAATCTGCTGCGGGCCGGACTCACAACCTTGGGCATCGTCATTGGCGTGGGTGCGGTAATCGCCATGGTGACGCTCGGTTCCGGGGCAACGAAAAGCGTCACATCCGATATCGCGTCCATGGGACGCAATCTTCTGATTGTCACGCCGGGGCAGCGGAGGCCTGGCACACTGATTGCCGCCACTCCGTTCAGTGTCGATGATGCCAACGCCATCGCGCGCGATGTGACCGGCCTTGCGGCGATCGCGCCCGCGGTCTCGCGTTCGGCGGTGGCCGTGCTCGGAAATCACAACCGAACGACTCAGGTGACGGGCGCCACGAACGAATTCTTTGCTGCGCGGGATTGGGGCATCGCGCTCGGCCGCGGCTTCACCGTTGCGGAGGACCGTGCCGGAAAATCGGTCTGCGTTCTGGGCGAAACCGTGCGCCAGGAGCTGTTTGGGGCCGGCGACCCGATCGGTTCGCGCGTGCGGATCGACAAAATCTCCTGTGATGTAATTGGGGTCCTGGCGCCAAAGGGACAATCTACGTTCGGCCAGGACCAGGACGATTACGTCGTCATGCCGCTGAAGACCGTGCAGCGGCGGCTCGCCGGCAACAACGACGTCAACATGATCTGGATTTCCGTTACGCAGGCTTCCGACACCGCGCGTGCAAAAGCGGATATCGCGCGGCTGCTCCGCGAGCGCCGGCACGTCATGGCTGGAGCCGCAGACGACTTCCAGGTCAACGATATGCAGGAAGTCACGCGCATGGTGGAATCGACCACCGCGGTTCTCACCGCATTTCTTTCTGCTGTCGCCGCGGTGAGCCTGCTTGTCGGCGGCATTGGCATCATGAACATCATGCTGGTCAGTGTGACCGAGCGCGCGCGCGAGATTGGCATCCGGCTGGCGATAGGTGCGCGCGAGCGCGACGTACTGCTTCAGTTTCTGATCGAAGCCGTGGTAATGAGCGCGCTCGGCGGTGCGATCGGAATTGCGCTGGGTCTCCTCGGATCGGCCGCGGCGGCAGCGGCACTGAAGCTGCCGTTTGTCTTCCGGCCGGAGATCGTCGCGCTGGCGTTCGCTTTCTCGGCCGCCGTTGGCGTTGGCTTCGGCTATTTCCCGGCGCGCCGCGCGGCCCGTCTCGATCCCATCGAAGCGCTCAGGCACGAGTAAGTTAGTAGCTATTCGTCACCGTCATCATCGTCGCCATAATGCGGTGCCGGCGGTTTGGGCGGCCGTGGCGGCGAGGCCGGATGCGGCATCATCGGCATTTCCGGCGAACCGACTTCAACGCTCGCCATGCCATCGCTCGACATTTTCCCCTTGTACGCCTTGATCTTCACGCTGCCGGAGCCGAACGAGCTTACATGGGGATCGACTGCCAGGCCGCCGAACGTAAAGCTCCCCGAACCCATGATGTCGACGTGCAGCGGATTGGCGACGCCATCGGCAATATTGACAGAACCTGAACCCGCAATATCGACCTTCACCGGGCCGTTGACGCGGGAGGCGGAAATATCTCCCGAACCGGCAATATCGACATCGAGACCCTGCGCGATCGGCCCCAAAGCCGTGTCGCCCGCGCCGGCGATGTCCGCCTTCACGCTTTGTGTCGGCCCGACATTCACCTTGCCTGAGCCGGCAATATCGAGATCAAGCGGGCCTGAAACGGCCGCCACATCGATGCGCCCCGTCCCGGCCAGCGAAATCTTTGCGCTCGAGACCTTGCCGATCTTCGACTGCGTCGCGGACGCCTCGAATTTCAACGGCCCCATGGTGTCTCCAATGTTCGCCTTGCCGACCATATCATCGATGCTGATCGAGGCCCCGCGCGGGACGCTCACCTGCACGACCAGCTGATCTGGTTTCGATTTGCCGTATTCCGAGAAGTTAAACCATTTGTGCCAATCCCAAACCGACTCGGTATTCTGGCCTTCGATCATGACGTAATTGCCTGCCGAGCGAACCTCGACCTGCTTCGTTCGCTCGCGCGTCCCTGATACCTTGATCGTCATCGGCCCACCTTTGCCGGCGACAGAGACATTTAGCGTGCCGACGAAATCGTCCACCTTCAGGGTATCGGCGCTGAAGGTCTTCTGGGGCCAGGTCACCCAGTCCTCCGCCGCGGCCGGCAGGATCAAGAGTGCCGCGACCACCGCGCCGAACAGCAAAGATTTCGTTTGATCTGACATGGCATTCTCCAGGCCGGTCGTGGTTCGACCACAAATAGGGTGTTCCCAGTAGTGTGCACAGCACGCTCATTCCGCAAGTGCCGGGTGAGCGGCGCGCACGGGAACAAACTAGCGACGAAAATTTGCGGCGGTCAGGCGACCAGCCTATAACCGCCCGACTCTGTCACCAGAATTTGCGCTTGGCCCGGATTGTTCTCGATCTTTTGCCGCAGGCGATAAATGTGCGTTTCCAAGGTATGCGTGGTGACGGCCGGATTGTAGCCCCACACTTCATGGAGCAGCGTTTCGCGTCCAACGGTCTCGCCTGAGCGGTAGAGAAATTTGAGGATATTCGTTTCTTTCTCCGTCAGGCGGATTTTCTTGCCGCCGGCATCGAGCAGAACCTTGGCGCTAGGTCTGAAGGTATACGGCCCGATCCGGTAAACCGCCTCCTCGCTTTGTTCGTGACTTCGCAAATGCGCGTGGGCACGTGCCATCAACACCGCAAAACGGAAGGGCTTTGTGACGTAGTCGTTTGCACCGGACTGCAGGCCTTCGATGGTGTCTGCATCACTGTCCCTGGCCGTGAGCAGAATGATCGGGCAGGTCACGCCCGAATCGCGCAATTCGCGACAGAGCTTGCGGCCGTCGCCATCGGGCAGGCCGACGTCCAGAATCATGAATTCGTACAGGCCCTCAAGGGCGCGGGCCTTCCCATCGGCACAACTGGAGGCTTCGACCGGCGCATACTCGCCTTCGGCCAACAATTGCTCCGCCAGCGACGATCTCAGAAGTTCGTCATCGTCCACCAACAGTACTCGTTTGGCACTTGCCATGTTCACGTTCCCAAACAGCCGGCGCCTCGCCTGCGGCCGAGTCTACCCCCAAATCCTCCCCCAGTGTATGTGGAAACCATGGCCCGCTCGTCCAGGCAGAACTCGCCACCATCGTCCCGCGTCGGGCGATCCGGATCTACAGTCGAAAAGGTCAATCGAGCCGTCATGGCACTCCGCCAAGGTTCCCCGGTCGTTATTACAGACGGATACAGTAGAGTCTTTATGCTCGCGGTCGAGACGCTGAGCGAAGGTCCTCTCGCGGATGTGAAGCATGGCTCCACGCTTGTCCTCACTCATTCCCGCGCGCAGACACTGAAGATTCGTCTTTACACACCGGACGTGGTGGCCATCCCGATCGACGCCCACGCGACGGTGGAGCACTTGCGTGCGATAGCCGACCCGACTTTCGACCTTGCTGAGCCGATGAAGGGGCCATTCACGCCATTGCGAGAAAACCTGCCGGCGGCGTACGCTGGCTCCGTCAAGCTCGCAAAACTCGCCGGACTCATTCCGGCGACCATTGTCAGGCAAATCGAGGAAGTACCAGCCGGCGTTCTGTCCATCTCATTAGGAGATATTTTCTCCTATGACCAAGCTTCGGTCGACACGCTGGAGTTGGTGACACGCGCGCGTGTGCCCCTCGCCGGAGCGGAAAAAACGGAACTCGCGGCCTTTCGCGCGAAAGACGGAGGACCCGAGCACTTCGCGATCATTATCAATGCGCCCTCGCCAAGCGCACCGGTTCTGACGCGCCTGCATTCAGAATGCCTTACCGGCGATCTCCTCGCATCGCTCAAATGCGATTGCGGCGCGCAGCTGCGTGGCGCCGTTGAAACAATATCCGCCGCCGGCGGAGGAATCATCCTCTATCTCGCGCAGGAAGGACGAGGGATAGGGCTTGTCAACAAGTTACGCTCCTATCGTTTGCAGGATCAGGGTTTCGATACGATGGAAGCGAACGAAAGGCTTGGCTTCGAGGCGGACGAGCGGGTTTATGCCATCGGTGCCAAAATGCTCTTACTGCTGGGTTATCGATCGGTGCGCCTCCTTACAAACAATCCGGCCAAGGTGGACGCGCTCAACGCAGCAGGAATCACCGTAATCGAACGTATGCCACATCGGTTTCCCGGAAACCCGCACAACCGCGAGTATCTGGAAACGAAGATAAAGTCCGGACACCTGCTCTAGTCACTTGGGTCGCTCGCCGAAAATGGCAGTGCCGACGCGCACATGCGTGGCGCCGAATTTAACCGCAGTCTCGAAATCCGCGCTCATTCCCATGCTGAGCCACGGGATCCCGTGCGCCTTCGCAACCTTCTGCAACAGCGCAAAGTGCGGTGCGGGCGATTCCTCCGCCGGCGGAATGCACATCAATCCTTTGATTGGCAGCTTCAGATCGTCTCGACAAAGAGCGATGAAGGCCGATGCCCCGGGCGGCGAAACACCTGCTTTCTGCGGCTCCTCACCCGTGTTGACCTGGATAAAAATCGGCAGCGCTTTCCCGATATGTGCGAACTCGTTCGCCAGTGCATGCGCGAGTCTTGGACGGTCCAGCGTCTGGATGACATCGAACAATCGAACCGCTTCACGTACCTTGTTTGTCTGCAAAGGCCCGATCAGATGCAGCTCCAGATTGCTGAATTCGCGCCTGAGCGCGGGCCATTTTGCACTCGCCTCCTGAACGCGATTTTCGCCGAAGACCCTATGTCTCGCCTCCAGAACCGGCCGAATGCGATCCGCGTCGTGGCCCTTGGTGACGGCGACCAGCGTGGTAGAAGATGCGGGAGCGATGGCCGCTGCGCGGGCGGCCCCGATGCAGGCAAGGACATCGGCAAGTGCCGTCGTCGATGGTTGCAAGTGTTCGGAGGACATGTGGATAGGCTCGGTCGCATGAAGCTAGCAAGAGCAGCGCAAAGGCTCAATCGCAGGCGCGTGCGTTTGCCGCCGCTCGTCCTGCTGATCGACGATGAGCGCCTGCCCGACCCGATCGCGGCGGCAAAAGAGCTGCCACGCGGCAGTCTCATCATCGTGCGCGCGCGACAGACTTCGCACCGCACGAAGATCGCAAAGGCCTTGCGTCCCATCGTCCGATCTCGCGGCCTGAAGCTGCTGATCGCCAACGACCCAGTCCTGGCTGACGGCGTGCGTGCAGCCGGCGTACATTTCTCAGAAGGTCGCGCTCGCGAAGCAGTCCATTGGCGCGCCCGCCGCCCCAATTGGCTGATTACGACAGCAGCTCACTCGCTTCGCTCCTGCGGTATCGCACGGAGCGTACGCGCCGGCGCCACGTTTCTCGCGCCCGTGTTCGTGACTGAAAGCCATCCCGAGCGGCGCAAGTTGGGCGCGGTTCGCGCTCGCCTGATTGCGCATCAGGCACCCCTGCCGGTGTACGCGCTGGGTGGTATTACGGCTCAATGCGCTGCTTCTCTTGGCAGCGCATTCGCCGGCATTGCGGCCATCGGGGCGCTTAAACCTTGAACTCAAAATAGAGAAAGCCCGCGTTCAGGGAGAGTTCCGGCTTCCCGTTGTAGAACGATCCAATGTTGCGTTGGTAATCAAGGTGCTGGTAGCCGAGCGAAAGCTGCAGATTGGGATTAAAGGTGTAGCCGATCTGCGGCTCGTACCCTCGCTCGCTCAGATCTGGCAATCCTGCCTGCGCTGCGGCAGCGGCGTCTGCAGCCGAGTACTCGAAACCGAACTCCCACGGCCCCTTTGTAAGTCGTGCTGTCAAATGCACGGCGTCCGTATCGCCGTGTGAAAGACTCTCATCGATATCGAACGTGTATCCGCGCGATTGCCGATAAGCACCGCCGAACGACAGCAATCCCCAATTGAGATTGTAATCGACCTGACCTCCTAACGCCCAGTCCAACGCGTTCCGGTGTCCGGGCGTGCGGTTCTCGACCAACCCGAACGCAAGCCCGGCATAGGCATGCAGCATGATCTGACCGAATCCACGGACATAATTGGCGCCGGCTTCGGTAATGTTTCGCTGGACGTTCTGATGCGAATCTGAATGTGACAGGAACGGGAAACCCTTCGTCTCGCTCGGCGTGAAGGAAAGGCCGACCTGAAGATCGACGCTGCGCGGCGAATAATAGGAGACCTTCGCGGCATTCGAGGTGGCGAACACACCGGTGCGCACGGGAAAGATGTTGGTGAAAGCCTTTCCCGTGCCGGGATCGATATAGAACGTCACATTGGCATCGTCGATGGCTGGTGGTCCCGTCACCAGCGGGCCAGTAGCCTCCAGCTTGTAGGCCGCGCCGTCCTGCTGGCCCGCTTCGATTCGGCCGTATGCGGTTTCCAGATAGAGGTAAGCCTTTTCGACGACGTCGTTGCCGTAGTTGTCACCAGAGAGGCGGTCATGATGGACCAGAAAGGCCGTCCGCACCCCGAGAATCCAGCCGTTCTGAAATGGATATCCTAGCTCAGGTTGAACGAGGAGCGCTCCGGTAAGACCATCGCGCTCGACACCGCCCGGCTGGCTTTCAATATATCCCGCTCCGTAGCCGTCTGCGACGATCGAAAGCAGCGAATTCCCCAGAGCTACGCTCGGCGTCGGGATCCAGGGTTTCACGTCCTCGTCCGCCGCCATGCAACGTTCCGCAATTGTCAAAGCCGCCAATCCCCACAAGAGCGCGACGCGCGCCCAACCCCTCATTCAATCCCCCAATAACCGTCCAATGCCGGAGCAAGCATAGAGGCTTGCCGGCTCCCGCCGTTGCGCGAGTACCGCCGCGCCAGTATAAGCCGCGCGGGGGGAGGAGATGGTGTGCCTCGCGCGCCACAACCTCGGCAAAGAGAGACAGATGCGTAGATTGGTCGTCCTGTTCGGAGCCTTGCTGCTCGCGGCCTGTGGTGGCTCGGACAATGTGGTCGATACGGTGGAAAGCCCGGCCAGCGCGGCCGCTATTACGTCGACGAGCGGCAAAGTCACCCTCGGGGTGAACTCCTACCTCTGGCACGCGAGCCTCGACACATTGTCTTTCATGCCCCTGCAGTCGGCCGATCCATTCGGCGGCGTGATCATCACGGATTGGTACGCGTCTCCTTCGGCTCCTAACGAACGCATGCGGGTAACGGTCTATATCCTGGATCGGCGGCTTCGGGCGGACGGGCTCAAGGTGGCGGTCTTCCGGCAAAGCCGCTCGGGCGAAGGCTGGGCTGACGCGCAGGTAAGTCCGGAGACGGCGAACAAGCTGGAGGATGCCATCCTTGCGCGGGCTCGGGAACTGCGGCTCGCCAGCGGTGGAACTTAAGGACAAGGCGCTGTAAGCCTCATCGCACGCCGGGCTCAGCGCATGAGCTGGCGGCGTGCGAGGACTGAATGTATGGCGCGCTATAACGCCAGAGAATCGGAGAAGCACTGGCAAGCCGTATGGGCCGAGCGGCAGTGTTTCGTCACATCGAACGATTCGACCAAGCCGAAATGCTACGTGCTCGAGATGTTTCCTTACCCATCCGGGCGCATCCACATGGGGCACGTCCGCAACTATACCATGGGCGATGTGCTCGCGCGCTTTCGCCGGGCACAGGGTTACAATGTCCTGCATCCCATGGGCTGGGACGCATTTGGACTCCCGGCCGAGAACGCCGCGCGCGAAAAAGGCGTCAATCCCCGCGAGTGGACCTACGCCAACATCGCTGCGATGCGCGAGGAGCTAAAGCGCATGGGGCTTGCGATCGATTGGTCGCGGGAATTCGCAACCTGCGATCCGGATTACTACAAGCATCAGCAAAGGCTGTTCATCGAATTCTACAAGGCTGGTTTGGTTTACCGCGCCGAGGCGAATGTGAACTGGGATCCGGTTGACGGCACGGTTCTGGCGAACGAGCAGGTGATCGAAGGCAAGGGTTGGCGATCGGGGGCACCGGTTGAGCGGCGAAAGCTCTCACAATGGTTCTTCAAAATTACCGATTATGCGGACGATCTGCTGACGGCCCTCGATCGGTTGGAGCGCTGGCCGGAAAAGGTCCGCCTGATGCAGAAGAACTGGATTGGCCGCTCAGAAGGGCTGCGCTTCTCATTCGATCTCTCGGATGGCGAAACGGTTGATGTGTTTTCGACGCGTCCGGACACGCTGTTTGGCGCAAGTTTCGTCGCGCTTTCTCCCGACCATCCTCTAGCGGAGCGACTGGCAAACCAGAATGAGCGGCTCGCCGCCTTTGTCGCCGAATGCCGGCGGGTCGGAACGGCGGAAGAGGCGATCGAGACGGCGGAAAAGGAAGGTTATGACACCGGACTGACCGCGGCGCATCCATTCGATCCGCATCGGAAGTTGCCGGTCTATGTCGCGAATTTCGTGCTGATGGCCTACGGCACCGGTGCAATCTTCGGTTGTCCTGCCCACGATCAGCGCGATCTGGAATTTGCGCGAAAATACGATTTGCCCGTATTGCCCGTGGTCGTTCCCGAGGATGCGGCAGCGGCAAATTTTGGTATCGGCCGCGAAGCTTACATCGGTCCGGGGCGGCTCGCCAATTCGCGTTTCCTCGACGGGATGAGTGTTGAGGCAGCAAAGGCCGAAGTGGCGCGGCGGCTGGAGGCGGCCGGCAAAGGAGAGCGCGCGGTGCATTATCGCCTGCGCGATTGGCTCGTCTCACGGCAACGCCCGTGGGGCTGTCCGATCCCCATGGTCCGCTGCGTGACGTGCGGCTTTGTCCCGGTGCGAGAATCGGATCTTCCGGTACTGCTGCCTGATGAACTCGAGTTTCGTGGCGCCGGCAATCCGCTCGACAGCCACTCGAGCTGGAAGCATGTCGATTGCCCGCAATGCGGAAGACCCGCGCAGCGCGAAACGGACACGTGCGACACGTTCGTCGATTCCGCGTGGTATTTCGCGCGTTTCTGCGACACACACAGCGAGGGGCCTGTCAGCCGCAAGGCCGTGGAGTATTGGCTCCCGGTTGATCAATATATCGGCGGGATCGAGCACGCCATTCTGCATTTGCTTTACGCGCGCTTCTTCACGCGCGGATTGCATCGGCTTGGCTACACGAATGTAGACGAACCGTTCGCGGGTCTGTTCACCCAAGGCATGGTGTGCCACGAGACCTACAAGGGACAAGACGGGCAGTGGCTCGCAGTTGATGAAGTGGAGAAGCGCGGCGGCAAGGCGTACCTCAAGGGCATGGATGTCGAAGTGACTGTCGGCCGGTCCGAGGCAATGTCGAAATCAAAGAAGAACGGCATCGCGCCCGAGGCGATCATCGATGCCTACGGCGCTGACACGATCCGCTGGTTCATGCTGTCCGACACGCCGCCCGAACGTGACATCGAATGGAGCAATGAGGGCGCTGAAGGCTGCTGGCGATTCGTGCAGCGGATTCACCGACTGGTCACAGAGACTGCCGATCTTCCGCCGCTGGGCTCGCGACTGGACAGTGCGGAAGGTGCGTCGCTGGAATTGCGGCGGTCCGCGCACCGGGCCGTCGCTGCCGTAACGGAAGACCTCGAAGCGCTTCGATTCAATCGGGCCGTCGCGCAGATTTACACGTTGGCGAACGCAATCAATGTCGCGGACAAATCGGTTCCCGGCGCGGTCCTGCGCGAGGCACTGGAAATTCTGGTCTTGCTCATCGGCCCGATGATGCCGCATTTGGCTGAAACCTGCTGGCACTCACTCGGGCACGAGGGGCTGGTCGTGGACGCGCCGTGGCCGAAAGCGGACTCCGATCTGGTCAGGTCGGAAAACATAAGAATTGCGGTTCAGGTGAACGGAAAACTTCGGGGCACAGTCGATCTGCCACGCGGCACCGATAAGGAATCCGCCGAGGCCGCCGCACTAAGCCTGGACACCGTCTCGCGTGCGCTTGACGGCAAGCCGCCGCGACGTGTCATCGTTGTGCCCGACCGAATTGTAAATGTGGTGGTGTGATGCGCAGTTTGGCGATCAACATGGCCGCGCTTGCGGTGGCGGGTGCATTGACCGGCTGCGGCTTTCATCCGCTGTATGGAAAGATTGATGGCAGTCCCGGCGGGCAGGCGATTTTCGGGTCGATGTACATTCCGCCGATCACGCTCGAGCGCGTCGGGTATGAATTGCGCAATGACTTGATCGACGATCTGCAGGCCAGCGCGACACCCAATCAGGCCGTGTACGATCTCAAGGTCAGCTTGCGCGACCGAACTGAGCCGATCGCGATTCAAAATCAGACGATCGGGCTTCTGAAAGAAGTCGAGATTACCCGCTACAACTATACTCTCACGGCAGAATACCAGCTCGTGGATCGCAAGACGCAGAAGGTGATCACGCGGGGAACCGAGAGTTCGCTTTCGGCGTACGACGTCGTCGCCTCACCCTACGCCACCCTTGTCGCTCAGCACGACGCGCAGGCGCATACGGCTGAAGACATTTCGCAGCGGCTCCGCCTGAGGCTCGCGGTCTATTTTTCGCAACGCGCCGGCGCCGGAAAATGAAGATCAGCTCATCCGAAGCCGATCGCTATATTGCACGTCCGCCCGAGAATCTGGCAGCGGCTTTGGTGTTCGGCCCGGATCTGGGCCTCGTGCGCGAGAGAGCGGATACGCTAGCCAAATCTGTCGTGCCCGATCTCAGGGACCCGTTTCGCGTTGCGGAACTGGATGAGGCAGCATTGGCATCCGACAACGCCCGCCTGTTCGATGAGGCCGCGGCCATTTCGATGCTGGGCGGGCGGCGTGTCGTGCGGGTGCGCAGCGCCGGCAATGCGCTCACGAACCTGTTCAAAAATTTTCTGAACGATCCGCGGGGCGATGCGCTGATCGTGGCGGAATCCGGCGATCTCGCGAAGGCGTCTTCTCTGCGCAAGCTCTTTGAGAATGCCAAGAATGCGGCCGCGATCCCCTGTTATCCCGATACTCCGCAGGGATTGGGAGATGTCCTGCGGCGCACCCTAAAAGCGGAGGGCATCGGGATCAGCGCCGAGGCGCTCGCCGATGCGGCGGCGCGGCTCGGTTCCGATCGCGGTGTTGCACGGCGAGAAATCGAGAAGCTGATGCTTTACGTCGGGTCGGGCAACCGAGCCGAACTCGCGGATGTTCGCGCCATATTGGGCGACGAAACCGAAGGACGCGCCGAAGCGGTGTGCGATGCGGCCGGCGAGGGCGATCTTGGGCGCCTGGACGTGGCGCTGGAGCGTCTGTGGTCCGAGGGCGCCACGGCCATCGGAATCCTCAGAGCCGCCATCTCGCACTTTCAAAGGCTGCTATCGGTGCAAAGCCAGAATCATCGGGATGTGGACTCGATTCTCCGCAATATGAAACCTGCGATTCACTTTGCGCGGGCCGCTTCGTTCAAGGCTCAGCTCTCACGCTGGAAGAAAGACAGATTGCTACAGGTGCTTGACCTGCTGCTGGAAACCGAGACGCTGTGTAAGACCACCGCAATTCCCGCAGAAGCCGCTTGCGGTCGGGCATTCTATCGTGTGGCAGCAATAGCCCGGTTGCCCTCACCCTGAGGCGTTGTGCGACCGAAGTTGTTCGGCCTGGCGACAATCCACGTCTGTTCCGTCTTTGATCTGTTCAGATTTGATGCGCAATGATGAACCATGGAAAATGCAGTCGCCGGACACAAGCAGTTCTCGCTGATGCCCTTATGACAATGGGACCGCAATTCGAATTGAAGCTCGTCGAAAACGCACTCCATGAGCAAAGTGGCGTAGCACCGTATCCGTTCCGCGCGGGTCAGCTTGTAACGCGCTCGATGATGGCAAACGGCAGGCCCCCAAAGCCGGCAAAAGCCAAGGGGGCGTTGTTGCCGCGTGGCACGACCGCTGAGGATGCATTCCGCCTTACCGTCCTGCAATGCAAATGGCACATCGCGGCGAATATCCCTGCAATTGTGAATGCACGCGACGTAGAGGGGCTGCACCAAATGCGCGTCGCCCTCCGGCGATTGCGCGTCGCGCTTACCTGCTTCGGCGGTGAGTTCCGCAATTCGACGACAGAAGCGCTCAAGCTCCGGGCAAAGCAGATATCAGAGCGTTTGGCGCTGGCGCGGGATTTCGACGTATTCCTCGACGAACTGTTCGAGCCAGCCGCAACGGCAAATGGAGCGAAGGAGGCTTTCGACGTCCTCCGCGCGCGCGCGAAGTCCGCCCGTCGCACCGCGTGGGAAGATGCGGTAACGCAAGTGCAGAGCCCAACGTTCTCAGCATTCCTGCGGGAAATCGGAGAGATGATCGACCAGCGCGCCTCGTCAGATGCCCCGACTGCGCGCGCGCACCCGAACAAGGGCGTGATTGCGTTTGAGATGCCGGCAAAGGATGTCGCTGGCCGCATGCTCGAGTATCGGCTGGACCAGGCCAAAAAGCACGCGCGGGGACTTCGTGTCCTCACCGACGAACAACGCCATAAATTACGGATCACCCTGAAGAAGTTGCGCTACAGCGCCGAATTCTTTGCTCCCCTCTATAGCGAGAGAGCGGTGCGGAAATTCCTCAAACGTCTGAGCAGGATGCAGGACGTCCTCGGAGCGCTCAACGACGTGGTCAGGGCGCGAGAGACCTTGGAAACCCTTGTGTCGGAAGGGGATGGCGGACCGCTCGCCTCCAGAGCCGATCTGTCGTTTGCCGCCGGCATCGCCTATGGCTGGCAGCTCGAGCGGGCCGCCCGCACCGGGAAGGCCGCAGTGGGCTACTGGAAGAAGTTCAGGGAAGCACGGCCGTTCTGGAATTCTTGACAGTGCCGCCGGATTCTCCTGAATGCGTCCTCCGTTCGCGTAGACTGAACGCCCGTTATCAGAAGGAATGGGGTGCGTAATGCCCGACAAGCCTGAGAAGGAGGAGCGGAGGCGCCGCCGGCTCGAAAAGCGCCGGGGTGCAATCGCCGAACCGCTGTTTGCGAACGAGACCGCAGGTCGCGTATCCGAGGATACGGCGCCCGATCTTCGCCAAGCCGAGATGGGTCCGCTGGAAGCGCCACCGGCGGGCCAGGTCCCAGTCCAGGAAGCTCGAGAGCCGATGGCAAGCGACGATATTCAGACGCAGCAAGACAACGATGGCGCGCAGGAGGACAACCATTCAGAGTTTCCCCAATGGGAGCGTCCGTCCCTGGCATCCACCTTGGGCCCGGAGAGCGGCGATCCATCCCACATATCGCGCGACGACATGCCACCAGTCCCGCCTCCGTCCTCACGTCCGCGCGGGCAGCGATGGACGGGCGAACCGGTTCTCCTCGCACTTCTGGCCGTGGGGTTGGTCATTCTTGCCGTCGATACATACCTAACCTTACGCCTGAATGGGTTTTCCGACCGGCTCAGCAGGATGGCCTCGACGACGGCGGCAGCTCCCGTTGCCAATGCCGACCGGCCTTGGGTCGGATCCGACAAGATCACGACCGTCGCGTTTGCGAATGGTGGCCAGCCGATCACGACGATGCATATCGTCAACAGCGGCCGGGCACCTGCCCTCGATTTGCGCTCGAATACGGTCGGCAGTCTTCGCGCTGCGAGCACCTCTGCGCCCGAAATCCCGTCTCAGAAGGGGCCGCTCGCCACGACGGGAATCCTGTTCCCGAACATGGGCGGCAATCTGACCTTCTTCGCCAACACGCGCGCATTGACGGCGGAAGAAGCGGCCAACGTCCGCTCCGGCACATACGTGCTTTGGCTGGCTGGCCGGCTGGACTACAAGGATCCGAAAGGACATCCGCACGTCACCACATTCCGCTACCGCTATAATCCGCAGATGAACGCGTTCGTTGCAGCCCCGGATGGCAATAGCGCGAACTGAGTTAGCGCGAACCAACGCGTTCGTTTCTGGAATTTTGCATTTCGTCCAAAAGCGCGAGCATTGCTTCGAGGTTTGGTCTCGCCGCTACGGACATCCGAGCAAACACGAGCGGCACTGTTGCGTCGGCCGTGGCCTGACTGATGCAGAGCGCTGCGAGATGCACGCACGATTGTTCAAGACCTTCGCGCGCGACACACTGCGCGAACAGCCGCGCGCTGCGTGGCGAGAAGAGCATCGCCGCGTCGAGCATGCCGGACCGGAGCGCATCGGTGGCCTCCTCTGACAAACATTCTGCAGAAACGGTTCTGTAGAGCGCCTCTGCGTGAACCTGAAATCCTGCTCGTGCGAGTCGCGTCGCAAGATCGCCAGCGCGCTGCTCCCCCGCGACATGGAGGAGCGGGCCTTTGACCGGAGTTGCCCATTTTTGCACGGCATCCGAAAGCGCAAGCGCATCGCCCTGTGCGTCTTTAATGCTCGTGAAACCCGCGGCGCGTGCGGCAGCTGCCGTTTGGGGTCCAACAGCAAAGATCGGCACATCACGGCGCGCGGTGCGCCGCTCGAGCGCGCGAACGCCGTTTGCGCTGGTCGCTAGAATCGCCTGAACGCCATCGAGCGGAATCTCCGGTCCATCCAGGAATCGAATCTCCATTAACGGAGAGATAATCGGCTCATATCGGCGCTGGCGCAGCAGCTCCGCAAGGCGCTCCGCATCCTCCCACGGCCGGGTGATCAGGATGCGCATTATCGGACGAGCCATTGAAGCACGCGCGGTTTGAGCGCGAGACCGACATCCCGCCCAAGCTCTGCCGCTTCGCGTTCCGGATCGGCGCCGAGCGTTTGTTCGAGACCGGTGTCGCCAAAGCCGCTGCCGTCCGGCGCAATCACCTCGCCGCGGAATTTCAACCAACCATCGCTGAACGTCGCATGACCGCCTATCGGTGTGAGGCATGAGCCATCGAGCGCAGCCTGGAACGCCCGTTCGCAGGCCAGCGCCACGGCTGTAGAAAGATCATTGAGCACACGAACAGCAGAATTCGTATGCTCATCATCGGCTCTTGTTTCAATTCCGATAGCGCCTTGTGACAGCGCTGGCAGCCACTCCTGCAGGGAAAGAATCGCCGTTGCGCGATCGAGCACTCCGAGACGCGCCAACCCGGCGCAGGCGAGCAGAATCGCATCGAACTCGCCTGCATCGAGCTTCGCAAGCCGGGTGTCGACATTGCCGCGCAGCGAGACGATCTCCACATCGGGTCTTACGCGCGCGACTTGCGCCTGCCGCCGCACGGAACTTGTTCCTACACGGGCGTCTTTCGGAAGCTCGGCGAGGCTGCGGGCCTTATGCGAAAGGAATGCGTCCCGTGCATCCTCACGCGGCGGCAAGGCTGCGATGCAGAGGCGGGGCGGAAGGACAACCGGAACATCCTTCATCGAATGCACGGCGAGATCGATACGGCGGTCGAGCAGCGCCTCCTCGAGTTCCTTGACGAACAACCCTTTGCCGCCGGCCGCTGCGAGGGGGCGATCCTGAATGCGATCCCCGGTTGTTTTCAATGTGACCAGTTCGCAATCAGCGCCTCGCGCGCGAAGCGCGTCGCGCACCATGCCGGCCTGAGCGAGCGCAAGCTTCGAGCCGCGCGTGCCGATCCTGAGGGCTGAAGGATTTTGCGGCATCACCACATTCGCGCTACAGCACCCTAGAACCTAACACGAGCGATACACGCTTTGCGTGCTTTCCACGTTCTTGGCATCGAGACCAGCTGCGACGAAACCGCCGCAGCGGTGGTACGCGGCCGCGCGCCGGGGCCTGGCGAAATTCTGTCGAATGTGGTGCTCAGCCAGCTTGAGGAGCATGCACCCTTTGGGGGCGTCGTACCCGAGATTGCAGCGCGGGCCCATGTTGAGGCGCTGGACACCATCATCGAGACGGCGCTGGACAAGGCGCAGGTCGAGCCCGCCACCCTCGACGCAGTCGCCGCAACCGCCGGCCCGGGACTCATTGGCGGGGTGATGGTGGGACTTACCACCGCGAAAGCCCTGGCGCTCGCGTGGGACAAACCGCTTATCGCCGTCAATCATCTTGAGGCGCATGCGCTGACCGCGAGGATGACTGAGGGCATCCAGTTTCCCTATCTCCTGCTGCTGATCTCCGGCGGTCACTGCCAGTTGCTCGCGGTCGAAGGCGTTGGCCAGTTCCGGCTCTATGGGACGACGATCGACGATGCCGCGGGCGAAGCCTTCGACAAGGTGGCGAAGCTACTGGAGCTTCCCTATCCCGGTGGACCGAAGATTGAGGCGCTTGCAACGCAAGGCAGTCCGAAGGCTTTCGCTCTGCCGCGGCCGATGGTGGGCCGCGAGGGCGCGGACTTCTCGTTTTCGGGTCTCAAAACGGCCGTCCGCCAGATCGTGCGCCAACGCGGCTTTGCTGATGCAAGTCGTGCGGACCTCGCCGCCTCGTTTCAAGCCGCAGTGGTGGAGAGCCTGACGGATCGCGTGGGCCATGCGCTCGCCATGTTCTGTGCGGATTTTCCCAATGTGGAGAGTCCGGCGCTAGTCGTTGCCGGCGGTGTTGCCGCTAACGCTGCAATCGGCGCTACGCTTGCGAAAACCGCCGCCGCGGAAGGCTTCCAGACAAAAATACCCCCGCCCAAGCTTTGCACCGACAACGCGGCGATGATTGCCTGGGCGGGGGTTGAACGAAGCCAGCTGGGGCTCTTCGATGGGCTGGGAACCGGTCCGAAAGCCCGCTGGCCGCTTTCCCACGCGCCGGTCGGGGGGAGCCGAACCTCCGGCGCGCCGGGGAAACCAGATCAGCCATGAACGAACAGACTGAGGGTCAAAAGGCCTTCCAAACCGGTCACGGCGGCGGTCAAAAGACCGAAGACAATGTCGTTGAAGTGAAAGCCCTGCTCGGGCGCATGTAGGGAAACTTGGGTCATGACTGCCTCTCCTTGCGATCGGCACCGGGTCATTTCGGGCCGTCTGAATTCGGGCCGGACACCTCCAGCCACAAGGCTTATCTAGTGATAAGATATTTCGTTTCAATGAATGATGGCGGAATTGTTCAGAGTTTATGGATTCTCATAGCTGCTATGCACACCTTTAAGCAGTTGGAATACAATGGATTTTTCCAGGTCAGCTCGGGCTCACCCGCTGCATGGCTGGCCTGCGAATCTTGATGAAGATCGCCACCTGGAACATCAATTCCGTTCGGCTGCGGCTGAGCCTGGTCACCCAGTTCCTTCGCACCCACAAACCCGACGCTCTCTGCCTGCAGGAGACCAAAGTCATCAACAGCTTGTTTC
>DATJGT010000017.1:0-13970 GCA_035494695.1 Rhizomicrobium sp. | reverse complement strand
CGCCAACGCTTCGCATTTGTCGCCGTGGATTGCGGAAAGAAGAGAAAGCTCGCCGGAAAGATCGACAAGCTTGTCGGCCACAATATGTGTGACGATCCCCTGCTTCTGCAGTTTGCCGGTGACCATCAGCAGGCGCGAGGCGAGCAGCGTGCGGCGATAGGTTTCGAATACTTTCGGCCAGACGATGATGTTGGCAATCGCGTCCTCATCTTCCAGCGTCACGAAAATCACGCCGCTGGCCGTTCCCGGCCGCTGACGGACCAGCACGAGGCCGGCAACGGTGATCCGCGCGCCGTCGGGCGTACTGAGAATTTTTGCATTCGGTGTGATGCCGCGCGCATGCATCCGCGGGCGCAACAGCGACAACGGATGCGCTTTCAGCGACATCTGTAAGCTCATGTAATCCTGCACGATGTGCTCGCCAAGACAGAGCGGCGGCAGGCGCACCTCCTCTTCGCGGCGCAAAACTTCGGCATCGGCTTCTTTGAAAATCGGCAGTTCCGGAACAGCAATGCGTGTATTCTCCGCGCCGCCGTCGAGCCCTTTCACACACCACAACGCCTCACGACGGTCCAGCCCCAGCGAGCGGAAGCAGTCGGCTTCCGCCAACCGCGACAACGATTCGCTGGGCAAATTGGCCGAGAGCGCCAGATGCCGCACCCCGTCGAAGCCGCGTTTACGCGCTGCAACGAGCGCCTTGGCGTCATCTTCGCGGAAGCCTTTGATTTGCCGAAATCCGAGACGGACGGCACATCGATCCGCGCCCCACTTGCCGGGTTCGGTTGCGGTCTTCTCACCAGGAGGAGGAGAATCGATTATGTGCGACTCTCGCGACTCTAATGTGTAATCCCATTCGCTGGCGTTCACATCGGGGCCGCGGACTTCTACGCCGTGCATGGCTGCGTCCCGCACCAGCTGCGCCGGCGCGTAGAAGCCCATTGGCTGCGCATTCAGCATCGCGGCGCAGAACACATCCGGGTAGTGCCGCTTGATCCAGGCAGAGACATAAACCAGCTGCGCGAAGCTCGCCGCATGACTCATGGGAAAGCCGTAATCGGCAAAGCCTTCGATCTGGTGGAAGCAGCGTTCCGCGAACTCCCGCTCGTAGCCACGCGCGATCATGCCATTGATGAATTTCTCGCGGAATTTCGGAATGGTGCCGCTGCGCTTGAAGGTGGCCATGGCGCGGCGGAGCTTGTCGGCTTCCGCCGGGGTGAAGCCCGCCGCCACGATGGCGATCTTCATCGCCTGCTCCTGAAACAGCGGCACGCCAAGCGTGGGCTTCAGCACCTCTTCCAGTTCCCTGGTGGGGAAGCTGACCTCTTCGAGGCCTTCGCGGCGGCGCAAGTACGGATGCACCATGTCTCCCTGAATGGGACCGGGACGCACGATGGCTACTTCGATAACAAGGTCGAAGAACTCGCGCGGTTTTAGCCGCGGCAGCATCGACATCTGCGCCCGCGACTCCACCTGAAACACACCAATGGAATCGGCTTCGCACAGCATGTCGTAAACGGCGGTGTCTTCCCGCGGTACAGTCGCGAGATCGAGATCGAGTCCATAATGCTGCTTCAGCAGTCCGAAGGATTTGGCGATGGCCGTCAGCATGCCAAGCGCCAGCACGTCGATCTTCAGGATGCCGAGGGCGTCGATATCGTCCTTGTCCCATTCGATGAAGGTTCGGTCCTCCATCGCGGCATTGCCGATCGGCACCATCTCCTCCAGCGGCCCGCGGGTAATGACGAAGCCGCCGACATGCTGCGACAGATGACGCGGAAAGCCGTACAGTTCGCGCGCCAGACTGAGCGCCATGGCGAGCCGCGGATCGGCGGCATCGAGCCCTATTTCCGCCACCCGCACATCCTCCATGCTGCGGCCCCAGCTGAAGAGATTGCCGGAAAGCAGCCCCACCATGTCTTCGGAGAGGCCAAGCGCCTTGCCCACATCGCGGATGGCACTCTTGCTGCGGTAGGAGATAACTGTTGCCGTGATTCCGGCGCGGCGGCGGCCGTACTTCTCATAGATGTGCTGGATCACTTCTTCGCGCCGCTCATGCTCGAAATCGACGTCGATATCCGGCGGTTCGTTGCGTTCGGTGGAGACGAAGCGCTCGAACAGCAGATCCATCTGCATGGGATCCACGGCGGTGACGCCAAGCATGTAGCAGACGGCGGAATTGGCTGCCGAGCCGCGGCCCTGGCAGAGAATGCCTTGGTTCTTCGCCCATTCCACAATGTCCCACACGGTCAGGAAATAGCGCGCGTAGTGCAACTCATCGATCAGCGCGAGCTCGTGCGCGATGAGCTTCTGCACTTTCTCCGGAATTCCTTCCGGGTAGCGCTTGGCCGCGCCTTCCCAGGCAAGACGTGCGAGTGCTTCCTGCGGATCGCCGCCGCCGATCGCTTCGTCGGGATATTCGTATTTCAGTTCCTCCAGCGAAAAGTTCAGCCGGCCGGCGATTTCCATCGTGCGGGCGATGGCGTCCGGGTAGTTTGCGAACAGCCGCGCCATCGCCTCCGGTGATTTGAGATGACGTTCGGCGTTTGATGCGAGCCGCTTGCCGGCTTCGTCAATGGTGCATTTCTCGTGGATGCAGGTGAGCACGTCCTGCAGCATCTGCCGCTCGGGCACGTGATAATGCACATCATTGGTGGCGACGAGGGGGACACCCATCTCGCGCGCGAACGCCGCCAGTTTCGCCAGCCGCTTCGCCGCCCGGTTCTCGTACAGGGCGGTCGAACCGAGATAAACCCGCCCCGGCGCGGCGTCACGCAGGCGGCGGAGATAATGAGGAAAGTTTTGTGCCGAGGTTCCTCCCCCGCGCAGCGGGGGAGGGGGACCGCCGAAGGCGGTGGAGAGGGCATTACTTGGGAATTCCCCCCTCCGCTTCGCTCTCGCTACGCTCAAGCTCAGCATCTCTCCCGTAAACGGGGGAGGAGCAATATGCTCAAGTTTTCGCGGTGGCAGGACGATAAAGATCTGGCCTTCAGAAAATTCCAGAATATCCGAGAAAGAAATTTCGCATTCGCCTTTTTTCGCTTTGAGATTTCCGCGGGTCAGAAGTTTGCACAGATGGCCATAGGCTTCGCGATTTGTCGGATAGGCGATTGTTTCGAAGCCGTCTGTAGTGACGAGGCGGACGCCAACGAAGAATTTCACGCCTGAATCTTTCGCAGCGAGATGCGCGCGAACCACACCGGCAAAGCTGTTGCGGTCGGCGACACCGATCCCGGTGAGCCCGAGCTCGGCCGCGCGTTCCACCAGCTCCTCGGCATGGCTGGCGCCGCGCAGGAAAGAGAAATTGGTGGTGACGGCGAGTTCGGCGTAGTCGCTCACGCATAGACTCCATGCACGAACCATCTGGCGTCTGCGCCATAAGGCCCGTCGCGATAGAGCCAGAACCGGCGGCCATCTTCGTCCTCCACCGTGTAGTAGTCGCGCGTCTTGCTGTCGGGGTCGCGCCACCATTCGGGGCGGATGCGCTCCGGCCCTTCGGCATTGGTCACGGAATAGCGCACGCCGCGCCAGCGGAACTGTAGCGGCGGGCCCTCCGGCACCACGGCCGTCACTTCCGCCGGTTCGGCACACGGCAGCATCAAAAGCGGCCGCATCGGCGCATCGTCTTCATCCCATGAGACGGCTTGCGCCGCCGGTTTCATCACAAAGGCGCGTTCGGGAATGTGCGTGTCGCGCGGATGAGCGCGGAGCACATTCTCCAGACCCAGGCGGCTTCCCAGATGATCGATCAGCAGCGAGAGTTTTACTTCGCTGTCGCTTTCCGGATCGGCAGCAATGGTGGCCTGCGACGCGGCCATGCGATCCGCCGCGGTGACATCCAGCCTTGCCGCTTCGAATCCGAAGCCCGCATCGCATTCTTCCGCGAGCGCATCGAGCTTGAGCGAAAACAGCTTTACGATATGCGCGGTTTCGCGCGACGGCCTGGCAAGCCGAATCTCCAGCTCGCCCGTTTCGCCATCCACGCGAAAAAGGGTGAGCCTCAACGCGCGGGCGCCTTTGCCCTCACGCTCGAGCACGGGCGCGAGATCGGTCGCGAGCTTCTTCGCCAGCGCCAGAATGTGCTCCTGAGAAGAAATCGGCTCGGCGAGCGTGGCGCTGGCGCGATAGGGCGCATGCGGCAGCAGCGGCGAAAAGGATTCGCCCGCGCGGCCCAGCGCCTGATCGAGCCGCTCGTTCAGCAATCTGCCGAAGCGCTGCGTCAGCGGCGCGCGCGGCAGCGGCAGCAAATGGCCGACGGTTTTCAGGCCGAGATGCTTGAGCGTTGCGGCGGTCTTATCCGGAATGCGGAGGGCCGAAACCGGGAGCGGCGCGATGGCCTCGGCAATCTTACCATCCGGCACAATGGCTTCGGTTTTCGCGCCGAATTTCGCGAGCGCATGGGCGGCATCGATGCTGCTGGCGATTGAACCGCGTGCTGTGAAGCCGAGGCGATTCAGGCTCGCGATGGCGGCGCGCAGCATTGCTGCTTCGCCGCCGAACAGGTGATCGGAGGCCGTGATGTCGAGCGTCAGCCCACTTGAACCCGCACGCTCGTCTGCTTCCGGCCATGGTGCGACATAGGGCGAAAAGCGCGTGCACCAGCGCGCGAGCTTCAGCAGTGCCGCGCGGTCCTTCTCCGGCTGCGCGGGTTTCGTCTGCAACAAGGGCACACGGGCGCGCGCATCGGCCAGCAATTCGCCGGCATTCAGACCCAATGATGCCGCGCGCGGATTGACAGCCGCCAGATGCCAGCCACCTGATGTCATGGCAGCGAGCGCGAACGGCGCGTTCGCATCAAGCGGCGCGGTCTTCGCCTGCCGCTCGATTGCCCAATACGGAAGATAGACGCAAAGAAAGCGCGTCATGATTCCACTCCACCACCCATTCGCCTGTCTTTCCGCTGCGCGCATAGTCGAGCGCGACGCGGAAGCAGGCGTTTTTGTAAAATCCGAATTCGTCGCGCGCCGATGGCGCAGGACTAATCCGCCAGCGCGTGACAGCCGCGCTCGGCGCCTTGTCGTTGTGGTTGCGCAAAAGAAAGACCGGCGTGTTCGCCTGTTCCGCCGCCAGTTGCAGCCGGCGGCTTGCGGTCAAGTCCATCGTCTTCGCGCGTGCGCCGATCACGCCGGCGATGCCGCCCAGCCGCAGGCCTTCTTCCATCGCCCACAGGCAATCGCGGTCATTCGCGCAGCGGACGAAGAGAATCCGCGCCGGATCGAGCCCGAAAAATTTCAGTCCCGGCGGACAAGGTCGACCAAACGCATTCGCGCGCTGCGTGACCGGCCAGAGCACTACTCCTCGCTGAGGATCCGCCGGTTCGCTGGGTGTTGATTCTACAGCTGGTATTCGTTTTTGAGTTTCGCGGATTTTTTGCGAGATTTTTGTCAGCGCGAGGAGAAACCCAAGCGCGGCGGGTTGGCTGCGGTAATCGGCGGCTGCGATTTCATGCAAAGCCCTGCGCAACAGTCCGCCGTTGAGACAAGAATCAATTTCGGGAATGCCGAACGGCATGGCCTCTTCGCCGCGTGGGAAAAACCCCGCAGCCTTGGCAATCTGCCGCCGCAAAGCCTCAAGCCGCGCCTTCTGCGCATTGACCGATCCACTACCCACTGTTCCACCTGTGTTCTATGAGAACATAGAGGGGGCGAATAAGTCAATACGCCAATGTTACAATGAGTTGTGGCGTCGCTCCGGAGGCGACACAAATTCTACGATATGTACTCAGCCAATCCTTCCCCGTTCGCGCGGAACAACGCCAGGGTGCGTTCGCGGGCGAGCTTCGCGGCGTCGGGTTTGTAGTCGGTGCGGCGGTCGGAATTGAATCCATGGCCCGCGTCGTAGATGTACACCTGAACCTCAGGATGCAATTTCTGCACGCGCTCGACCTGCTCCATCGGAATCCCGTGATCGTGCCGGCCGAAATGCAGAATGGTCGGGCACTTCGGCTTCCACTCCGCCATTTGCGGAATGTTGCCGCCGTAATAGCCTGACGCGGCGGTCAGCCCATCGCATTTGCAGGCGGCGGCCCACGTGACCGAGCCGCCATAGCAATAGCCGGTGATGAACACCGGGCCTTTTGCATTCAGCGCATCGATGCAGACCTGCGTGTCTTTGATCGAGAGATCGAAGGGATGCTCGCCGCGGGCGATCTTGATCGCCTTCTGGATGTCCTCCGGCGAATAGCTCGCCTGGAGGCCGGGCGCCTCGCGGTCGTAGAGCGAGGGCCCAAGCACTTCGTAGCCTTCCTCCGCGAAGCTGTCGCAGCACTCCTTGATGTGATCGGTGACGCCGAAGATTTCCTGGATCAGCACCAGCCCGCCACGGCGCGTTCCTTTTGGCCCGACGCGATACACGCCGATCTCCGCGCCATCGCTCATTTTCATCTTGGTCATGCTGCCGCGTGTGGGCATGTGCGCATCTCCTCATTCAGTGTACCCATTCCGAGGCGCTTTTAGCACGCGGAGCCGCGGAGGGCGCGGAGAAAAACTGCTCTGTTGGCGTTGCACGGGTCAGCGGTTGCTCGGGCCAGATTGAAAGGCTGGCGCGGCGTGACGCGCCGAAATCCTTCAGAAGCTGCTGAATTCAAGCTCGTGTTCTCTGCGTCTCCGCGGCTTCGCGTGGGAATTCTTCCGGCAGATAGAGCAGAGGGCGTGCGTCGCGCGAGTCTGACAAGAAATATGCCGAAAAGCGGGAAAAATGTAACACAGAAAATTTCCGATAATTTCCGACCTTCACCGCCTTTTGCCGCAAGATGCAGATGCAGCGCCGCATTGGTACAGCGGTCGCGCTACTTCTCTCTCCTTGCGACGAAGCCCTTGCCGATGAAGCTCATCACCAGCGTGCCCGATTCATCGCGCGCTTCGTTGCGGCTTTTGACGAGCCCCCATTCCGGGCGCGAGCGGAGCTCTACTTTCTCGATGACTTCCGATGAATAGGTCAGCATCATCCCAGGGCGCACCGGCTTGATCCAGCGCAAATCCTCGAACCCCGGAGACACGCCGGCGCGCAACGGTCCGGCGCGGCCGCCTTCTTTCTCCTGTTCACGTCCGGCGATCGCCAATTTCATCCACACCGCGACCGTATGCCAACCGCTCGCGATCAAGCCGCCGAAAGCGGAGTGTTTCGCGGCTTCCGGATCGATGTGAAAAGTCTGCGGATCGTATTTCTTCGCGAAGCGAATGATCTCGTCTTCGGTGAATGTGTAGCGACCGAGCTCACGTCGTGCCCCGACCTCGATGTCTTCCCAGTATTGCGGATTCACGCGGCGCTCCGCTTGGCGAACAGGGGCGTGGTGATGATTTGCGCCACCTGCTCGCGCTGATTGAAGATGTCCCACTGCATTTTCACGAAACCAACCGCCCGGCGCGGATGCGCGCGCGTTTGGAGAATTTCGATTTCCATGCGCAGCACGTCACCGGGTTTCACCGGCTTCAGCCAGCGGCAATCCTCCACGCTCGCGCCGCCGCGCGCTTCCGATTTGTTGAAGAGGCCGTCCACGCACATGCGCATCGCCATGGCGCAGATGTGCCAGCCTGACGCGGCAAGGCCACCCAACATGGAATTACGCCCCGCTTCCTCGTCGAGGTGATGCGGCTGCGGATCGAATTCCCGCGCGAAGTCGATGATTTCCTCCTTCGTGACTTCGTAATGGCCGAACGCGAGTTTTTTGCCGGGGAAGAAATCCTCGAAATGGGTAGGGTTGCTCATTGCAAACTTAACTTGTCATGGCCCCGCTTGGCGGGACCACCCAGCGTCCCAATGGCTCACGAGCGCGCGGACGCGCGCTCGCTGGGTGGCCCGCTTTCGCGGGCCATGACAGCTTTTTGCGATTCATGGCGCGAACCGAAAATGCATCACGTCGCCGTCCTGCACGATGTAGTCCCTGCCTTCAAGGCGCATCTTGCCGGCGTCGCGCGCGCCGGCCTCGCCGCCAAGCCTAACGTAATCGTCATAGGCGATGGTCTCGGCGCGGATGAAACCCTTTTCGAAATCGGTGTGAATGACGCCGGCTGCCTGCGGCGCGCGCGAGCCGCTCGTCACGGTCCAGGCGCGCGCTTCCTTCGGGCCAGCGGTAAAGAAGGTGATCAGACCGAGCAGGTGATAACCCGCGTGGATTAGGCGGTTGAGGCCGGGCTCTTCCAGACCCAAATGCGAAAGGAATTCCGCGCGTTCCCCTTCGGGAAGTTGCGCCACTTCCTCCTCGATGCGCGCGGAAATCGCAACGCACCCTGCGCCATCTCTGTGCGCCTTTTCTTCGACAGCAATGGAAAACGGATTGCCGGAGCCTGCCGATACTTCGTCGACATTGCAGACATAAAGCACGGGTTTCGACGTGAGCAGACCAAGCTGGCGAAAGGGTTCGCGCTCTTCCGGCGTGAGGTCCGCAAGCCGCGACGGCTTGCCTTCGCGCAAAAGCGCAACGGCCTTCATCATCAGGGCGTATTGCTCTTTCGCCTCCTTGTCGCCCGTCTTGGCGCGTTTCTCCAGCGGCACGATGCGGCGCTCAAGGCTTTCGAGATCCGCGATCATCAGTTCCGTCTCGACCGTTTCGGCATCGCTTGCGGGATCGATGCGGCCTTCGACATGCGTGATGTCCGTTTCCTCAAAGCAGCGGAGCACATGCGCGATGGCATCGACCTCGCGGATGTTGGCGAGAAACTGGTTGCCGAGTCCTTCGCCTTTCGATGCTCCGCGCACGAGGCCGGCGATGTCGACGAAGGTAATGCGGGTGGGCACGATCTGCACCGATTTCGCGATGGCCGCGAGTTTCTCGAGCCGGGGATCGGGCACCGCCACATCGCCGACGTTCGGTTCGATGGTGCAGAAGGGATAGTTCGCCGCTTGCGCCGCCGCGGTTTGCGTCAGCGCGTTGAACAGCGTGGATTTGCCGACATTCGGCAAACCGACAATGCCACATCTGAATCCCATGCTTATGCTCGTTCTGACGGAATGGTTTCACGCGGAGGCGCGGAGCCGCGAAGATCACGGCTCACTTTGCGTCCTCCGCGTCTTCGCGTGACCCTTTGGATTCGACTCCGTTGTCGCGGGTCGCTCCTTGACCTCCGGTGGGTTCAGGAGCAGCGCCACCTTGTTCATGAAACCGACATCATCGTCCTTCGCGAGCAAAGGTGCAGCTTCCGCAATGGCGGAAAGGATTGGCACGAGCCACTTTTCGTCGGCCTTGGTGAAATTGTTCAGCACGTGACCGTGCACCCGATGCTTCTCGCCGGGATGACCGACGCCGATGCGCACGCGGCGATACTCCGGCCCGAGCGTCGCGGTGATCGAACGCAAGCCGTTGTGCCCGGCATCGCCACCGGCGATTTTCGCGCGGATCTTGCCAGCGGCCAAATCGATTTCATCCTGCATGACGACAAGGGCCGATAGCGGCAGCTTGAAATAGCGGACCGCCGCGCCGACGGACTTGCCGCTGTCGTTCATGTAAGTCATCGGCTTCAGCAGATAGGTCTTTCGGCCGCCGATTTCTCCTTCTGACAGCATGCCGGAAAATCGCGCGCGCCATGGCCCGAAACGATAGCTCTCGCGCATGACGTCCACCGCCATGAAGCCTGCGTTGTGGCGGTTGCGCGCGTATTCGATGCCGGGATTGCCTAAGCCGGCTATGAGCAAGGCCGTCATTGGCCTTGCTCAGCCGGCAGAAGTCAGAAATCTGAATTCGGAAATCTGAAACCTGCTGTCGCGTTGATCGCGCACGGTTTCCGATTTCAGGCTTCTGATTTCTGATTTCATTTCTTTTCGGGAGCCTTTGCACCGGCGGCAGCGCCAGGTGCACCGGCTGCAGGCGCCGCGCCTGGTGCCGCCGCTGCGCCTTCCGCCGCTGCGGCTTCCTCGACCACCGGGGCAGCCGCTGCCGCTGCAGCCGCCGCTGCCGCCGCACGGGCTTCTTCGATCACGCTGGTCGGCGCCACGATGGAAGCAATCGTGAAATCGCGCTCCTTCACCATCGGCCGCACACCTTCCGGCAGCTTGATCGCCGAAATGTGGAGCGAATCGCGAATGTCGAGGCCTGACAACTCCCCTTCAACGGACTCCGGGATGTTCTCGACCGGACATTCGAGCTCGATCTCGTGACGAACGATGTTGAGCACGCCGCCACGTTTGAGCCCCGGCGAGTTTTCCTGGCCGCGAAAGCGAACCGGAATCGCGAGAATGATTTTTGTGCCTTCCTTGAGCCGCATGAAATCGACATGCACGGGCCGATCGCTCACAGGATCGAGCTGTACGGCACGCGGAATCACGCGGGTTTTTTTCCCGCCAAGCTCAAGCAGGAACGGCGTGGTCAGGAACGTTCCCGTGCCGACATGGCGCTCGAGTTCGCGCTGCGGCACCGCGACCGGCTCCGGCGTGTTCCCGCCGCCATACACGATACCGGGAATAAACCCCTTCCGGCGGGCTTGATAAGCCGCTCCTTTTCCGGTTTGAGGGCGCGCTTCCGCGCGTAATTCCTGCATCTGACGCATGTCGCAAATCCCTTGTTTCCGGCCCTTCGGCCGGCGGGCGATGGCTTCAACGGCCCGGAAAGCGGCGCTTTTAGCGGAAGCCCTTTGCCCGTGCAACGGCTCTTAAGGGGAGGGGAACCGTTAACCGGACCCCCTCGTTTTTCATTGGGACCGTCGGGTGCTCCGGCGGCGGCGGGGCTCGAAAGGAGTGACGTCAAATGAGAACGAGTTTTATGGCAGCGGCTGCTACGGCAGCCTTGCTGACCGCAGGTATGGCCGCGGCCCAGGACCAGAACAACCAGAACCCGCAAGGCAGCAGCCAGACCACCACACACATGAAGGGCTCGCGCGCGGGCAACCAGGGTCAAACCGGTGCTGAGACGGGGAGCATGCGCGGCGAGCAGCCGGGCGGCAATCTGCAAACCCAGCCGACGGGAAATCAGATGGGCCCGAACGCGACAGGGCCCGGAAATGAGAACATGCGCACAAATGAAAACATGCGCACAAACGAAAATCTCAACACCCGTGAGCGGCTGAACAACACGACTAACATCCGCAACAAAACGACGATCAACAACAGAACAAACCTCAGGCTGACGACCGTCCAGCGGACGCGAATTCGCGACCGCGTTATCCTGTCCGGGCGCGCGCCGAGACTGACGAACGTCAGTTTCCGGGTTGGCGTGGGCGTGAGAATTCCGCGGAACGTGCGTATTGCGGTCGTTCCGCCGGAGATCATCGAGATTTTCCCGCAATGGGCCGGTTATTCTTATTTCGTCTATGGCAGCGAAATCGTGGTTGTCGATCCGGCGAGCTTCGCGATCGTCGCGGTCCTGCCGGTATAACACCTACCGAAGCTCCTATGCAGAAGGGCGGCCGGTGCCGCCCTTCTTTTTTCTGACAGGCGCCCGGCGCGTTGCGTCACCTGTTCGGGAGCGCTGTCCAGTCTGCGATCTGCCGGGTGGCGCCGCGTATTCCCAGGCTTCCTGAATGAGCGCCTGCAACTCGTTCTCCGACATGCGCTCAAGCTGAACGATCACGTTTGGAGTCTTGCCCCACATGTATTTCACGAATGTCCGCGGATCGGCATTGAAGAGAAATTCCTTACGCTCGTCCGGCAGATGAAGATACAGACCGTCGGGCCGCATCACCGCAAAGATCCGTTTCTTCGTGCGGAACGCCGGCCTGCCCCAATGATCGATCTCGGTCACGCCTTCCAGCGAAAGCGCGATTTTTCGGACCAGCGTGTTCGGCGTCACGCGCGTCACAACCTCCACCACAGCGCTTTGATCGTATTCACGCCTGCAATCAGAACCGCGCCGCAAACCAGCCACAGGACGACGCGCCAGCCGCGCTCTCCAAATGCGAGCGCGAGAATACCGGCAAGGATTTCGATGCCCAGCGCCTCGTTGACGGAGACCATTCCGAAAATGTAGTCGATCCGTCGGCCGCGCTTGGCGAGCCACCAGCGCAACTGATTTACCTCGTTGGCCTGAAACGGGCAGGCCCGCGCCGACGCTGGCTTCGACGCCAGTCCGCCGGTTGCTGGCCCATCTGACGGCATCGCGCTCTGCTGATTTTGCTCCATCGGAATCGTCAGACAGCCTCTAGTTTTCCGCCGAAGGTAACTTGGACAGACCGGCTGGCGGAAGGCTCCTCCTGAGGCAAGAGCCTGGGCCAACATGCAAAAAGGCCCCGGAACTTCGTTCCAGGGCCTTTTCTGCCGGTTTGGTTGCGGGGCTAGGATTTGAACCTAGGACCTTCAGGTTATGAGCCTGACGAGCTACCGGGCTGCTCCACCCCGCGTCACGTCTTCTCCCGGTGAAGAGCGGCGCATATAAGACAAGGCAGCGCGCCTGTCCACTGACCTGAGATAGGCCTTGTGGCGACAGCGTCAAGCCGCCAACCGCTGCGCAGAACCTCGCCACGCGTCCCGCCACGACAACGCCGGGATTTCGCGCTATGATCTCCGCATGGAATATGTGTGCGATGCGCCCGGCGGAAAGACCTGGTTTCGCATAGAGACAGACGCGGAAGCGGCAGCAGAATCCCAGATTATGAATCACGCGGTCGAGAAATATTTTCGCCGCGAGATGGAGAAGGCTGCGCGGAGCTACAGGCCAACGTCTGCCAGCTTCATCGAGCGTGACATTGGTTTGGCCGCGCACATCAAGCGCGAAATGGCGATTTTCCTGACGCTGCGAGATTCGGAAGGCAACGCGCTTGCAACGGCCATGCTGCCGCCGCGGGGCGAAAGCGATGCGAGCTTCCGGATGATTATCGTCGGACCGGGCAACAGCGATCCGTACGCTTCCCAGGAAGAGGCCATCGCCGCGCTCGGCAAGCACGTCAGGTTAGAGCTCCCACGCGAACGATGCTTTCCCTACGGCCGCTAACGCGAAGATCACACGCCAACATCCGCACTAGGTTTGCTGCTTGCCCTTGTGCGGTTTGCGGACCAGCTCCGGCTGCATGAAGGCCGTGACCGGCGCCTTCTCCTTCTTGTCCTTATCCTGCTTCGGCTTCTTCTTTTCCTTGTTTCCACGCTGCTCTCGATTGGCCATCGAGCCCTCCGATTCGGATACAGAACCAGAGTAGTCGTGAGTCCCGCACAAAAAAAGAGCCGCGCTGCGCGGACAAGCAAAGGAGAAAAGAAAGGCATCGAAGGGAGAGATTGCGAGGCGGGGCTGGCGCGAAGCACGCAGATGCGTGTTCGCAGGCGAAGCAATGCGTGAGCATGTTCGCGGATTCAACGAAGCGTCCTTGGCTGGACTGGCAGCGACCGACTCTCCCGCGGCTTGAGCCGCAGTACCATAGGCGCTGGGGGCTTTAACGGCCGAGTTCGGAATGGGATCGGGTGGAATTCCCCCGCTAGGACCACCAGTCCAGCCAAGAACGCTGCGCGTTCTTGGCTGGACAGAAATCAGAAAACAGAATCCAGAAGTCAGAAGGACATCGACCGCCTCTGGCGATCGGCGTTCCTGATTTCTGAGTTCTGACTTCTGATTTCCAGAAGGCCAGACGCGCGCAATACGACACCATAAAACTGTATCCGCGCCTTTCGAGCGCGCGTCCTGGTCTTCTCACCAGGCATGGAACGAGGAGTGCTTGAGCGTATCAAGAGTTACAATCGAGCGATTAGGACCAGTAAGCTCAACGCATTGCTGCGCTTACACACCTGGCCTATCGACGTGGTCGTCTTCCACGGCTCTCAAGCGAAACCTGGTTTTGAGGTTAGTTTCCCGCTTAGATGCTTTCAGCGGTTATCGATTCCGCACTTAGCTACCCGGCTGTGCCGTTGGCACGACAACCGGTCCACCAGAGGTGCGTTCGCTCCGGTCCTCTCGTACTAGGAGCAAATCCTCTCAAGTTTCGAACACCCACGGCAGATAGGGACCGAACTGTCTCACGACGTTCTAAACCCAGCTCACGTACCACTTTAATCGGCGAACAGCCGAACCCTTGGGACCTGCTCCAGCCCCAGGATGTGATGAGCCGACATCGAGGTGCCAA
>DATJGT010000016.1:0-6265 GCA_035494695.1 Rhizomicrobium sp. | reverse complement strand
CGGGTCCTTCTGCTCGACGGTGGGCGCGTGGCGGACAGCGGCACCTATGAGGAATTGCTTGGCCGCAGTCCGGTATTTGCACGGCTGATTCGCCAAGGCGCCTTCGAAGCAGCGGAATAGACGGGCGAACGAATTCGATGTTTGTGCTGACCAAAATTATCGCGCTGATCTTCCTGCCCGCAAATTTCGTAGTCCTGCTGCTGGCAGTGGGCGCGGTTCTGTGCTGGATGCGGCCGCGCGCCGGCCGCGTCGTCGTCACCGCGGCGGCAGCTGCCGGTCTCTCCTTGCTTCTATTGCCCGTGGACCAATGGGCAGCATATCCCTTGGAGTCGCAGTATCTGCGACCGCCATCGCCTCCCAAGCACGTCGACGGCATCCTGATCCTCGGTGGATCGATGCCCAATCTGGTTGAGGGCGCTGCCGTCGCGCGCCGCTATCCGGAAGCCAAGGTGGTGTTTTCCGGCGGCTCGGTCTACCTGTTCGGTGATGACGGCTCAGCCCAATACGCGTCGGAAACATTGCGGGCGCTGGGTGTCAGTGCGGGCCGTCTCGTCATTGAGGGAAAATCGCTTACAACCTTCGAGAATATTGAATTCTCCCGCGCGCAGGTGAAGCCAAAGAGTGACGAAGTCTGGCTACTGGTCACCACCGCGATCCACATGACGCGGGCCAACGCTGTAGCGCAACATCTCGGCTGGAGAATGGTGCCATGGACGTCGGAAAACATCGCCGACGGCTCGCACGAGGTCTATTGGGTGTTCAACTACAGCAAGACCTCTTATGATCTCGGCCGCGCTCTGCATGAATACGAGGCGTTGATTGCCTACAGGGTCGAAGGCAAGATCGACACGATGTCGCCGTGATGCCGCCGCGGCCGGTATCCATAGTAGGCTTTGGCTCGGGAAGTCCGTTGTCGCGGATCGTGTTGTCACGCGTCGCACGTGAACACCTGCTGCTTGGCATAGTCGTACCGGCGCGGCGGCGGTCGCTGGATTTCCTCCAACGGCTCAGGGGTCATTCGCCGAACCCCTTTCGTGACATAAGGGCGCCGATACTGCGCGAAGATCGGCTGGAGGGCCTGAACCCAGATCTCTTTCTGGTTGCATCGTATCCGCGCATCCTTTCGCCTGCCACATTGGCGCGCGCACGATTGGGCGGCTTGAATGTGCACATGGCACCTCTGCCACGTCATCGCGGCCCGGATCCGATCTTCTGGACCTACATGGACGACGATTCCGAAGCCGGCGTGACGGTGCACTGGATGGATGCCGGCATCGACACAGGTCCGATCGGAGCCATGCACACCATCGCGCTTGCCCGTGGCCGTCCATCGCGGGAATTGTATTTCGAACTGGCGGAGCAGGCAGCCGAACTTGTCTCGAAAGTCCTCGCGCAGATCGCGCAGGGCACGCTGCCGCGTTTGCCGCAGCCGCGCGAGACAGCAAGCTATCAATCTGCCAAGGCGCAGGCGGCGGCGAATGTGCCGTTTGGTACATGGCCGAGCGAACGGGTCTGGCACGTGCTTCGCGGTCTTGGCGATCAGTTCTCCGGTCTGGTGCGCGATCAGAGCGGCGTCCCGCTGTTGCATGGCCAGGCTACAACCTTCCAGTTGACCGATGCGGTACGGCCGGGACAGATCGACATCACCGCCACAGGATACGGCCTTCACTGCCGCGACGGGATCGTCTCGCTCCTGCGCAAGGGAGTGGACAACTAGGCATGTGCGGCTTCAGCGTCATCCTGCCCAAGCGCGCGGCGCCGGACGTACGGTCTCGACTTGCATTGATGCATGCGGCGATTCCGCATCGCGGGCCTGACGGAGAGGGTTTCCTGCTGCTTGATGACGTCGCGCCGAAGCGCGGCGCGCAGCTTGATGCGTTGCAGGTGGATCAGCCGCGACTAGGCATTGCGTTCCGGCGCCTCAAGATCTGCGACCTCAGCGATGCGGCGATGCAGCCAATGGGCGATACGGACGGCGCGACCTGGCTTGTCTTCAACGGCGAGATCTACAATTTCCGCGAGTTGCGCGCGGAACTGGAGGCGCTTGGTCATGTCTTCCGCACGCAAGGTGATACGGAGGTCGTGCTCCATGCCTATCTCGCTTGGGGTGAACGCTGCTTTGCGCGATTCGAAGGCATGTGGGCGATCGTCATCCTCGACCTGCCGCGTAGAAGGCTGGTGCTTTCGCGGGACCGTTTCGGCATCAAGCCTTTGCACTGGATGATCGACGACGATGGCGCATTGCTGCTCGGCTCGGAGATCAAACAATTCCTGCGTCCCCACCGCGGTCTGCGCGCCAACCGGCCGCTGATCGAGATGTTCCTTCACGGCCAGCGTTTCCCGACTCTGGAGGAGACGTTCTTCGAAGGCGTGCGCTTGATGCCACCCGGCACGCTGGCCATAGCGGATATCGACGCGCCGCGGCCGCTAGTCTGCACGCCGTATTGGCAGCTGAGCGACTTCACAGCATCGGCGGCGCCGCCCTCCTATGCGGACGCGGTGGATCGTGCCGAAGATCTATTAGGGCGTGCGGTCGCTTCCCATCGTCAGGCGGACGTCAAAGTCGGCGCTCTTCTGTCGGGCGGTGTCGATTCATCGACGCTGGTCGGCCTCGCCTGCCGTGACGGATGCCTCCCGACCTATTCGCTGGGTTATCGCGCAGCGGCGCCGGCATTCTGCGAGCTGCCCTTTGTCGACGCGATGGTCGAGCGGTATGGACTGGAAAATCACGAGATCGGCTTTGATGCCGGATGGGTCGCCGACAATACGGACAACATCCTGTGGGCTCTCGAAGAGCCGCCGCTCGCGATGCCGGCCTTCGCGCAGTACCGCGTGTTTCAGCTGTGCCGGCAGCACAACGCCACGGTCGTTCTGGACGGGCAGGGCGCGGACGAGATTGCCGGAGGCTACCAATACCACCAGCGCGCGCAGGTGAAGGAACTGATCCAGCATGGACAGCCATTTTCGGGGCTGGCGGAACTCACCGCCATCGCGCGGCGGGATCGCATCGCGCCGCCGCGCTTGTTCGCGCAATATTTTCTGAGCCGTTTCTATCGCTCGCGCACCAACTTGCCATGGATCGCTCCAGGTGGAGCACGCAGCAACGTGGCGGAGTTTGCCTTGGCCCGCGCGGGCTACGGGCGCGACACCGAACTGGTCAATCGGCTGCTTCATTTCGATGTGCGCTGGGGCAACGCCAAGATCATTCTGGGCTATGGTGATCGCAACGCCATGGCACACTCGATCGAGGCGCGCGTTCCGTATTTCGATCGCGCTTTTGTCGAGTTCATTTTTTCCCTGCCCGCGCGCTACAAGGTTGCGAATGGCGACCGCAAGCGCATCCTGCGCGACGTCGCGCGCCGCTACATTCCTCCAAAGATCACCGAACGGCCCGACCGGATGGGCTTCGGCACGCCGGATGAGGCGATGCTGCGCGGGCCACTGCTATCGCTGGTCAAGGCGGCGGTGAATGACAGGGCATTCCAGCAAGCGGGCTGGGTCGACGGTCGGTGTGCGTCACAGTTCGTCGAACAGCTGGAGGACGGCGCGCACAATGACTACCGCGCGGTCTGGCGCCTTTTCATGCTGAGCCGGTGGGCGACACGCTTCGGGGTGAGCGGGTGACTATCACGATCGAGGCGGGCGGCTCCACCGCGGCGGAAGCTGTTCGCCGGCGCGGCGCGCGCGCCATTCGTACCAAGACCCTTTGACTTCTTGCTGCGTGGCAAATCCCAGGAAGCGGAGGCGGCGCCAGGCATTGTCCATCAGCATGAATTTGCGCCGAAGCTGCTCAAGCCGTCCAAAGGGATATGCGCTATGCTCGCGTGAGCGGTCGGGCAGGACGTGGCGCCTGAGAAACGATCGCAGGCGCGGCGTCAGAAGCGCCTCCATGGCCTCGGTGACTTGCGGAACCGCGAAGGAGGGAAGCAGCTGCGACGTGACGAACAGCGCGCCGAACAGCGGGCGCTCGATCTGCCACGAACGGGCGCGCTCCACGCACAGCGGAAGCACGCAGGGCTCTCGAAGGACCAGCAGGAGGAAGTCGACGTAGCGGATGAGAGGCGAGCTGAACTCGTCCTTCGCCAATTCATAGGCCTGCAAGAGTATCGCATCGGGATGCGATGGCCGTTGTGCCTTAATGCCGTCCGCCGTGAATGTCTCACGTCTATCCCAGAGTTCGCCGTAGGAAATTGCGGCGCGCGCGGGCTGCGCCAGAGAGCGATGAACTTCTACGTGCACATTACAGACGAGAACCGAAGCCTCGTGATGATCGGGCGAAAACGGAGAGCCATGATTGCCTCGTTTCTGCGGATAGCCGGCGGCGGCGAATGCAGCCAAGGTCTGTGTAAAGACCGCCGTGGGCACCAGCAAATCGAGATCGGTCATCGGCCGGAGGTCGGGCCGGTCGTAGAGGCGATGGCAGTAATCGCCGCCTTTCAGAAACACGAACGTGTCGGCGCCGATCACGCGCTGGATTGTCGGGATCGCTGCGTGGGTGAGTTCGTATCGCTTGCGGTAGATGGCCTCGAATGCACGGTAGCGTCCTCGCGCCTCGGCGATTTCGGCCGGTAATCCCTCTGCCACCATCAGCAACGGAAGCAGCATCTCCCGATTGGCGTATTCGTAGAAGTTCGTCACGCCCTCCGGGCCAGCCGGTGGCCATGCCTTGCCGGTCGCCAGTTGCCAGATGACTTTCCAAAGTTCGACGGGCACCTGCGTCATGGCACACGCCCCCGCCGCCAATGGGCCAAGGGCAGTTCGATGAAGCGACGCGCGAGCGCCGCCAGCAAGAAAGCGGCGGCCACGGCGGCGAGCAGCGGCAACACGCGGCGTTGATACGGCAGCTCCATCATTTGCGACGCAGCGAACGACAGAATTAGCGGCAGAAAGAAGAAGAGCGGATAGCTGAGAGCGCCGAAGAGTGTCAGGACGCGTGCCGTTGGCAAGCGGCCGAACGCGCAGGCGACGAACAGCGCTATTGCGAGCGCATATCCCGCTGCCTTGCCGATCCACAGTTCGCCGGCGCCCCATGCGGTGCTCCATGCGAAGCGGCAGATCAACATGATCGCTCCGGTGAGCAGGAGAAGCAGCCAGAGCTGTCGCGCGCTGGTTGCAGGGTCCGGCTCAGCCCGCAACTGCGCGGTGAGCCAGCCCAGATGTGCCAGCATCAGCGCAAGCACGACCGCGATCGGAAAGTGGCGGTGATAAAGATGGCCCACGATGATCATGCCACCGAGTGCAATGAGCAGGAGGGCGATCGCGACCGTCGGATAGAGTCGGGAGTGGACCTGTCCGAGAAGTGCCACCGTGATGCAGATGGCATAGAAACCCAGCAGAACCATCAGCATCCAATGGATATGGGCGAATGGCGTGGCGGGTGCGATCGGGTCCATCAGCACGAAGCTCCGCAGGATACCGTAGGCGCCGATAGCCGTGTTTTCGAACGGCAGCAGGACCAGGGCGAGCAATCCGGCCGCCAGAAACACCGGATAGAGCCGAAAAAACCGTCCAACAACAAAAACGCGAATTGGTCCGAGAAAGCTGGCGGGAATGAAGTAGCCGCTGATCAGGAAAAATATTGGGATGCCTGCATTGGTGAGGCTGAAATCGTAGACAAGTACGCGTGGCCACGACGTGACGTCATAGTCCGCGGCGTGGAAGACCAGAATTTCCGCACAAAGCTGAATTCCGATCAGAAGCGCGGCGAAACCGCGCAAGCTGTCGAAGGACGCCGCGCGCGGGGCGTCAGACATCCGTGCCGCGCGCCGGACTGACAAGGCTCGGCGCCGGTGCCGCTGGCACTGTCGCGACATCGCGCAGGCTCCGCCGATGCGCGGCAATGATCTTCAGTGGCGCCACAAGCTGGGCGAGGAAGCTTTCCCGCACCGCCGGTCCGGCCACGCCATATTGCGTTGGCACTGGCGAGGTGCGGTCTGCCGTGCCGAACAGGTCGTCCCAGAAGGTGAACAGCATGCCGTAGTTGCTGTTCGCTTGACGCATATCGATCGAGTGATGACGGCGGTGAAACGTGGGGCTCACGAAAACCCAGCCGAGCTTCCCGTAAGTCCAGTCCCACTCCGAATGCTGCACCAGGAAAATCCACGCCATGGCGAAATCCAGCGTGAGCCAGGTTGTGACGCTCGTACCCAGAAGCTGGAAGGGAATGAACAGCCACAGCCGCAGCAGCGTCTCGTCCACGAAATGGAAGCGATAATTGGTTGCGACCGTCAGGTGCTCGTCGGAGTGGTGGATGCTGTGAAAAGCC
>DATJGT010000015.1:0-17819 GCA_035494695.1 Rhizomicrobium sp. | reverse complement strand
AGCGCCATCTTTTGCGAACGCGCGGCGACGGCCACTTCGTAGAAACCGAGATTCGCGGTGTAGACCTTTACCTTCGCCATGACTCACCGGTGCGCCGCATCGAGTGCTTGTGTGAGGTCGGCGATCAGGTCCTCTGTATCTTCGATGCCGACCGAGAGGCGCAGGAGATCTGGCGGACACAGGGTGCCCGGACCTTCGACCGAGGCACGATGCTCGATCAGACTCTCTACTCCGCCCAGCGACGTGGCGCGTTTCCACACGCGCACATTGGCGGCGGTCCGGATCGCGGCGCTTTCGCCGCCTTTCACCCGTATCGACATCATTCCGCCGAAGCCGCCCTGCATCTGCCGCGCGGCGATGGCGTGACCGGGGAAGTCGCGCAATCCCGGATAGAGAACCTCTCTGACATGGGAATGGGCAGCCAGGATTTCAGCGAGTTTCTGCGCGCTTGCGCAAGCAGTCTTCACCCGCGGGTACAATGTACGCATCCCGCGCGTGAGCAGCCACGACTCGAACGAGCCCAAAATCCCGCCGATATGAATGCGATTGCTCTTGATGCGCTCCCAGAACTCGTCTTCTGCGCGCGTGATCAGCGCTCCGGCAATCACATCCGAATGGCCGTTCAGATATTTCGTGGCGGAGTGCATGACGATGTCCGCACCATACTCGACAGGACGCGTGAGCACCGGTGTCGCGCACGTAGAGTCGACGGCCAGGCGCGCGCCGGCTTTATGCACGATTTCGCCAACTGCGGCGATGTCCGTGATGTCCCAGAGCGGATTGCCGGGCGTTTCTGCCCAAACCAATCTTGTGCGCCCGGGCTGCACAGCCTTCCGCAGCGCGTCCAAGTCGGTCATGTCGACGAACTCGGCTTGCAATCCCCAGCCGCGCCCGAACGTGTTCAGCCAATTGCGCAACGACCAGTACATGACTTTGGCCGCGACAACATGGTCGCCCGGCGCAAGCGCCTGGAAAACCGCTGTCGCTGCCGCCATGCCCGATGAAAACAAAAGCGCATCCGCTCCCTTCTCGAGCGCAGCGATGACGGCTTCCGCTTGATCGAAGGAGGGATTGTCCGCCCGGATGTAGTCTCGACCCGATCGATATTGATTGTCTTCGTCACGCAAGAATGTTGTTGAAACGTGGAGCGGCGGAACGACCGCGCGGGTCTGCTCGTCAATCCAGCCCATTGCCTGAGCCGCAACGGTTGCGGGCTTTACCGGTCCGTGATCATCGCGCTTCTTCATCAATCGCTCCGCTGTGATTTGCCGAAATGCCGAATTTCGACAGTATCGGCAGAATTGGCTTGGAAAGCACGTTCAGATCGGGTTCACATTAGAGGCGCGATCGTGCTGCCGGAATAAGCACTTCAGTCGCTGCGTCATTAAGCGGGGGAAGACGAAGGAGCGCATGGCGGACTGCCCCCGGCTGGTTGCCCTCAAGACTGCAGTTCCGGGATACCCGGTCAATCAGGCGGACGCGGCAAGGCGGGCCGCGCATCTGTTTCATGCCTTTCCCGAAGTCCTGCGCCTGCTGCCCGTATTCGAGAATACCGGAATTGAGACGCGATATTCCTGTGTGCCGATCGATTGGTACACCGCCCCGCACGGATGGAAGGAGCGCACGGATCTCTATCTGAAGCATTCGGTCGATTTGCTGGAGCGCGTGACGCTTGACTGCCTTGCCGAGGCGAAGCTCCTCCGCGAGGACCTCGATGCGATCGTCGTCGCCTCGACGACGGGTGTTGCCACGCCGAGTCTCGATGCGCTGCTGATCGAACGGCTCGGTTTGAGGCGCGACATCGTGCGCCTGCCGATTTTCGGCTTCGGTTGCGCAGGCGGTGTGTTCGGTCTCGCGCGGGCCGCGGACCTGGCGCGGGCCATGCCAAATTCGCGCATTCTGTTTCTCGTTGTGGAGCTGTGCGCGCTCACTTTCCGCAAGGATGATCTGTCCAAGAGCAACATCGTCGCCGCCGCGCTGTTTGGCGATGGTGCGGCCGGCGCAATCATCACATCCTCCGCCCACGGGCCCGAAATCGGCGCGAGCGGCAGCTACACTTGGCCCAACTCGCTCGACATCATGGGATGGGAAGTCGAGGAGGACGGGCTCAAGGCGCGGTTCTCCCAAAGCATTCCATCGCTCGTCGCCAGCGATTTTCGCCAGATCGCGAACGGTTTTCTGCGAAGCAATGATGTTCCGCGCGACAGCATCGATGGCTTCGCTTGCCATCCCGGTGGTGCCAAGGTTCTGGATGCGCTTGAAGACGCGCTCGATCTTCCGCGCGGCGGTCTTGCCGAAAGCCGCTCCGTATTGCGCGATTATGGAAACATGTCTGCGGCGACCGCCCTGTTTGTGCTGCATCGAATGAGAGAAACAGTGTCGTCGCGACGCTGCCTGATGAGCGCGCTCGGCCCTGGATTCTCTGCCGCCTTTCTGATGCTCGAGGGCAAATGATCGCGCCCGCAATTCTCGGGTTTGTGCTGTTTCAGCGCGCATTCGAACTTACCTACGCAGCAGTAAATACTAAGGCACTCCTGGCACGAGGGGGCGTAGAAATAGGACGTTCGCATTATCCATTCCTGGTTGCGTTGCACGCTGTCTGGCTGGTTGCGATCGGAGTCGCATGGCGACAGCCCGTGCCGATCTATTGGATTCCGCTTACGGGCTACGTTGGACTCCAAGTGCTACGTGCTTGGACCATGATTTCGCTTGGCCCGTACTGGACAACTCGCATAATCAGCCTGCCAGATGCGCCTCTCGTGCATCGGGGGCCGTACCGCTTCGTGCGTCATCCGAATTATCTAATCGTTATGGGAGAAATCGCGCTGCTGCCACTAGTCTTCGGCGAAATTCGAGTGGCGGCGATCTTTTCACTGCTGAATGCCGTGCTGCTTTTCTGGCGTTTTCGCGAGGAGGAGAGAGCTCTCGCGCCACGCCGCGCGCTGCAGACGAAGTAAAACAAGGTGGGATGGAGATGGGCGTCCTTGCTTATACCGGGCCGTTTCTGTTCCTGGCCTCGATTCCGCTGTTATACATGAGATCTGCAGCAGCACCGCTGCTTACGCCCGCCCTTGTTCTGCTCACATTGCTCGCCTGTGAAGGTCTCGGTCGAGGCAAACAGCATGCAAGCGATTCCTCCCCGCTCTTTCGGGTCCTGCCGGTGCTCTACATTCCTATGCAGCTGCTTGTGACGGTATGGGCCGCGCACGAAGCCGCCCGGACGGATTCGGTTCCCGCCTTCGTCAGCCTCGCGCTGGCCGTCGGCGTCTGCATGGGCGTCTTCGGCGTGCTCGCTGCGCACGAAATGGTCCACAGTAGGACGCGCTGGCATCAGGCACTCGGCGGGCTGCTGCTCACAGGAATGACGTATCGCCATTTTCGCATTGCGCATGTTTACGGGCACCATCGGTTCGCCGCGACGGATCTTGATCCTTCGACCGCCAGACTTGGCGAGAACTTCTATGCCTTCTTCGCCCGGACATTATGGGAGCAGCCGCGCCTTGCATATCGATTCGAGAAGCGGCGGTGCCGCGGGCGCCCGATGTCGCTCTTGCGCAATTGCATCGCGCAGGACGCCGTCATCTCGTGCGGCGCTTACGTATTTCTGGCTCTGGGCTGGGGCATGCGGGCGGCGGTGTTTCTCGCGCTGGAGAGCGCAATAGCGATCCTCGTCCTCGAACTGTTCAACTACGTGGCGCATTATGGCCTTTCGCGCCACACCGCGAACGGCAAGGTCGAGCGCTTCGCAGATCGGCACAGCTGGAACAGCTCCGGACTGGGGAATTTCCTGATCTTCAATATGGGGCGGCACAGTCATCACCACCGGGCGCCCTCGATCAGCTATGAAGGCCTGAAAGCGGCAACGGCTCCGGAACTGCCATACGGCTACTCCGGGTCCATCGTGCTCGCGCTGATTCCACCGTTTTGGCGGGCCGTGATGGACCGTCGCGCGCGGGAAGCTTGTTGGCGCGCGCATGAGATGGGCTACACTGCCGGAGTCGAAATCTCTCTCACCGTCCTGTGACTGTCCCCGAAACCGACGCTCCTGTTCCTCTTTCGTCTTGGCTCGGGTTCATCGCCATGTGCATCGGCATGTTCATGGCGATCCTGGACATCCAGGTCGTCGCGAGCTCGCTGCCAAACCTTGGCGCGGCGCTTCACATCCCGGACGACAGTCTCAGTTGGGTCCAAACCTGTTATCTGATCTCCGAAATTGTCGCCATTCCGCTCACCGGATTCATGACACGCGCGCTCTCGGTGCGATGGCTTTTTGCCGGCGCGACGTTTGCTTTCATACTGGCGAGCATCGGTTGCGCGGCAAGCCCGGATTTCCCAACCCTGATCGTCTTTCGCACGATTCAGGGCTTCTTCGGGGGAGCCCTGATCCCGGCCGTGTTCACCACCGTCTTTGAACTCTTTCCGCGCCGGCTCCATCCCGTCGCGACGGTTATCGCCGGCACGTTCGCGATGGTTGCGCCGACCATAGGCCCTGTGTTCGGCGGCTATCTGACGAGCGCCTATAGCTGGCACGCCATCTTCCTCGTGAATGTGATTCCAGGGATTCTCGTCGGCATGGTTGTGACTTTGTGCACGCGGGTGGGGGAGCCGGACTTAAGCGAATTCAGACGTATCGATTACGTCACCATCATTGTCGCAGCAATTTTTCTCGCCAGCCTCGAACTCCTGCTGAAGGAGGGGCCAAAGCGGGACTGGCACGGCCCCTTTGTCGATGTGTTGATCGTTCTGTGTCCCATTTCGTTTGCCGTCGCGGTCCAGCAATGTCTTCGCCGAAAGGCACCGTTCGTCGACCTGCGCCGGTTTTCGGATCGCAGTTTCTCGATCGCCTGCGTGCTCAGCTTTATTCTCGGTGCCGGGCTCTACGGCTCCGTTTATCTCCTCCCGCTGTTCCTTGGCTTTGTCCGACAGCACACTGCGCTCGAGATCGGAGAGATCATGATTGTCGCCGGCGCCGCGCAACTGGTCGCCGCACCCATCGCAGCCTTCTTTGAGCCGCGGGTGAATGGATTGGTGATGGTCACCATTGGGTACGCCCTGTTTGCCGCAGGACTTCTTGCCGATGGCTTCTGCGATATCCATACCGATTACGGCGGGCTGCTGGTGCCACAGGTTCTGCGCGGAATGGGAATCATGTTCTGCATTCTGCCTTCCACGAGACTGGCGATCGAGGGCTGGCCGGAGGCGCAGATTCCGGAAGCAAGCGCCTTGTTCAATCTGATGCGCAACCTCGGCGGCGCGATCGGGATTGCACTCGTCGACACCGTCGTCGAGCAGCGCACGGGCAGCCATGCCGATGCCCTGGTCAGCCGGCTTCAGGCAGGGGACGCCGACGCGGCGCGAATTGTTGGATTGCCCGCCGCGATGTTTCATGGCCACGCGATGGCGCCGGTAGGTGAGACGACCAAGGCGATGATCGCACCGCTGGTGCAGCGAGCAGCGCTCACGCAATCCTTCAATGAGGGCTGGCAGGTACTTGCTCTGCTCTTTGTCATCAGCTTCTGCGCCATCGCGGCGCTGACGACGCGCTCGTTTTCCATACACGCCTATTCGTCTCGCAGCAGACGGCGCGATGACATTGGCGGAGCAGTCGATGCGCGCCCGACTGCGTAAGACCCAGGGAACGCAGTTGGCCCGCATCCCGTTCTCAATGCGCCGCAAGGAGGGAATTTTGCATGCGCACGCTCTATTTGGCCGCTGCATTCCTGGTTGCAGGCGGCGCTGTTCAGGTCAGCTACCCGGCTACCCCAACCGGAACAATGGCCTCGGCGACGGCGCCGATCAGCGATGCGACCTTCGTTCGCAAGGCTGCGCTCAGCGACATGTATGAGGTCGAGACGGGGAAACTTGCGCAGCAAAAAGCAGTGAGCGCGGACGTAAAGAGTTTTGCGAGCAAGATGGTCGAGGCCCATACACAAACGGCCAATCAGCTCAAGTCCCTCCTTTCGTCGAAGGCGGGCCTGAAACCGCCTGCCGCGATGGACTCGGGCCACAAGGCGCTCATTGCCAAATTGCGGGCAGCGAATGGAGCGGCGTTCGACAAACTGTACGCGCAACAGCAGGCTCAAGGACATAACGACGCTGTCATGCTGTTCACCGACTATGCCCAGAACGGCAAGGACGCGGACCTGAAAAAATTCGCCACCGAAACACTGCCGACAATTCAGCAGCACCTTTCGATGGCTCAGACACTGCAGAAGGGCGGCGCCACGCCGTAGCGCTGCCCGGCGCCTTGCCAGTGCGAGGGAACCTGCGGGAGACGTCCAGAGTTACTGCTTGGCGGGTGATTTCCAGCCAAGCCGGCACGTGTCCGCGCGGGTGAGGTATTGCGGGCTGAGGTCCTTTCATTATGTCGGCGCCCAGAATTTGCCATGTCGGCCGAATCGAAACCGCGTCTCGCGGCTGGCACGTGCTGGAGCGTGCCCGGCGTCTCGGATTCGATACGGTACTGGCCGCTCCCGGAAATCGTCCGGAGGGAATGGCGACACTGGCGCAGGCCTGCGAGAGCCGTGGTCTGTCCCTGTTTCTCGATCTCGATCTCTACGAACTCGATCTGTCGCATCCGCTGGTGGAATCGCATCCGGAATGCTTCGCGGTCCGGCACGCCGGCGACTGGAACGGCCCCGTCGATCCACGGGACAAACCACCGACCGACGGAAAAGAACAGCTCCGCCGCGGCCAGGATTTGCGCCCGATCGTCGAATGGTGGTCGGACGCCATTGAAAAGTGGTTGCGGGCGGGTGTCCGCGGGTTTCGCGCGATCAAGCCGGCGACGAGCGGAGCGACTCTATGGGATTCCCTGATCGGTATCGCACGAAGCCATGGTGCCAATCGGGTTATCTTTATCGCCGACACCCCCGGCGAAGCTCGCGACGGTGTCCTTGCGCTTGCCGAATCCGGTTTTGATCACTGTCTTTCATCTTTGCCGTGGTGGGACGGGCGCGCATCGTGGCTGGTCGACGAATATGCCGTCCTGTCGCGCGTTGCACCGGTTATTGCTCAGGTCGAATCGCCCACGAAACTGCCGCCGGCTTCGTCTGTGCAGCGCTGCGGACGGCTCGCGCTTGCGGCCATGAGCGGCACCGGGATCATGATGCCGCTTGGTTTTGCCGATCCGGCGCTCGAGGACAGCCACGATCGCGATCTGGAGCGCGCGATCTCCGCGGCAAATGCATTCGTAAGCACATCGGGATTTGCTGATGGCTCCATGGCGAGGCTCACCGGCGCCGGCGCGCCGCTGACAATCCTGATGCGTGCGGATACGCCCGATCCGCGGACCGCTTCCCGCGCTCTTGTCGCAATCGTGAATGCCAATCCGGTGCTTGCCGCGGAGCCGAGCAACGACCTTCTCTCCCTTCTCGGCGAATTCAATCGGCTCTCGCCCGCGCTGGGTAACGACAGTTTGCAAGAGAAACTGGAACCTCATGAGGTTCGCCTGCTCTGGGCGGAACGCGGGAAAGCTTCGCGCGCCCGCTCCCGAGCCGCACCGGAGATCGCGGCCGCCGTTCAATCGCCTCGGGTCGTGATCGAAAACCTATCGCCTGCTGTCGAGGCCGGTGCGTTTGCAGCCAAGCGGATCGTTGGTGATCAGGTGCCAATCCAGGCCGATATTTACACCGATGGTCATCCCGTGATTGCGGCTGAGCTGCAATTCAGGGCCGAAGGCGAGCATGAATGGCGGCGCGTCCGCATGCAGCCGAAGGAAAATGATCGCTGGCGGGCGGTGATGCCGCTCGACCGGATCGGCCGCCATGAATTCGCAATCGAGGCGTGGATCGATTCCTACGGAAGCTTCGTTCGCGATATCCGGAGGAAATTCGAAGCGGGCTTGGACCTGCACCTTGAGATTTCCGAGGGCCGGCAGCTGATCGAAGCAGCCGGTGCGCGTGAAAGCGGTAGCACGGCGGATGCGCTGAAGGCATTGCTGCGCGGCTTCGATTTTCTTCCGGCGCGGGATCGCCTTGCGCTTCTGCTCGCGCCGGAAACCACCGATCTCATGCACAAGGCTGACGGACGGCCGTTCGCGGCGAAAACAGCCGCTTACGCTATCGAGGCGGAGCGGCGTTCCGCGATGTTCGGAAGCTGGTATGAACTGTTCCCGCGCTCGCAAACGGACGATCCCAAACGGCATGGAACGCTGCGCGATGTCATCGCGCAGCTGTCGAGAATCCGCGACATGGGATTCGACGTTCTTTACTTGCCGCCCATTTACCCCGTTGGCGAAACAAATCGAAAAGGCCGCAACAATGCACTGACAGCCGTACCCGGCGATCTCGGCAGTGTGTATGCGATCGGCTCCGAGGCAGGCGGCCACGACGCAATCCATCCGGAGCTGGGAACGCTTGAAGACTTTCGGGCACTCGTCTCTGCCGCGCATGAAAATGGAATCGAGATCGCGCTCGACTTTGCCATTCAGACGTCACCGGACCACCCGTGGCTGAAAGAACATCCGGGCTGGTTCGATTGGCGTCCGGACGGAAGCATCAAATACGCCGAGAATCCGCCGAAGAAATACGAGGACATCGTCAATATCGATTTCTATGCGCGCGATGCCGTGCCCGGCCTGTGGCTCGCGTTGCGCAATATCGTACTTTTCTGGATCGAACAGGGTGTAAAGATCTTCCGCGTCGACAATCCGCACACAAAACCATTCGCATTCTGGCAATGGATGATTGCCGATATCCGCAGCCGTCATCCGGACGTGATCTTTCTCTCCGAGGCCTTCACGCGGCCGAAACCGATGTATCACCTCGCGAAGCTCGGGTTTTCGCAGTCCTACACCTACTTCACCTGGCGCAATACCAAACATGAATTGACCGAGTACGTGAAGGAGCTCACCTCGCCGCCGGTGTCCGATTTCTTCCGGCCGCATTTCTTCGTCAACACGCCTGATATCAACCCCTATTTCCTGCAAAGCTCCGGCCGCGCAGGATTCCTGATCCGTGCGGCGCTGGCGACAACACTTTCCGGGCTCTGGGGCATGTATTCCGGATTTGAACTGTGCGAGTCGACGCCGCTTCCAGACCGCGAGGAGTATCTCGATTCCGAAAAATACGAGATCAAAATTCGCGACTGGAACGCACCGGGGAATATCGTCGCGGAAATTACCCAGCTCAACCGCCTTCGCAAAGCGGAGCCCGCGCTGCAATCGCATCTGGGGCCGACGTTCTACAATGCTTTCAACGAAAATATTCTTTACTACGGAAAGAAGGCACCGGGGCACCGCGACCGAATCCTCGTTGCGGTGAATCTCGATCCACACCACACGCAAGAAGCCGATTTCGAGATTCCCCTATGGGAGTTCGGGCTTGCTGACCATGAGGCGCTCGATTGCGAAGACCTGATTCACGGCGGGCACTGGATGTGGCATGGCAAGATTCAGCACATGCGGCTTACCGCTGAAGCACCCTACGCGATCTGGCGCGTTATGCCGGCAAAGGATACCTGATGCCGCGGCGACGAAAGCGGTCGGCCATCAGGTCGAATCCCCTTTGGTACAAAGATGCGGTGATTTACCAGCTGCATGTGAAGTCGTTTTACGATTCCAACGGCGACGGCGTCGGCGACTTCCCGGGGCTGATCGAAAAGCTGGACTATATCGCGGAACTGGGCGTCAACGCGATCTGGCTGCTACCGTTCTATCCCTCACCCCGAAGGGACGACGGTTATGACATATCGGAATATCGCAGCGTGCATCCCGAATACGGCACCCTTGCAGACGTGCGCCGTTTTATCGAGGAGGCGCATGCGCGAGGCATTCGCGTCATTACCGAACTGGTGATCAATCACACGTCGGACCAGCACCCCTGGTTTCAGCGCGCGCGCCACGCCAAGCCCGGATCGAATTACCGCAACTACTATGTGTGGTCCGATGACGACAAGAAGTATGTCGGAACCCGGATCATTTTCATCGACACGGAGAAGTCGAACTGGACCTGGGATGACGACGCCAAAGCGTATTACTGGCACCGCTTCTATTCCCATCAGCCGGACTTGAATTTCGACAACCCGCAGGTGTTCCGCGCGATCATGTCAGTCATGCGCTTTTGGCTCGATATGGGAGTGGATGCGCTGCGGCTGGATGCGGTGCCCTATCTGGTGGAGCGGGAAGGAACCAACAACGAAAACCTGCCGGAAACGCACGCGATTCTGAAGAGAATGCGGAGATTCATAGACGAGCATTACCAGGATCGCATGCTGCTCGCCGAAGCCAATCAGTGGCCGGAGGACATCCAGGCCTATTTTGGCGATGGGGACGAGTGCCACATGGTCTTTCACTTTCCGCTGATGCCGCGCATGTACATGGCCATCGCGCAGGAGGACCGTTTCCCGATCACCGATATTGTTCGCCAGACACCCGATATTCCGCCCGTCTGCCAATGGGCGATCTTCCTGCGCAACCATGACGAGCTGACGCTCGAAATGGTGACGGACAAGGAACGGGACTATCTGTGGGACGTGTACGCGTCCGACCGGCGGGCGCGGCTGAATCTCGGCATCCGCCGCCGGCTGTCGCCGCTGCTCGAGCGCGATCGCCGCCGCATCGAGTTAATGAACTCGCTTCTGCTAACGATGCCCGGCACGCCGGTCATCTATTATGGCGACGAGATCGCCATGGGCGACAATATTCATCTGGGCGACCGCGACGGAGTGCGCACGCCGATGCAGTGGTCATCGGACCGAAACGGCGGATTCTCGCGGGCGGATCCTGCCGCCCTTGTTTCGCCCCCGATCATGGATCCGCTTTACGGATATCAGGCCGTGAACGTTGAGGCGCAATGGCGCGATCCTCATTCGCTGCTCAACTGGCTCCGCCGCATGCTCGTCGTGCGCGGCAAGCACAAGGCTTTTGGCCGCGGCAGCATCCGTTTTCTTACGCCTCAAAACCGGAAGGTGCTGGCGTTTCTGCGGGAACATGAGGACGACACCATCCTATGCGTTGTGAACGTCGCCCACACTGCGCAGGCCGTCGAACTGGATCTGCACGAGTTTGCCGGTCGCATTCCGGTCGAATTGCTGGGCGGCACGCCGTTTCCAGGCATCGGCCAGCTTACATATCTGCTCACATTGCCGCCGTACGGGTTTTACTGGTTCATGCTCAGCAAGGAAGCCGCCGCGCCGCGATGGAGCACAGCTACGGTCGGTCCGATCATCGAGCACCGCACATTCGTGTTGCGCGGCACGCTTGCAGGCGCGCTCGAAGGGAGGAACCGCGAGATTCTCGAAACGGAAGTGTTGCCCTTCTACGTCGCGCAGCGGCGCTGGTTTCAGGGGAAGGACAGACGAATCCATGCCATCCGCGTGATTGCGATGTCGCCCGTACCGGGATGGGAGCAAGATGCGGCCTTCTGCGATATCGAGGTCACGTCCGGCGACACGACAGAGCGCTATGCTTTGCCGATGGCCATTGCCTGGGAAGACGAGGCGCCGTCCCCGTTCGAAGCTCCCCTTGCGTTTGCCCGCGCCCGGCGCGGCCGTCGTGTTGGCCTTCTAACGGACGGTTTCGCTTCGGCCCGGTTTGCACATGCGCTTCTCGCCAGCCTTTCCAACAACACACGCGCGCGATTCGATGGCGGAGAGATTCAATTCCATGCCATGCCAGATTCGGCGCTTGATATTGCGCCGGAGGCGGAAATCGAATGGCCGCGCGCAGAGACCACCAATTCATCTCTCATTGTCGGCCGCAAAGCCTTCATCAAGCTCCTGCGGCGGGTATCGCCCGGCATTCATCCCGAAGCTGAAATGAGCCGTGTCCTAACCGAGCGCGGCTTTGCCGGAGTGGCGCCGCTTCTCGGAGAGATTGATCGCGGCGATGCTGACGGCGCGGTGTCGGTGCTTGCAATCATCCAAAGTTTTGTCGCAAACCAGGGCGATGGCGCGACGTGGAGCAGCGAACTCCTGACTCGTATCATCGATGCGCAGTCGGTGGCTCCCGAGGAAGGCGAGCCGTTCGAAGCATACCAACAGTTCGCACACGTGCTCGGCCGCCGCACCGGCGAGGTGCATGCCATTCTTGCCAGTCCGAACGAGGATCCCGATTTCGCCCCAGAGGAGGCAAGCGAGCGCACGGTCCAGCGCTGGCACCAGCGTGCGATGAACCAGCTCGATGATGCGTTCACGGCACTCGGCGAATATACCGGGCGCGAGCGTCGGCTGGTTGCAAGCCTCTCGCACCGGCGTGACCAGATCGAACGCGAACTCAAGTTCCTTCTAGCCGATGGCAGGGGCACGCTCCGGACCCGGATTCATGGGGACTTCCATCTCGGGCAGGTGTTGGTTACGGCAGGCGACGTCATCATTATCGATTTCGAAGGTGAGCCGACAAAACCGCTTTCTGACCGGCGCGCAAAACTCTCACCGCTCCGCGATGTGGCGGGCATGATCCGCTCCTTCGATTATGTCGCGGGCATCGTGGAGCGCGAAGGCCAGCTGGCCAAATCCGGGCCGGGCCATGCGCGCGCGCATGTGTTGCTCGATCAGTTCCGGAAATGCGCGCGCCATGCATTCCTGACGGGTTACGAAGAAGGGCGAGGACTGCATCTAACTGACAAAGAGCGCCGGCTCATCACTGCCTTCGCAATCGAAAAGGCAGCGTATGAGATCACCTACGAAGCAGCCAACCGGCCCGACTGGATTGAAATTCCGCTGCGTGGGCTCGCCGCGCTGATTCAGCGGACTCTTCCCGCACGGGAGTTCGAGCATGCTGACTAAGGTGCCGCCCGCGATTCCCGCTGACCTCGACGAAACGACGGTCGACGCGCTTCTGCACGGACGGCTCAGTGATCCCTTCGCATTTCTCGGCCCGCATCCAACATCCCACGGACCTGCAGTGCGCATATTCGCGCCGGGCGCAGAGGCGATTGAGGTCGTTTCCCGGAAAAGCGGTGAACTGCTGGGCCAGCTCGCTCCGGTCAAGGGCGGCCTGTTTGCCGGTGGCGTGTCATCGTCCGAGCCGTACGTGCTCCGAATCCACTGGCCCAGAGTCGTCCAAGAAACCGAAGATCCCTATGCCTTTGGGCCAATTCTCGGAGAGCTCGATCTGCACCTTTTCTCGGAAGGAGCGCATTGGAAACTTGCCGAGAGATTTGGCGCCGGCGTCACGCGCATCGACGGGATTGGCGGCGTTCGCTTCGCCGTGTGGGCGCCCAATGCCCAACGGGTCTCGGTGGTTGGCGATTTCAACAGCTGGGATGGGAGGCGTCATCCCATGCGGCTGCGCCATGAGGCAGGCGTGTGGGAGTTGTTCGTTCCGAGGCTCGGTGCAGGCGAACGCTACAAATACGAAATCGTTGGCGCACACGGCGAAGTGCTGCAGAAGGCCGATCCGCTCGCGCGTGCCACCGAATGCCCCCCCGCCACGGCATCTGTCGTGCCCCAACCGCTCGGATACCGCTGGACCGATACCGATTGGATGAGCACGCGAGCGGCGCGCCAGGCACCCGACGCAGCGATTTCGATCTACGAGGTGCATGCCGCATCTTGGCTGAGACCGGAGCACGACAAGACAAGGACAGTCGATTGGATCGGCCTCGCGGAGAAGCTCATTCCCTATGCGAGCAAACTCGGATTCACGCATATCGAGCTGATGCCGATCACCGAGCATCCCTTCGGAGGATCCTGGGGCTATCAGCCGACATCCCAGTTCGCGCCGAGCGCACGCTTTGGCGAGCCGCACGAATTTGCGCATTTCGTGGATGCGTGTCACCGCGCCGGCCTCGGTGTCATTCTGGATTGGGTGCCGGCGCATTTTCCCACCGATCCTCACGGACTTGCGCGGTTCGACGGAACGGCATTGTACGAACATGAAGATCCGCGCGAGGGCCTTCACCGCGACTGGAACACGCTCATCTTCAATCTGGGCCGGCGCGAGGTTCATGGCTTCCTGATCGCAAGCGCGCTCTACTGGCTGGAACAGTTTCACGTCGACGGATTGCGCGTGGACGCCGTCGCTTCCATGCTTTACCGGGATTATTCGCGGCAAGCGGGCGAATGGATTCCAAATCGCTACGGCGGGCGGGAAAATCTCGAGGCAATTGATTTTCTGCGGCGGCTGAATACCGTCGTCGCCGAGCGAGTTCCGGGCGCAATCACCATTGCCGAAGAATCCACCGCATGGCCGGGCGTAAGCTCACCAATAGCGGACGGCGGACTTGGCTTTTCCTACAAATGGAATATGGGCTGGATGCACGACACATTGTCATATATCTCGCACGAGCCAATCCACCGAAAGTGGCACCACAGCGAGATCACGTTTGGGCTATTTTATGCGTTTTCGGAAAAATTCATCCTGCCCCTGAGCCATGACGAGGTCGTCCATGGGAAGGGCGCGCTGTATCAGAAGATACCCGGCGACGACTGGCAGAAGCTCGCGACCTTGCGCGCGTACTTTGCATTCATGTGGACGCATCCCGGAAAAAAACTTCTCTTCATGGGGGGCGAGATCGGGCAAAAGTGCGAGTGGAGTCACGACGGTGAAATCGACTGGAATCTTCTTGCAGACAGCCGTCACGCCGGTCTTCAACGCCTCGTCCGTGATCTGAACCACCTTTACACCAGCGAGCCGTCGCTGCATCGAACGGATGCGATCCCGTCGGGATTCTCGTGGATTGTCGGCGACGACCGCGAAAACGGCGTCTATGCATTCGAACGCAGCGTGGACGGCAGCGAGCTGCTCCTTGCGGTGATGAACATGACGCCGGTGCCTCGATTTGCCTATCGGGTTGCCGTATCCCGCGCCGGTCATTGGCAGGAAATCATCAATACGGACTCCGAGATGTATGGCGGGAGCAATGTCGGAAACGCGGGCCACGCAATTACCCAGCCGATTCCGATACACGGCCGGGGACATTCTCTTGCACTCGCCTTACCGCCGTTAGCCACTTTGATTTTGAAGCATGAGGGCTCGTAATGCCGAGTTTGCCGGACCGGCTCGAGCCCGGCCTACCATATCCTCTCGGCGCAAAATGGGACGGATTGGGCGCCAATTTTGCGGTCTTCTCAGCGAACGCGACACGCATTCAGCTTTGCATTTTCGACGGATCAGGCCGCAAGGAACTTTACCGTTACGATCTGCCGGAACGCAGCGAAGACATCTGGCATGGATATCTGCCGGATGCGATGCCAGGTCTGGTTTACGGGTTCCGCGCACATGGCCCTTACGAGCCGCACAATGGCCATCGTTTCAATCCGCACAAATTGCTGCTCGATCCTTATGCCAAGGGGATTCTGGGTGCAGTGAAGTGGACCGATGCCGTTTTCGGCTATCGTGTGCAATCGCCGCGCGCCGACCTGAGTTTCGATCGCCGCGACAGCGCGCCCGCGATGGTCAAGGCAACAGTTGTCCACGATGCTTTCGACTGGAGCGAAGACCGCAGGCCGAATGTGCCCTGGTGCGATACCGTCATCTACGAAGCGCATGTGCGGGGCTTGACGAAACTTCTGGAGGATGTCCGCTCGCCTGAGCGCGGCACATTTGCCGCGCTGTGCCATCCGTTCGTGATCGATCATTTGAAGCGCTTGGGGATCACGGCCATCGAACTGATGCCGGTTCATGCTTATTTGCAGGATCGCGACCTGCTCCAGAAAAAGCTCGCGAACTACTGGGGCTACAACACGCTGTCCTACTTTGCCGTCGAGCCGCGGTATCTCTCCACCGGCAATGCAAACGAGGTGCGGAAGGCGATCCGGAAGCTTCACGCAGCTGGCCTCGAAGTGATTCTGGATGTCGTTTACAATCACACCTGCGAAGGCAGCGAACTCGGCCCGACGCTGTCCTGGCGGGGATTTGATAATGCGAGCTACTACAGATTGGCGGAAAACGATCGCCGCTATTCTGTAAATGATACCGGCACGGGAAACACGCTCAATCTCAGCCATCCGCGCGTGCTGCAGATGACGATGGATTCCTTGCGTTACTGGGCGCAGTCATTTCATATCGATGGCTTCCGATTCGATCTCGGCGTCACCTTAGGCCGCGAAGCGCATGGCTTCGATCGGGGCGCCGGATTCTTCGACGCCCTTCGCCAGGATCCCGAACTCTCTCGATTAAAAATGATTTCCGAACCATGGGATTTGGGGCCCGGAGGCTATCAACTCGGCAGTCATCCAGCGGGTTTTGCGGAATGGAATGACCGCTATCGCGACTCCGTTCGCCGCTTCTGGCGCGGCGATTCCAACATGCGGCCCGAAATGGCGCGCCGGCTTTCCGGCTCTGCCGATGTTTTCGGCGCAGAGGGCACGCGCAGGCCATGGGCTTCCGTCAATTTTGTCGCCAGTCATGACGGAATGACGTTGAACGATCTTGTCGCCTATTCCCGGAAGCACAACGACCCCAACCAGCAGAACAACGAAGATGGGCAGGGAAACGACTACTCTGGCAACTGGGGCGTGGAGGGTCCCAGCGATAGCCCCGAGATCAATAATATCCGCGAGCGCGTCAAACGATCCATGCTCATTACCTTGTTCGCGTCCATGGGCACGCCGATGCTGCTGGCCGGCGACGAGAACGGCCGCACGCAACGCGGCAACAACAATGCCTACTGCCAGGACAACGAGATCTCGTGGCTCGATTGGAGTAAGGCGCGATCTGCCGCAGGCAAAGAACTCACTGCCTTCATGGCCAGGCTCAGTGCAATTCGCCGCGAGCACGCCGTGTTTCGAGCCTCTCAATTCCTGCACGGCCACAACCAGGTTTTTCCGGGTGTTCTCGACATCGACTGGTTCGACGAGCGCGGCGTTCGACTAGCGCCGCAGGACTGGCGGAACAACGAAGGACGTGCGCTCGCGATGGGGCTTGCGTCGCGGGACAAAGGTAATCAAGCGGAATTTGCAATGCTCATGCTGAATGCATCCGATCGGGCGATCGATTTTGTTCTGCCCGGAGATTACAAATGGCGAATCCTGATTGACAGCGCAGAGCCGGAGATCAATGAACAAGTCATTCTGGATACGAAATATACGCTCCAGGATCGCACAGCGGCAATTGCCCTTGCCGTTCTCTCGGGCAAACAAGAATAGAGCAGGCGCGTCATGGGTCGTTTTGCTCAACCCTCGTCTTGGTTTGGTCGCCCGCCATGCCTGACGAGTCGCTGAGGAATCTCGCCCGACTTGCGGGCCTTCTGGTGAACTGGACGGACGCTGACGGCCGCACGCAAGAGGTAAGCCATGACACACTGAGCGAAGTTCTTCTCGCGCTCGGCGCGCCTTGCAATTCCTCGGCTCAGATTGCGGAAAGCCAATCCGAACTCCGAAGACAGACAGAGATCATTCCGAAGCTGCTCACCGCGTGCCCCGGCGGCACGACGGTCATCGGCCATGCCAAGCGCGCGCAGATGCGGGCAAAAGGCGGGCAGTGGCAGGACCTTGAACTATTGCCCGCAAGCACCGGCCGGGTGAAATTCCGAGCGCCGATTGAGATCGGCTATTATGAAACGGAGGTTGACGGATCGGCGCATACGCTGGCTGTTGCACCTTCGCGGTGCTTTGCAATTTGCGATCTCGTGCCGGGCCGGAAACTCGCGGGACTAACCTTGCAACTCTATGCCTTGCGGGGCGGCCATAGCGAAGGATGTGGCGATTTCGCCGCTCTTCGGGAATTTGCCCTAAGGGCCTCGGATCATGGCATCGACGCAATCACGATCAGCCCGACACACGCTGGTTTCGCGGCCGAGCCTTCGCGGTTCACTCCCTATGCGCCGTCTTCGCGCTTTTTTCTCGATCCCCTGTATGCCGACGCCGCGCTTATAAGTTCGGAAACGGGAAAAAGCAGCGGCACTTCAAATTCCGACGACGAATCCCTTCTGGTC
>DATJGT010000014.1:0-19548 GCA_035494695.1 Rhizomicrobium sp. | reverse complement strand
CCGAAAGAATGAAACAGTGCATCGCTCATTGGCGCAGCACGGCGCCCGTTCAAAAGGCGGCAATGACCTACGAAGGATATGTCACGACCTGCACAACCGCCGAGAGGACAGCGCCGGCCCCTCCGGGTTCGATTGCCAAGTGTCGCGACGGGACCTACTCCGCGTCACGAATCCGGGCGATCGCATGTCTGCAGCACGGCGGCATCGCGGAAGTTCTCTGAGCATTCGCGCCCTCAGCGAAGACGACTACCATTTTCGTGGCCGGGATCATGCGTCGAGGACACTTCAGCTATCATCCCTCCGCGCGCTTCCACATCGCGCGAGACGCCGGGAGGGGGGCGGTGCCCGTCAACGGTGTCGAGGCGTGTTGGAAACCGCCCCCCAAGGCGCCAGCACTTGTTCCTAGTTAACGCAATAGACGTGCCAGTCAACTAAGCCGTTCAAGCACAGCGAATTTCGGCGAACCTGCTAAACTTGGCCCGATCGCGCGTAAAATTTTTCGACGGCATCATGTGAGCTTTGGCGCGAAACGAGCGCCAAAAATGGAGTCATCTGTGCCATTGATTTCATGGTGCCCAGGGGCGGAATCGAACCACCGACACGCGGATTTTCAGTCCGCTGCTCTACCGACTGAGCTACCTGGGCATCCTGTTGAAGCGGCCGTCAGCAGGAAAACAGGGCTTGTAGAAAAGCGACCCCCGCTTGTCCAGCTAAAACAGCCCATTGCAGAATCAACTGATTGCTGGGCGCGGGCGTGAATTCAGTCCTTTTCCGTATCCGATCTACCGGAGAAAGATGGCCCTTCCGTTTCATCGGTGTCCTTCCCCGGAATGAAATAGCCGCCCTTGAGCCAACGGCCGAGATCGACGTCCGCGCAGCGTCGGGAACAGAACGGGCGAAATCTCGCCTCCTGCGGCTTGCCGCAAATGGCGCATTTGCGCTCAGGCGGCCGTTCCGACATCGAAGCCTTCGCGATCGAATTCCTCCCGCGCCTGAAAGGAAACGCGCGGCGCGCCACGCCGCGCCAGCCCGGTGCGAACCTCGTCATCATGGACGCCCAGCCAGCGCACGACATCGGGAGCTGCGCGCACAACAATGGGTCTGCCCGGAGCCGCAGCCGCTTCACGTTCCACGCGCCGGACGATTTCCAGCGCAACGCTTTCGCGCGTGCGTCGGCGTCCCCGGCCGTGGCAGGGCTGGCAACATTCGGTGACCAGCTTCACCAGCGGATCGCGAATGCGTTTGCGCGTGATTTCGACCAGACCGAATTCGGACATGCCGGAGATCTGGGTCGGCGTGCGATCCCTCGCGAGGCTGAGCGCAAGCGATTCCAGAACTTTCTGTACGTTCTCGGGTTCATTCAGGTGAATGAAGTCGATCACGACCAGCCCACCGATGCCGCGCAGGCACAGTTGCCGGCCGATTTCGTGTGCGGCTTCGAGATTCACTCTCATGCTGATCTCTTCAAGGCCCGTAGCTTCAGTGAAACTCCCCGAATTCACGTCAATAGCAGTCAGCGCTTCCGTGCCCTCGATGGTAATCCAGCCGCCCGACGGTAGCGGCACACGCGGCTCGGCCAGGCGGTCGATTTCATCCTCGAGATCGTAGAGATCGAACAGCATGCCCGGCCCGGTGAAGAGCTCGATCCTGTCTTCCGCTTCCGGCATGGCACGGCGGCAATAGGCCCGAGCAGCATCGAACGCTTCACGGTCATCGATCATCACGCGCGATGTCTGCGCATCCACTTCGTCGCGCATGGTGCGCTCGACCGGATCGAGATCATGGTAGAGCGTCGCCGGCGGGCGGGCGCTTTGCCGCTTCGCCATTACGGGCCGCCACGCTTCAGCAAGACGTTCGGCATCTTCGCGGAAATCGGAGAGGCTCGCGCCGATGCCGGCGCTGCGAACGATGTAACCGGCCCCGGGAACGAGGGAACCGTTTCCTTCCGCGATCATCGTTTCGCCGAGCGCCACAAGGCGCGCACGCTCCACTTCGTCTTCGATCCGGCGCGACAGCGCAATGCCAGGTTGGTTCGGCACCATCACCAGCAAGCGCCCCGGAATCGTCACGTTAGCCGAGAGCCGCGCGCCCTTTTCGCCGATCGGATCCTTTACGACCTGCACGAGGACTTCATCTCCTTCTCGCACACAATCGCTGATTTTGGGCGCGCGGTCTTCCTCAAAGCCTGGTAGATCGGCCAGACAGCGCGCTTCGCGCGCACCGAGAAAGCCCGCCCGATCGAGGCCGATTTCCACGAACGCAGCCTGCATGCCCGGCAACACGCGTTGCACCCGGCCCAAGATTATGTTTCCGATGAGGCTGTGGCCCGAGCGTCCGCCGCCCCGCTTTCGCAACGCACCGTCGTCCAGTCCGATCAGCCGTTCGAGAAAGAGCTCCTGCAGCCGGCCGTCCTCGACGATGGCAACACGAATTTCTCCGGCCCCGGCGTTGATCAGGACTTCTTTGGTCATTGCATCTGTTTCAATGGTCGCGCAGCGACCCTATCACGGAAATCTGTATCCGCATCCCGTCAGCACGCTGATGGTTTCCAAAAGAGGCATGCCCACCACATTCGAATAGGAGCCATTGATTCCGCGCACGAACATTTCCGCTTTACCCTGTATCGCGTAGCCACCCGCTTTCCCGAGGCCCTCTTCCGACGAAACATAGCTGTCGATCATCTGTCTCGTCAGCCGGGTGAACGCCACACGAGTCATGACGGCTCGCGAAATGACGCCTCCGTCAGGCTTCGAGACGGCGACCGCGGTGAACACCTGATGACTGCGCCCGCCGAGCAATTGCAAGCAGTCGCGGATCATTTCGTCTGTTTCCGCCTTGGGCAGAATCCGGCGCCCGCAGGCAACCACCGTGTCGGCCGCAAGGACAAGCGCCGGCGGGCCTTTCCACTGTTCGGCAATCGCCCTAGCCTTTTCGCCGGCAAGCCGCAGCGCGTGCGTGCGTGCCAACTCACCCTTGAGCACGCACTCGTCGATATGCGCCGGCAAGATTGCGTCAGGTACAATGCCAACCTGCGCGAGCAGCATCTTCCGCCGTGCGCTTTCGCTTGCGAGCACAAGTGCAAGCGTCGGTGTGCGATTATTTGAAGCGATAGGTGATACGCCCCTTGGTGAGATCATAGGGCGTCATTTCCACGAGTACCTTGTCGCCCGTCAGCACGCGGATTCTGTTCTTGCGCATCTTGCCCGCCGTGTGGGCGATGATCTCGTGTCCGTTCTCCAGTTTGACGCGAAACGTCGCGTTGGGCAGCAGTTCGCTCACCGTGCCCGGAAATTCCAGAAGTTCTTCCTTTGCCATCCGGCCTCTTGAATTTGGAACGGCGGGAGAATGCACCGAAACGCCTGAAAAGCAAGCAGATTGGGGCGGCGCGGCGGCGGCTCAGCCTCTCAGGTGAAGCACGCAAAGCAATGTGAAAAGCCTGCGGGCGGTATCGTGATCCAGTTCGATCTTGCCGGTCAGCCGCTCGATAAGTAGCCTCGATCCCTCGTCATGAATACTGCGCCGGCTCATATCGATCGTTTCGATCTGCGGAGGCGGCGCGTTGCGTATGGCCTTGAAGTAGCTCTCGCAGGTCAGGAAATAATCCTTGACGATCTTCCGGAACGGCGTGAGCGACAGCACCACCCGCCCGTGCTCAGCACCGTTTTCCAGGCGAATGTCAAACACGAGCCGGTTCTCTTCAATCGCCAGCAGAAGCTTGTAGGGACCGCCGGGTGAACCCTGCGGCTTGAAGCGGTTAGCTTCGAGCAGGTCGTAAATGGCAATTTCGCGCTCCTGCTCGATTTCGCGCGTGCGGCGCACGACCGTGCGTTCGTCGAGCTCGATCGCCGCGATGCGAAAATCCGAATCGTCCGTCATCGGCACACGCAGGCGCATCCGGGCCCGACGCAGCAAGAGGATTGGCAAATCGCCTGCATTTTCAAGTCTCGATGGGATGCACAGGACGGCCGCGCGCCGCCCATTCGCCACTCACATCCGAGAGCGACGCCTCCAGGCACTCGACATCCAGACGTATGATCCCGCCGCCGCTAAATGTCAGCTCCACCGTCCCCGACGGATCTTCCTGACCGTTCCGGGTATAACGGATTGTCAGGAGCGACAGCACGCTGTCCGGCTGGTCGTACCGGATATTGCGGGACTTGGCAGAGAGCACATCGTCGAAGCACAAACCCGCGCGCACGCGAAGCGCGGCACCCTGCTTCTCGGCCTGCTCCCATTTGAACCGGTTGAATAACGCGGCGAACCTGCGGGACTTCGGCAGCCACACCAGATCTTTCACGCGCGCGACGGCGTCCTGCAGTTGCGCCGAAATGATCTCCAGATCTTCGGCATCTTTCGCGGCCAGTATCGGTCCAGCGCTCATATCTTCAGCCGCTCGATCTCCGCACCCACAGCAGAGAGTTTATGCTCCAGCCGCTCGAAACCGCGATCGAGGTGATACACCCGGTTGAGGATCGTCTCACCCTCCGCCGCAAGTCCCGCAAGAACGAGACTCACGCTTGCGCGAAGATCCGTTGCCATCACGGGTGCACCCTTCAGCGCCTCGACACCATTGACGATAGCCACATCGCCTTCGACGCGAACGTCCGCGCCCATACGCAGCAATTCCGGAACATGCATGAATCGGTTTTCGAAAATCGTCTCCTTGATGTGAGAAGTACCGTCGGCGATCGTCATCAGAGCCATGAACTGCGCCTGCAGATCGGTGGGAAACCCGGGGAACGGTTCTGTGGCGACATCGACCGCGACAGGGCGTGAACCGTTGCGGCACACATTGAGCCCCAGGTTGGTTGCCGTGACGGTCGTCCCCACGGTCTCCAGCAAAGGAATGAGCGCACCGATCAGATCGCCCGCGGTGCCGGTGAGCTCGACTTCGCCTCCGGAGATCGCCACGGCAAGGGCGTATGTTCCAGTTTCGATTCTATCCGGCAGGACAGCGTGGCGAGCGCCGTTCAGGCTGTTCACCCCCTCGATGACAATTCTCGAACTCCCGAGGCCAGAAATCTTCGCACCCATTGCGATCAGGCAGTGGCCGAGATCAACGATTTCCGGCTCGCGCGCCGCATTGCTCAGAACCGTTTCTCCCTTCGCCAGACTCGCCGCCATGAGCGCATTTTCGGTTGCGCCGACAGAGACAAACGGAAATTCGACATGCCCGCCTCTCAATCCGTCCGCCGCCGTGGCAAGGACGTATCCCTCGGCAAGGTCGATCTCCGCTCCCAATGCGTCGAGCGCCTTGAGGTGCAGATCGACCGGTCTGGCCCCAATGGCGCACCCGCCGGGCAGCGAGACCTTGGCCTGACCAAAGCGCGCGACTAGGGGCCCGAGCACGAGAAAGCTCGCGCGCATCTTGCGAACGATGTCGTATTCGGCCGTCGTGTTGGTGACAGACGCTGCAGAAAGCTCGCACTGCCCGGCCTCGCCGATGTTCGGGCCTCGCACATAGCTGGTTTCGACGCCGAGACTTCGGAGGAGGTCGCTCATGAAGGCGACATCAGCCAACCACGGCACATTCATCAGCGTCAGCTTTTCGTCCGTCAGCAGGCAGGCGGCCATCAGTGGCAGCGCCGCGTTTTTCGCCCCGCTGATCGGAATTTCGCCGCGAAGGCGCGCTCCACCCTTGATCCTGATGCGATCCATGTGAAAGTCCGGTCCTGCCATCCGGCTTGTAACCCGCAATGGCGCGCAACAACAGGCTGTTGAAGCTGCCTCGCCTAGCGCTGTTTCGTGGCTTCTTCAGGGCTGGGTTTGCTGGGAGAGTTATCCGACTTGGCCTTGTTCCGATTTGCAGATGCAGGGAGCGGAGGTTTTCTTCGCCTTCGCAAATTTGCCCTCAGGGCAGCCGCGAGTCGTTCCTTGCGTTCGCCAGTAGAAGCCTTCACGCGCCCTTTCCCTCTTGATGCGCCTGGGTTATAGGCACCTCCCCCGGATGTTTCTGCCTCCGGATGCCGGAGTAGCGTAGTGGTAGCGCAACCCCTTGGTAAGGGGTAGGTCGTGAGTTCGATTCTCACCTCCGGCACCAGGCGGAACTGCGCTGGGGCGCGGGCCGTTCTTACACGTGTCACCGGAGCACCCCATGCCAGCCCGAAAGAGCACGCGAAAACCGAACCGCACGGAAAGCAGGAAGATCGACGAGCAGGTCGAGGAGACGTTCCCTGCGAGCGATCCTCCCGCCTTCATGGGCGGCAAGCACATCATCGGCGCTCCCAAGAAGCGGGAGACGCCTGCGGCCGATCGCGTCCAGCCCAGGAGGCAATCCCGAAAGCGGGTTTGACCCCCCGCGATCTTTGCCGGAGAGGACGCTATGCTCGCAGGCGCGCTTCAGCTTCCACGAGGTTTCACCATGACGACACTCGACATTGTTGTTTTGCAGCCGCTCGTCGCCCTGATCTTCGGCATCTTAATTCTGATTTTTCCGCGGCTGCTGAACTATCTGGTTGCCATCTATCTGATCGTAATTGGCCTCATCGGACTGTGGCCGCATGTCTTCGGCACCACGCTAACGCATTAGGCGATGGCAGCTATTCGGCCGCTCCAAGATACACGTTCTTTTTCGCCTCAATTTTCTCTTCTGCCATGCGATCGGCGACGGCACCGGTGGGCAGACTTTCGCTATCCGCACGCCTGAAGATTTGGGTCAGCGTGCCCGCGATCGCAAGAACGCGATTCTCGATTTCGCTGTCATCCCAGCCGAAGATCTGGCCGGCAACACGGATGATGCCTCCGCCATTGATGACGTAATCTGGTGCATAGAGAATGCCACGCGCTCTAAGCGCCTCGCCGTGCTCATTGCGCTCGAGCTGATTGTTTGCGCCTCCGGCAACAATTCGGGCGTGCAACGTGGAAATTGTCCGATCATTGAGGACGGCCCCGAGAGCATTGGGTGAAAGCACATCGCATTCAACGCTAACGATGTGCTCTGGCGAAACCACTTTGGCGCCGAATTCCTCTGCGGCGCGGCGGGCCGCATCGCCATTCACATCCGCAACGATCAGATTGGCGCCTTCCTCGTGCAACCGCCGCGCAAGACCCATTCCGACTTTTCCAAACCCCTGGATCGCAATCGTCAATCCGCGCGTCGTATCGGTTCCCAGACGGTATTTGACGGCAGCTTTGAGGCCCACAAACACACCCAACGCTGTCAGTGGACCGGAATCGCCGCCGCTTTTCCCGGGCTGGTCGTAACCGGCGACGTATTTCGTCCCGCGTGCGACCACCGGCATGTCCTTGGGGCCCATGCCAACATCCATCGCGGTGATGTACCGGCCTCCCAGCGTGTTGACGGCATCGGCGTAGGCCAGTAGCCGCGGCTCCGTTTTGTCCTTTGCCGGATCGCCAATGATGACGGCTTTTCCGCCGCCGAGAGGAATATTCGCAATCGCGCTCTTGTAGCTCATGCCGCGTGACAGCCTGAGGACATCCACCAGCGCCTGATCGTCATTGGCGTAAGGATACATTCGCGTGCCCCCGCATGCGGGCCCGAGGGCCGTCGAATGGATCGCAATGATGGCCTTGAGGCGGGTGGCCTTGTCATGGAAGAAAGCGACCGTTTCGTGGTGATCGAAATCCACGGCCTCAAAGACGCTCATCCTGATGCTCCATTGCCCGATAAAGAGGCCGCACCTTACGCGGATGCAGCGGCAATTGGCTTGCCTTTTGAGGATAACGCTCGCAAGACCCATGCGGCTGCGCCGCAGCGGCCGCAACTATTTGGCTTTGGCGCCCAGAAAACCCGCAGTCATTGGCTTCCGATCGCCCGCAGGACGTCGCTCTCCGTCAACACCTGAGGCAGTATCCGGGCATCCTGAACGCCGGGTGGAAAGTAGAGATAGAGTGGCACACCGGTGCGGCCGTACGCCTGGAGCAAAGCCGTGATCTCCGGGTTTCTGTTCGTCCAGTCGCCGACAAGATACGCCACGTGCTTGCGGGCGAACGCATCACGCACCTTTGCGCTCGAGAATGCAACCTTCTCGTTGACGAGGCAGGTAATGCACCAGGCGGCGGTCGCGTTGACGAACACTGGGCGATTTTGCGCGCGGGTATCGCGAAGGAGTGCGGCCGTGTATGGCCGGAATGGAATTACGCCGAGATCGACAGAGCCGCGAGGCGGGGCAAGGCGCGCTGCATGCAGCTGCGGCAGGAATTGCGGAACCGCGATGACGGCAAGAGCAAGTGCAATCCATCCCAAAATCCGCCACCGCGTCGGCGAAGCCTGTGTGGTTCCAAAGATCCACAACGCGAACGCGACAATCAATGCGAGCGCGAGCAGCAAGAGGATTCGCGCGGGCTCTGTCTGGAAGCTAAACACCCAAACCAGCCACAAGGCCGTGGCGTACATCGGAAAAGCGAGGAACTGGCGGAAGCGCAACATCCATGGGCCGGGCCTGGGCAGCCAGCGAACCAACGCCGGCGAAAGACCGATCAGCACAAACGGCAGCGCAAAGCCGGTCCCAAGCGCGACGAACACGAGCAGTGCCGTACTCGCCGCCTGCGTAACAGCATAGCCTAGCGCGGCCGCCATGAATGGCGCCGTGCATGGCGCCGCGACAGCTACAGCGAGCACCCCGGTAAAGAAGGAACCGATTGCGCCGCCGCGCCGCGTTAGAGCCTCGCCTGTGCCGACGCCCGGCACTTCAAACACGCCGGACAGGTTGAGTCCGACAACGAAGATCAGCAGCGCAAAGCCGGCGACAACCATCGGCTCCTGCAGCTGGAATCCCCAACCAATCGCCTGCCCGCTTTGCCGGAACAGGACAATGGCAATGCCGAACAGCACAAAACTGAGGATCGCGCCGGCACCGTACGCAAGACTTTCTCGCACCGCTTCGCGCCGACTTCCGTGCGCTTGTCGGGCAATGGCGAGCGCCTTCATCGCCAGCACCGGAAGCACGCACGGCATCAGGTTGAGAATGATGCCGCCGAGGAGCGCAAGGAGTAGCGCGAGCACGAGCGTCAGTCCGGCGGCGCTGGACTGGCCAAATGCCGCCGGCGGAGCCGATCCCGGCTTCGCGCGGATCGTGAGCGCGCGGACTGAGCCATCGTTGGATTCCAACGCCAGGACGCCGGAAAGCAAATTCCCGATGTTCGCCTTCGCCGGCTTCAGCCGCAGCACCAAACCATCTGCAACGGTCGCAACCTGCTGGGGCGCAAAATCAGTGATCGTTCGGCCGGCGAGCGGAAAGAACACGGCCGATTTCAAAGGCGATTTGGCTAGCTCAGGCGAAGCGATGAAGAGATCGAGATTGCCGCTCGCATGAAACGTTACAGGCCAAGGCGATGGCGAAGGCAGCTTCGCGCGCGCTGACGCGAATCGGTCTTCAATGGTAGGATAAGGCGAAGACGGCGTTGCGCTGACGGTAAGGGGCAGCGAAACATCTGCCTCCTCCGGGATGCACACCTCCTTGCATACGAGCCAGCCCGCGTGGGCTTTCAGGACAACCACGCCCGGCTTTGTATCGGAAGGAGCCGTAAGGTCCGTCAGAAGCCAGACCTTGTTCTCGTAGCCGTAGTTCATGAGCGTGCCCACCGGCAGGCGCTTGGGGTAGGGCCATTGAATGGGACCAGCGCGCCAGCCCGGCGGCAGCGACCATTTGATCTCCGTTGGCAGGCCTGCTTCACCCGGATTGATCCAGTAGGTGTGCCAACCCGGGCGAATGATCTCTTCGAGCGCGACGCTAACCTCGCCGCCCGGAGCGACTTCACCCGTCTCGGCGATCAGCCGCGCCTGAACCTTTGGCTCAGAGTCAATCTGCGCGGCGGCGCCAGCAACGCCGAGGAGGTAAATTGCAAAGGCCAGAACCAGGCGCCCCATACCGGCCGCTATACTGCGGCGGTCGCGCGGGAGCCAGCGTGAGAGCGCCCCTCGCGCCAATGTGACCCGGCACGCTAAACTCGGAAAATCAGAACGGGAGCGCTCGAGAGGAGCCGGACGTGGTGACGTTCGCGATCGACGAAAGCAGCGAAACCTTCGATGCGCTGCTCGATGCCATGAAGGAATTCAACAGGCAGGCCGTGGGCGTCGGCGGATCGCAGAAGTTCAACGTGGCGCTGCGGGACGACGCGGGCCGGCTCGTCGGAGGCGTTGCCGCGCGGCTTGCCGGCGATTCGATGTATCTCGACATCGTGTGGAGCGACGAAACAGTCCGCGGCCAGGGACACGGGCGAACGATGATGGACATGATCGAGGCGGAAGGGCTCCGCCGCGGCGCGCGCGGCGCCTGGCTGTACACCATGAGCTGGCAGGCCCGGCCGTTTTACGAAAAGCTTGGCTACCGCTGCGTCGGCGAAATCCCGTTCTTGGGAAACGAGCATCGGCAATATTTCATGTGGAAAGAGCTTTGAGGCTCACCGGCGGAAGACTGGGCGGCCGCACACTTTTCGCGCCGGCGAGCGCACGCGTACGGCCGACCTCGGACAAGGTACGCCAGGCCATCTTCAACATTCTGGAACACAACGATTTCGGGACGGGATTCTCCCTCGCCGGCGCGCGCTTGGCCGATCTCTTCGCAGGGACGGGCGCCATGGGCATCGAAGCCGTCTCGCGCGGCGCGCGCTATTGCCTGTTCGTGGAGGAATCAGCGGAGAGCCGTGCGCTGATCCGAAAGAATATCGAGGCGCTGGAGCTGACCGGCGCCACCAAAATCTGGCGGCGCGATGCGACGAAGCTTGGGCCAATGCCGGCCGGCAGCGGCGGGCCCTTCGATCTCGTGCTCCTCGATCCACCGTACCGAAAGAACCTGATCCCCCCGGCGCTCACAAGCCTCGCAGAAGGCGGGTGGCTCGCTGCCATGCCTCTTCTCGTGGCCGAAATGGCAGAAGACGAGAGCTTGGCCGAACTGTCCGGATTCCAGATGCTCGATCAGAGAATCTACGGCGATACCCGCGTGGTGTTCCTTTGGCCTGGGCGCCGCAAGCAGTTCTGAGATTTCGCCCAACAACATTCCTCCTGGCCGCGCTTTGTGGCGGAATGACAGGATGTGCAATGCTCGCTTGCGAACGGATGTGGGAACACGACTGTGATGCAGATCAGGCCGGCGCGCGCGGACGACTCCGATTTTCTCGGCTGGGTGATCTATGCGGCGGCGCGCGGGCAGCTGGCACGCGGGTGGTTCGATATCGTACTCGAGCGGGATGAACAGTTCTGCGTTGCCTACTGCGCGGAACTTGCGCGCGCGACCGCCCGCTCCTGGTGGCATTGGTCGCTGTTCTCGGTCGCCGAGGTCGACGGGAAACGAGCGGCCGGCATGTGCGGCTTCGGCGATGAGTCCGTCTATGGCGCGTCCTCCGCTGCCATGGCCGAAGCCTCGCGCAAAATGGGCTTGAGCGAAGAAGAGCACGCGCAGCTGTGGCCGCGCGGCTCGTTCATTCTCAGCTGCACGACAAGCGAGCCGGGCGCGTGGACGATCGAGAATGTCGCAACCCTGCCCGAATACCGCGGTAGCGGGGCGACCCAGGTGTTGCTTCAACACGAACTCGCACGCGCTCGCGCAGAGGGATACACGCGCGCGCAGATCACCTTCCTCATCGGCAACGCACCCGCCGAGCGGGCCTACATCAAAGCCGGATTCCGGTTCGCCGAGGAACGGCGCGCCGCAGAGTTTCAAACCGCGATCAGTTCACCCGGCCTGCGGCGGCTGTCGCGCAACATTTGAAGCCTAAAAAAAAGAAATGGGCGGAGGCCGAAGCCTACCGCCCATGTTCATCGCGTCATCTCGACATCGGCACCGTTGCTCCGAAGAGCCGCGGAGGACATCGCGCTGCCGCAGGGTGGGTCTCGGGGGAATCGCCTTGCGGCGATCCCCTCGGGGCCGTGCCGATGCAATCCGTGAAGATCGCTTCAGCACCTCACCGAACGAGTATGGCGTCGTTCATGAGCGCACCGCCCCGTTACACTTGCGCTGGTACCGCGCCAGTGAAACAGTTCCGTGGGCTTCCGCTGTTGTCTTCGCGTTGGTTTGACCCGCTGCGCTTTCAACTGCGGCACGGACTGAAGCTGTTTTTCCCACCTTCCCCAAGGGCGCCACCCCTGGTTTTTTTGTTGGGCGCCTCAGATGTCAAAACGATACGCGCGCTTTTCGAATGCTGCAACAGATTCCGCTTGCAATTTTTATTTCATCCACAGGTGATTCGCTGCGCGCCAGAAAATTTCAAACGCCTTCGTGCTTTACCGCCGGCCGAACAGTCGTTCGATATCGGCAAGTTTGAGCTCCACGTATGTCGGGCGACCGTGATTGCACTGGCCGGAATGGGGCGTGGATTCCATTTCGCGCAACAGTGCGTTCATTTCTTCCGCCGTGAGCCGGCGGCCTGAGCGCACGCTTGTGTGACAGGCTAGCGTGGCCGCGACATGATCCAACCGTTCCTGGAGCGAAAGCGCCCCGCCGGATTCGGCGAGCTCGTCGGCGAGATCGCGCAGCAAAGCCGCGGCATCGATCAGCCCCAAGAGCGCCGGAGTTTCGCGCACCATCACCGCATCCGGCCCGAACGGTTCGATTACAAGGCCGAGTTCGGCGAGCTCTTTCGCGCGCGCCGCAATGCGATCAACCTCCGCGGGATCGAGCGACACAATTTCCGGAATGAGCAGCGGCTGGCGCGCCACGCCGCCATTCTCCATCGCCTTCTTCATGCGCTCGTAGGTGATGCGCTCATGCGCGGCATGCTGATCGACGATCACCATGCCGTCGTTCGTCTGTGCCACGATGTAGTTCTCATGCAGCTGCGCGCGCGCCACGCCAAGGGGCAAAGGCTCGGTCGCTGCTTCCGGAATTTGCTCCACCCGTGCCGAAGCAATGTTCGCCTCGTCGCCCGCAAACAGCGGCGTGTGGAATTCGGCGCCCGGTTCCGAAAAGCCAAACAACGAAGACGGATGCGGCGTTGAATAGCTGTGCATCCCCGGGCGCAAGGAGGAGAGTGCTGCGCCGGCGACGGTGGTCGATGCGCGGTGACCAGCTTCATGCAGCGCCGCTTTCAGCGAGCCGACAATCAACCCGCGCACGAGGCCCGCGTCGCGGAAGCGCACTTCCGTTTTCGCGGGATGCACGTTCACATCCACGAATGCCGGATCGCAATCGAGAAAGAGCGCCAACGCCGGATGCCGATCACGCGCGAGGTAGTCGGCATAGGCGCCGCGCACTGCGCCCATCAACAGCTTGTCGCGCACCGGCCGACCGTTGACGATGAGAAACTGCATTGCCGAATTGGCGCGGTTGTAGGTGGGCAATCCTGCGAACCCGGAGATGCGCACCCCCTCGCGCTCCGCCTCGATCGGCGCGGCGTTGCTTTCGAAATCGCGTCCCATGATGCGCGCGAGGCGCTTCAAGCGACCGGAAAATAAGTTGCCTTCACTTTCTAGCGCGAGTGCGCGGCGGCCATCGAGCAACAGCATGAACGCCACGTCGGGCCGCGCCATGGCAAGCCGCTTCACCACATCCAGTGTCGCCAGATCTTCCGACCGCGCCGATTTGAGAAATTTCAGCCGGGCCGGCGTCGCAAAGAACAGCTCGCGCACGTCCACGCGTGTGCCGGACTGGCCCTTCGCCCGAAACCCACATGGCGCCGGCCCGCGGATGCTTCCGCCATCGACGCGGATTTCATGCGCATCGCCCGTTGCGATGCGGCTCGCAATACAGAGCCGTCCCACCGCGCCAATCGACGGCAGCGCCTCACCGCGAAAACCCAGCGTGGCGATGTGCGAGAGATCGTCCGTGCCGTTCAGAACCGGCAGCTTGGAGGTGGCGTGGCGCTCGACCGCGAGGCGCAGATCGCTCGCATCCATGCCCACGCCGTCATCTTCCACGACGATGAGATCGGCACCGCCGCTCGAAGTGGCGATCTCGATGCGGCGCGCGCCAGCATCGAGCGCATTCTCGACAAGTTCTTTCACCGCGCTCGCGGGCCGCTCAACCACTTCGCCGGCGGCGATGCGGTTGATGGTGCCTTCCGCGAGCCGGCGGATTTTTCCGCGGTCCTCGGCGGGATTCGATTCGGCGCTCATGCGCAGGAGTGTAGCAGACCGCTTGCCACCGCGCGGCGAGACGCCGATTCAATCAACAATCAATGCTGATGCGGAGCGTTGCCCGGGGCGGCTGCGGGAGTCCGCGGTGGCTGTTCTTTCGGCTTTGCGGCTGTGGTCGACGCGATTGGCGGCTTCGGGCCTGGCGCCTGTGTCTTAGGCTGCGTCGGCTTGGGCGGCGGCTGGGCGGGCGCGGGCGGCTTTCCGATTCCTGGCATCGGTTTTGCGGGCGCGGCGGGGCCCTGCAAGCTGCCGCCGATCACGAAGGTGAGCTTGTTGGGCGAAAACAGGCGTTTCGAAACCCGCTTCACGTCGTCCAAGGTGACCGCATTGATCAGCGCGTTGCGCTTCTGCACGTAATCGATCGCCAGCCCCACGCGCTGGAACGTGCTCAGCTGGCTCGAAATGCCGGTGTTGGAGGCAAAGGCGAGCGGAAACGAGCCGGTGAGGTAGGTCTTGGCGTCGGCAAGCTCCTTCTCCGTTGCGCCGTTCGTCAGGAATTCGTTCATGGTGGCGCGGATCACGGACATGGTCTCCCGCATGCCGCCCGCTTTGGTGGCGACCTGCCCCGCCGCAATGCCGGTTCTCTTTAGGGAATCGAGCGATGTGGTGATGTTGTAGGTCAGCCCGCGCTTCTCGCGCACTTCATCCATCAGCCGGGACGAGAATCCGCCTCCGCCTAGAATATAGTTCGCCACATAGGCGGGAATGAAATCGTGGTCGCTGCGCAGGAGACCGGGAACCGCAAACACCGCGACCGGCTGCGGCACCGGCATGGGAATTACATGCACGCCGGGCGCGCCGGCGTGTTTCACCGGCGCAATCGGCGGCGCCCATTTCAGCGGCAGCTTGCCGAACGCGCTCGCAATCAGCGTCTTGAGCGTGGCGGGATCGGCATCGCCGGAGATGGAAATCTTGAGTCCGTTGCGGACCCAGTGAGTCTGGGCAAAGGCTTTGATGTCGTTGCGGTTGATGCGGGGCACAGAGCCGGACGTTCCGTTGACGGGATGGGCGTAAGGATGGTCGCCGAAGTAGGTCTGAAAGAAGCCCTTGGCCGCGACGGTGCCGGGATCTTCGTCTTCCTGCTGGAGCGCCGAGAGGATTTGGGTGCGCACGCGCGAGATCGCATCGGCATCGAAACGTGGCCGCGTCAGCGCAAGCCCAAGCAGACGGAACGCCTCAGGGGCATTTTCCGTCAGCGTCACCAGCGATATGACCAGATAGTCGCGTTGGGTGGAGAACGAGAGGCGGATCGCGCGATCGCTCAGCCGCGACTGGTATTCATAGGATTTGTAATTGCCTGCGCCTTCGTTCAGCAGATCGGCGGTGAACGCGGCGAGCCCCGGCTTGTCTTTCGGATCGTAAGCGGACCCAGCCGGCAGCGCGACCGTCATCGCAATCATCGGCAGCGTGTGGTCCTCGACATACCACACCTGCACATTTTTCCCCATGTCGAGGTTCTTGACATTGATCGCGAACGCGAATCCCGGCGCGATGAGCGCGCAGATGAAGATCAGGCTGGTGAAAAATCGCCTCACGGCTTTCGCTTTCCCGGTGCGGCAGGCGCCGTGCGCGGCGGCGGCCCCATCTGCGGCGTGAGATACCCCGTCACGGCTTCGCGCCTGACAAGATATTTGATGGCGGCCTGACGCACTGAAGGCGCGGGCACCGCACGGATGCGCTCCGGCCATTGTTCGACATCATCCACAGTGAGCCCAATGGAAAGCGCCTGACCATAGGCCGAGGCCATCTGATACTGATTGTCGCGGCGGTAAATCGCGTCGGCGATCAGTTGCGTCTTGGCGCGCGTGAATTCGGCCGGGTTCGGCAGCGCGCTCGCATAACCCTTGATTGCGTCATCGATCGCTTTCTCCACCTCCTCCAGCTTCACGCCGGGACGCGGCACGGCATAGACCCCGAACTCGCCGTCATCGCGGGCGTAGCCATCGTAGGAGGCGCCGGCATCGGACGCGACTTTCCGTTCGAGGACGAGCTTGCGGTATAGTGTGCTGGTGGAATCGCCGCCAAGCAATTGCGCCAAGGTCTCGAGCGCCTCAGCCTCACCAGGCTTTGCCTCCGGATAACTGACGACGCGATACATCCGGAAGAACACCGGAACCTTCACATCGGAGCGCGCCACGTTGAGCCGCGTTTCGCCAAGACGGGCGGGCTGCGCAAATTCCCATCGCGGAACGAGCTCGCGCGCCGGCAGCTTGCCGTACGCCGCTTCCGCGGCAGTGCGCACTTCTTCCGGCGTAACATCACCTGCGACGATCAAGGTCGCGTTATTCGGCGCGTAGTGGTGCTGATAGAAATCCTGCGCTTCGAGTCGGCCGATCCGGCGGATTTCATCCGGCCATCCAATCACCGGGCGGCCATAGGGATGCGTCAGATACAGCGCCGCTTCCATCTGTTCGCGCATCAGGGACTGCGGATCGTTGTCGATGCGCATGCGGCGCTCTTCCATGACCACGTCGCGCTCGGTGCGCACATTCGGATCGGAGAGATCGAGATTGGCGATGCGGTCGGCCTCCAGCCCCATCACGACGCGCATCCGGTCCTTCGCGATCTGCTCGTAGAACGCCGTGTAGTCGTGCGTGGTAAAGGCGTTGTCCTCGCCGCCATTGCGCGCAACGGTCAGGGAGAAGGCATTTCCCGGATTGGCCGTCGTGCCGCGGAACATCATGTGCTCGAAAAAATGTGCGAGCCCACCGATGCCCGGTGGGTCGTCGACCGCGCCAACGTGATACCAGAGCATTTGCGTGATCACCGGCGCCCGATGATCGGGAACGACGAGGACCTGCATGCCGTTCTGCAGCGCGAACTGAAACGCTTTCGGCTGCTGCGATTGCTTCTGCTGCAGAGCGGGCGCGCTCGAGGATACGGCGATCAGAGCCGCGACAAGCGCCCCTTCGAGGACGCGCCTAGAAAATGCCATCGAGCCAGCCGCCGCTGTCTTTCTTCTGCTGTTGTGGGGCCTGCTGGGGATTCGTCACGCTTGCAGGCGCGTTCTTGCTTGCATCGATGCGCGCCTTTTCGGCATCCGGATCGATGGGCGAATCCGGACTGGCAGCGTCTGGTCCACCAAAAAGAAGCCTGTCAGTGAAACTCTCATCGGCCGTCTGCATCCTGCGATTGTCGGCGGCGATCTGCTGGCGGACGGAATCATCGGCCGTCGCGGCGCCGGCCTGCGCAAGCAGGAGCTTTTCCGCCTGGCTGTAATTGCCAGGAATCGCACCCGCGACCGTTGCCGGATCGTCGCTGTAAAGCGCGGCTTGCGCAGCGGCAGAAGGTGGCACCTGATTCACGGGCGGCGCGCCTGGCTTCGGTGGCCTCAGCTCGTAGTCCGGGGGAATGATCAACGGTGCTTTGGTAGTGACGGCGAATTCGTCTGGCGGCTGCTTCGTTGCGCCTACCGCTTCGCGAATGTCCTGGCAGCCAGTCGAGGACACTGCAAACGCGCCAATAGCGGCCAAGAGCAGGATCAAACGCGCGCTCTTTTCACTCAACATTGCTGGCTCCCGGACTTTCTTTTCCTGATGGCCCGTGATCCGGCCGCAGGAGAGCATCATACAGCAGCGCACCCACCCCGAACGTGATCGCGCAATCTGCGATGTTGAAGACATACCAATCGTAGCCATGAAGATAAAAGTGAAAAAAATCGGCAACTTTGCCGTACACGAGGCGGTCGATCAGGTTCCCGACCGCCCCGCCGATGACCAGCCCGAGACCAATGGCAAGTGGCCGGCGATGGGCATTCCACAGCCACCAGCCAAGGCCGATAATGGCCGCAACCGAGAACAGAGCAAGAAACATTGTGCCCCAAGGCCCGCGCGCCGGGAAAAGGCCGTAGCTCACGCCGGGGTTCCACACCATCACCAGATCGAAAAATGGCAGGACACCCACATGCGAGCCGGGGCCCATGTCGCGGAAATTGAGCCCGTAAAGCATAAGGAGCTTGGTCGCCTGGTCGAGCACCAGAGCCGCCACCGCGCTCAACAATCCCCAGTCGCGCTCCGAAAGCGGCGCCATGCCGCTCCTGACACCAGCCCGCACTGATACTCCCTGCGCCATCAAGCGGCGCTTTCTTTGATGAATTGCACTGCATCTATGCAACGGTTGCACAAATCCGGATACGTGGCGTTGTGGCCCACTTCCGGAAGGATCATCCAGCAGCGGGCGCATTTGTCACCCTCGGCATGATGGAACACGGCGGCGGCGCCAAGCACGTCCGGTATGCGGAAGGCATCGGCCGGCGCTGGGTGGGTAGAGACCATCGCATGCGACGTGATCGCGATTTCGCTGAGATTCAAGCCATCGAGAAGCGAGGCATCCTCGGGCGAGACGAACAGGATCGGCCGCGCTTCCAGGCTCGCACCGATCACCTTGTCCTTGCGCTTGATCTCCAGCGCGCCGGTGACCACGCGGCGCAGGTCGCGAATGCGATCCCATTTCCTGATCAGATCATCATCGCGCCATTCGTCCGGCGTATTCGGGAAAACCTGTAGGTGCACGCTTTCGTGATCGCCCGGAAAGCGCGACAGCCACGCTTCCTCCATCGTGAAGCACAGGATGGGCGCGAACCACGTCACCACGCGGTGGAAGATGTGATCGATGACGGTGCGCGCGGCGCGCCTGCGTGGCGCATCGGCACGGTCGCAATAGAGCGAATCCTTGCGGATATCGAAATAGAAGGCCGAGAGATCGTTGGTGCAGAAGGCGAATAACGCAGTGAACACGCGGTTAAAGTCGTATTCGGCGTAACCCTCGCGCACCAGACTATCAAGGACCGCGAGGCGGGCAAGCATATAGCGCTCGAGCTCCGGCATTTCGGAGTGGGCAATGCGCTCTCTCTCGTCGAAAGCCGACAGGTTTGCGAGCATGAAACGGATGGTGTTGCGCAGGCGGCGATAGGATTCGACGTTGGTCTTGATGACATCGTCCCACACGCGCAGATCGCCCGTGTAGTCGGCGCTTGCGGTGACGACACGCAAAATTTCGGCGCCATTCTTCTCCGCGATGACCTGCGGCAGCATGGTGTTGCCCAGCGACTTCGACATCTTGTCGCCGGACTCGTCCAGCACGAAGCCATGCGTGATCACCTCGTCGTACGGCGCGCGGCCGCGGGTGCCGCAACCCTCCAGCAGCGAAGACTGAAACCAGCCGCGGTGCTGATCCGATCCCTCGAGATAGACGTCGGCGTGATCGGCCTTTGGCCAGGTGGGGTCGATCGGCTCCTCAACCGTGAACACGTGCGTCGAGCCGGAATCGAACCAGACGTCGAGAATGTCTTTCACCTGCTCGTACTCGCCGGCATCGTAATTGTTGCCGAGAAAGCGCTCCGGCGGCGAATTGAACCAGACATCGGCGCCTTCGGATTCAAACGCTTCCGCGATACGCGCATTCACCGCCGGATCGTTCAGGATTTCCCCGGATTGTTTGTGCGCGAAAATGGCAAGCGGCACGCCCCAGGCGCGCTGGCGCGACAGCACCCAATCGGGGCGCGTCTCCACCATGGA
>DATJGT010000013.1:0-48672 GCA_035494695.1 Rhizomicrobium sp. | reverse complement strand
TACCGAGCGCACATTCCGGCGCCCGCGAGATATGCAATCTATCCGGCACCGCTCGTTCTGGCAGCGGTGTTCGGCATATTTACTGCGACTGCGTTCGCAATTCCGCCGCTCGCGCGCGCCCGCGAGATTTCGCCCGCCAGTCTGTTCCGCGACATTGTCGCGCCGGTGAATGCGCGTGGGCGCACCATCTACCTGGTCTTTGCACTGGGGGCAGCGGCGCTGGTCGTGGCGCTTGCGCTTATGGTTGCCCCGTCACCGATGTTCGCAGGGTATTTTCTCGGGAGCGTCGCGGTCGGCTTGCTTGCGCTGCGTCTGATTGCAGCAATTCTCCAGTTCGCCTTTCGCCGGATGCCGCAGCCGCGACGGCCCGGACTACGGCTTGCGCTTGCCAATCTCACAAGGCCCGGCGCTGCCACCGCCGGCATTGTTGTGGCGCTCGGTCTTGGCCTGACGCTGCTTGCGGCCGTCACGCTTCTCGATCGCACGATTTCCGCGCAGGTCGCGGAGAGCTTACCAGGCAAGGCGCCGACATTCTTCTTCGTGGACATCCAGCCCGATCAGGCGAACGCATTCGATCGAACGATCGCGCGCTTCCGCTCTGCTGAGGATTACAAGCGGACGCCGATGATCCGTGGGCGGATCGTTGCCCTGAACGGCGTGCCGGCTGCCCAGGCAAAGGTCGAACCGGGCGTGCGTTGGGCGCTGAATGGCGACCGCGGCATCACCTATGCCGCTGAGCCACCGAAAGGGAGCGATATCATCGAGGGAAAATGGTGGCCGTCGAACTACACCGGTCCCACGCTGATCTCTTTCGACGCCGAGCTCGCACAAGGCATGCACCTGAAGATGGGCGATACACTCACGCTCAATGTGCTTGGCCGCGAGATCACCGGGAGAATCGCCAATCTGCGCGACGTGAACTTCTCCAACGGGCAACAGAACTTCATCCTCATCTTGTCACCGGGCATGATCGACAAGGCGCCGCACAGCTTCCTCGCGACCGTGCGCGTGCCGCCGAGAGACGAGGAGGCGATGTACCGCGCGGTCACGGACCGGTTTCAGAACGTTTCCACGGTGCGCGTGAAGGACGCCATCGGACAGGTGAACGGATTGCTGGAGCAGCTTGGCGACGGCGTGCGCGCCGCGAGCCTGGTGACGATCCTCGCGGGATTGCTGGTGCTTGCCGGCGCGATTGCCGCGGGCCAGCGCGCGCGGATCTACGATTCGACCATTCTCAAAGTGCTCGGCGCAACGCGCGCCCGCATCGCGAATGTCTATGCCATGGAGTATGGATTGATTGGCGTCATCACCGGATTGCTCGCGCTTGGTGCGGGTACGCTCGGCGCCTATCTCGTCGCGAGCCGGGTCTTCGAATTTCCCTTCGCGTTCGATCTGCGTGCCGTGCTTGTGACGGTGCTCGGCGGCGGCGCAGCCACACTCCTGTTCGGACTCGTCGCCGCGTGGCGCGCGCTTTCCGCCCGCCCAGCGGAACAGCTTCGAAGCCCGTAAAAAGAGCGTCGTTCTGACCAGCTAAGATTTTGAGAACAAATAATTCTCTGAAAAAAACCCCTGAAAAATGCGCAGAGTCGAAAAACGAATAGGCCGGAGCCCTACTGGAGATCGGCAAAGGCGCGGGGGTATGTCACGCGCCAAGGGCCGCCAGTCAGCGCGTTCGGCTTTAATTCCAGCGCCTGAAACGCGGGACCGGAATAGACTGAGTGCAAGGTTCGGGCGGCATCCGCGGTAAAACCGAACCGGCGGTAATAATCGGGGTCGCCGAGTACAGCAACGGCATCAAAGCCTTGCTCGGCGCATTCCACCAAGCCTTGCCGGATTAACGCGCTGCCGATGCCATTCTTCTGGTGCTCCGGCTTCACGGAAACGGGAGCGAGCGCGGCAATCCGGATGGTGGGCGGATCGACGGCCAGACAACTGAACAGCACGTGACCCACAGGAGCACCTTCCGCCGTCGCCACAAGCTCAACCGCCACATCCCGATCCGCCCGTAGGCGGCGCACCAGTTCGGCTTCGGTTCGCCGGCTGAATGCAGCCGCGATAACCTTGTCGACGAATTCGAGCTGCGCAGCGTTAATCGGTTCTATTCGAAAATCAGCCAAGTCCTTGACCCGCTTGGGCGAAGCGCCGCCTTGATCCTGTCACGCACAACCCCGATATTAGCCGCGAATCCCGGCCAGCAAGCCGGCGTACAGGAGATTCTGCCAAATGGCTGACTATGACAATCGCGTAGCCACGGCTCAGACGGGCGTTGGCGTCATCGACGCCGGCCTCCGGGCCTACATGCTGCGCGTGTATAACTACATGTTTGCGGGCCTCGTGCTCACGGGCGGCGCATCGTGGCTGACCTATATGCTCGCGGTCACAACCGATCCGGCGCGTGCCGCTGCGCATCTGCGGAACGGCGTGATGCTGACAAGCGTCGGTGTGGCCCTGTTTACCGGGCCCTTGATGTGGGTGCTGCTGCTGGGTTCGCTCGGGCTGGTTATGTTTCTGAGCTTCCGCATTCAGCGGATGAGCGTCGGCGCCGCACAAGCGAGCTTTCTGGGATACGCCGCGCTGATCGGCGTGACGTTCGGTTCGCTCTTCATCGTGTACACCTACGCCAGCATTGCGCAGGTGTTCTTCATCACCGCCGCGACCTTCGGCGCGATGAGCCTGTGGGGCTATACCACACGCACCGATCTGTCCGGCTTCGGCTCGTTCCTGATGATGGGCCTGATCGGCATCATCATCGCTTCGCTGGTTGGCTTCTTCGTCCACTCCACGATGCTGCAATGGGTGATTTCGGTGGCCGGCGTGATCATCTTCACAGGCCTCACCGCCTATGACACCCAGTGGATCAAGGAAAGCTATGTGTCCGGTGACGACGGCACGGTCATGGGCCGCAAGGCGATCTTCGGCGCCCTGAAGCTCTATCTCGACTTCATCAATCTCTTCCTGATGCTGCTGCGGCTGCTCGGCAACCGCCGCTAAGGGCAAATACAAATGCGAGGCCCCGGTGTTTGCCGGGGCCTTTTTCCTTTAGAACAGCGATGATCGATCCAACGCCTGAAAAGCTATCGGTCGAATTGCATCCGCCTTCGCCGCAATGGGCGGAAATAGCGGCCGCGGAAGCCGCGCGGCTCAAATCTGCACTCGGCGATGTGCTCCTCGCCGTGCATCACATCGGATCGACCGCAATTCCAGGCATTCTCGCCAAGCCGATCGTCGATCTGATTCCCGTTGTCACGAACCTGCCGAGCCTGGATGCGCGCGAGGATGCTATTCGCGCGCTCGGCTACAAATGGCATGGCGAATTCGGTCTCGAAGCGCGCCGATATTGCACCCTGACCGATGCGATCACGGGCAAGCGCAAGGTCCAACTCCACTGTTATGCGACGGGCGCCGCGGGCATGCCGCGCCACCTCGCCTTCCGCGATTATCTTCGCGCGCATCCGCAAATCGCCAAGGACTACGAAGCGCAGAAGGTTCGCGCCGCTGCGCTCTGTCCCGACGACGTGCTCGCCTACAACGATGCGAAGAACGACTGGATCAAGTGCGTCGAACGCGACGCGCTCGCGTGGTGGAATAGTCGAACGTAACTATCGTTTCCGCGCGAGCATCACGCCGTCGCCGATGGCCGCCAGCGCCATGTCCACACGCCCATCCTCGTGGATCTTGCGGTTGAGGCTGCGGAGCGCCGTCGTGTCGGCATCGTTGACGCTCGGGTCCGCCACAGCCCCGCTCCACAGCATGTTGTCGAGCGCAACCAGGCCCCCTGGACGCAACAGCTTCAGCACGCGCTCGTAGTAGGCATCGTAATTTGTCTTGTCGGCGTCGATAAATGCGAAATCGAATGGCGGCTCTTTCGCCCCGATCATCCCGTCGAGCGTGTCCAGCGCCTGCCCGAGCCGCAGGTCGATTTTCGACACCATTTCGGCTTCTTTCCAGTATTCGCGCGCGCGGTCCGTGTACTCCTTGCTGACGTCGCAACACACGATGCGGCCATCGGCCGGTAACGCCAATGCCATGGCAAGCGCGCTGTAACCGGTGAAGGTGCCGATCTCGAGATAGCGCTTCGCGCCGATCAACTTCGCCAGCAGCGCCATGACAGCACCCTGGTCCGGACCGATTTGCATCTGCGAATTTGGCAGCTTCGCCGTTTCCTCGCGGCAGCGGCGCAATGCGGGATGCTCCCGCGCGCCGACTTTCGTGACGTAGGCAATCAACACTTCCGTAACCGGCATCAAACGGCTCATGCAGATTTCCTCATAGCGGACGCATATCCTGCCACGAATTGGCCGCGATTGAAGCCTTGCAACGGCACAGCTCTCATCCCACATCAACCTGTGTCGGTTGGCTGAGCCGCGCTCCCTGAGTTATCATGCACCCCAGCCCCTCGCGCGGGCGACAGCTCGCCAGCCGGCCTTCCCTCTCATTTGCACAGAAAAGCACAAGGCGTCAGGCTCCGGCCGCACTATCGGAGTTCGAAACATGCGTCTCCAAAATCGCGCAGCGATCGTCACCGGGGCCGCGTCGGGCATCGGCCGCGCAACCGCGCAGCTGTTCGCGCAGCAAGGTGCGCATGTCTTGGCCGTGGATCTGCCCGAAAAGAATCTGCCCGAAGCGCACGCAGGGTTTGAGCGCATCTTCTGTCTTGAGAAGAACGTCGGCGATTCCGATGCGGCTGAAGTCATCGTGCAGGCGGCCATCGCGAAGTTCGCGAGACTCGATATCCTCGTGAATAATGCCGGCGTGGCTTCCAGCACGCGCATCGAAGAGATGACGGAAGAAATCTGGCAGCGCACGCTCGATATCAACTTGTCCGCCCAGATGCGGCTCTGCCAAAAGGCGCTGCCGCATCTGAAGCAGTCGCCGGCGGGGCGCATCATCAACGTCGCCTCCGTGATGGCCGAAGGCACCGACTACGGACTGGCCGCATATTGCGCCTCCAAGGCCGGCGTCGCCGGACTGACCCGCACGCTCGCGCTCGAACTCGGCAAGTTCGGCATCACCGCGAACTATCTCGAGCCTGGCGCCATTCGCACGGGCATGACGAGCCCGCTATGGGAGGCCCACCCCGAGATCGCAGAAATTTGGGCGAAGAAATCGGCACTGCGGCGCCTGGGCGAGCCGATGGATCTCGCCCGCACGGCGCTCTTCCTCGCCTCAGATGACGCGGGTTTTGTGACCGGTCACGGGCTTGTCGTGGACGGCGGGCTGATATTGCGCGTCTAGCGGCGGTTTTCCAGCTCGCGCAAATTGGCCGCCATCTGCCCGAACAATCCGCCGACCGCGCCGGTGAGGACGCAAACCGCCGTGCCGCCCGGGATCAACCCGCTCGCGGTTTCCCCCAGCTCCACCGAGACCACGATCCCGATCAGCGCGCACGCCCCGCCCACAATGGCCCCCGCGGTGGCGCCGGGAAAATAGCCCTTCCCGGCGTGCATGGCATACAGGTAGGCCGCCGTGGCCGAAATCATCATTCCGCCGAACATAAAGACGTGCAGCACAACCCAGGGGACGAAATGTCCCAGCACCACCATGATGATCTGCAGCACCGTTCCCACGATAAAGGCGCGCAGCAGAATCTTGGGATCGATCACAATGAATCCTTTCGCCTGTGACAGTTCGGCGCGCCGTTTCGGGGCGAACAGCCGGGTGGTGACACAGGGCCTCCGCCGCGCGCCTGACCCCACCGTAACAATTCCGGGTCTTGCGATGGCCAGCCAATTTCTCTAATCCATTTTGCACACAGTATCCCACCTTTCATCAATGATCGAAATCTCGGGACTCACAAAGCGCTTCGGGCCAATCACCGCTGTCGCCGGCATCGATTTGAATGTCGGCAAAGGCGAGGTTCTCGGCTTCTTGGGCCCAAACGGCGCGGGCAAATCGACCACCATGAAAATGGTGGCTGGCTTCCTTGCTCCGGACGGCGGAACCGCGCGGATTTGTGGCCACGACGTGGAGACCGATCCGCTCGGCGTCCAGCGGGAGCTGGGCTATTTGCCGGAAGGTGCGCCGGCCTATCCGGACATGACGCCGCGGCAGTTCCTGTCCTTTATCGCGGAGGTGCGTGGGCTTTCGGGTGGAGCGGCGAAATCCGCGATTGCCGGGGCCGTCGCCAAGACTGAACTCGATCCCGTACTCGACCAGCCGATTGATACGCTTTCGAAGGGTTTCAAGCGCCGCGTCGGCGTAGCACAGGCGATCCTTCACGATCCGCCGGTGCTGATCATGGACGAGCCGACCGACGGCCTCGACCCCAACCAGAAACACGCGGTGCGGATGCTCATCCGCGCCATGGCCCCGCAAAAGGCCATCATCATTTCGACCCATTTGCTCGAGGAGGTGGAGGCGGTGTGCACGCGCGCCGTGATCATCGACCGCGGCCGCGTCGTGGCGGACGGCACGCCGGCCCAGCTGCTCTCGCGCTCGCGCCATCACAATGCCGTGACAGTTGTGGTGCCAGCGGCGCAAGCCGAAGCGGCGAAGGCGAGACTTGCGGCCATGCCGAACGTTGCAACCATCGAGCAGGGAAAACCCGCCGACGGTAACGTCGCTGTCACCGCCTATCCGAAAGACGGCGCCCTGCTCATCGAGGATGTGAGCGCGCTGGCCGCAAGTGAACGATGGGATGTGAAGGAACTCTACGCCGAGCCTGGCCGCCTCGATGAAGTATTCCGCTCCATCACCACGCACGATGCGACGCGGGCGCGGGAGAGCCGCGCATGAGTTCCGTGTGGACGATTTTCAAGCGCGAATTCGCAGCGTACTTCGCCACGCCGCTCGCTTACGTCTTCATTGTGATTTTCCTGTTCACGATGGGGGCGTTCACATTCTACATCGGCCGATTCTACGAGAACGGAATCGCCGATCTCTCCGTCTTCTTTGACTATCAGCCCTGGCTGTATCTGTTCTTTGTGCCCGCAATCTCCATGCGACTGTGGGCGGAAGAACGGCGCACCGGCACGATGGAGCTTCTGTTGACGTTGCCTGTCCCGCTGTGGGCAACAGTGCTGGGCAAGTTCCTCGCGGCGTGGGCATTTACCGGCGTGGCGCTCGCCCTCACCTTTCCGATCTGGATCACCGTCAATTATCTCGGCCACCCCGACAATGGCGTGATCCTCGCGAGCTACATCGGGAGCTTCCTGATGGCCGGCGGCTACATGGCGATCGGCGCCTGCATCTCGGCAACCACCAACAATCAGGTGATCGCGTTCGTGGTGAGCGTGGTGGTCTGCTTCCTGTTCACGATTTCCGGCGCGCCGCTTGTGCTCGATTTCTTTCGCGCGTGGGCGCCGTTCGCGCTGACCGGCGCCATTTCCTCTTTCAGTTTTCTCACCCATTTCCAGGCGATCACCAACGGCGTGATCGATCTCCGCGATCTGATCTTCTTCTTCTCGCTGATGGCGCTGTTTCTCGCTGCCAATGTCGTGATCGTCGATCTGAAGAGGACGGGCTGATCGATGAAGGCGCTCTCCCGACGCACCTACGCCATTGCCGCGATCCTGCTCGCCGCCGTGATCTTCATTGGCCTGAATATCGGCGCTGACGCGACCTTCACCACAACCCGCCTCGACCTCACGCAGAACGGGCAATACACGCTTGCGCAGGGCACGAAGAACATTCTGGGAAACCTCAAAGAACCGATCCTGCTCAAGTTTTACTTTTCGAAGAAGTCGGCGGCGCAATACGCGCAGATCAGCGCGTATGCGGGCCGAGTCCGCGATCTGCTCAACGAATATGCCGCGCTCAGCCACGGCAGGATCAAAGTCGAAGAAATCGATCCGGAGCCCTTCAGCGCCGCCGAGGATGAAGCCACCGCAAACGGCCTCTCAGGCGCGCCGACCCAAACCGGGGAAGTGGTCTATTTCGGCCTTGTCGGAACGAACACGATCGACGGCAGGGAAACGATTCCGTTCTTCACGCAGGATCGTGAGCCTTTCGTCGAATACGACCTGACGTCGCTGGTCTATCATCTCTCGCATCCCAAAAAGCCGAAGCTGGGAATCATCTCCAGCATTCCGTTACAGGCGGGTGCGGGTGGCATCCAGGCGATGATGCAGGGCCGTTCGCGCCCGTTCATCGCCTATCAGGAGCTGGCGCAGAACTACGACACGCAAACGCTCGAACGAAATTTCACCAGCATTCCCTCCGACATCGATGTGCTGATGATCGTGCATCCGCAGGCACTGACCGATCAGCAGCAATATGCGATCGATCAATTCGTGTTGCGCGGAGGGCACGCGCTGATTTTCGTCGATCCCGCGTCCGAAATCTCGAAGGCCGGGAGCTTCGGTCCGCAGCAGGGCCCGACCTCTTCCGATTTGCCGAAACTCTTCAAGGCGTGGGGCATCGGCTATGACGAAAGCAAGGTCATCGGTGATCGCGACCTTGCGCAGCCGATCCAGACGTCCGATCCGCGCAATCCCATCCAGGGTTATCCGCTGTGGCTCCACATCCCAGCCGATGAATTCGCGCACCACGATCAGGTCACCGGCCAATTGCAAAGCCTGAATCTTGCCAGCGTGGGCGCTCTCATCCCGCTCAACGGAGCGGAAACGATCTTCACGCCGCTTGTCTCCTCTTCGGCCGATGCGGGACCGATCGATGCGATGATGGTCCGTTTCAATCCCGATCCGCAGTCGGTCATGGGTCAGATCGTTCCGGCGGGCCATCCGTTCACGATTGCCGCGCGTATTTCCGGTATCGCGAAGACGGCGTTCCCGAAGGGCCCGCCTGCTCCGGAAAAGCAGCCGAAAACTCCACCCGGCCAGAAGACACCTCCTCCGGCCAGGCAGGCACCGCAGCTGAAAGTCGCCAGGGAGCCGATCAATATCGTCGTGATGGCGGATACGGATATTTTCGACGACAAGTTCTGGGTGCGCCTCGGCAATCTGTACGGCAGGGCGGTGGCAGCGCCGTTCGCAGACAATGGCGCCTTCGTCCTCAACGCGGTGGAGAATCTCACCGGCTCGAGCGACCTGATTTCCCTCCGCACGCGCGCCACCAACGATCGCCCGTTCACGGTGGTGAAGAAGTTGCAGGCTGAGGCGCAGGCAAAGTTCCAGCAGCAGCAGCAGGTGCTGCAGCAGAAGCTCACGAATACGCAGGAGCGCCTGCGCACATTACAGCAAGGCGGCCAGCCCGATCAGCCGAACGCGCCGGCGGGGCTCTCGTCCGCACAACAGCGCGAGATCGAGCGATTTCGGCACGAGCTGACCCAGACGCGCAGCAAAATTCGCGAGGTGCAGCGGAATCTCCGCGCCAGCGTGGACGAGCTGGGTACGCTGCTCTCGTTCGTGAACATTGCGCTCGTGCCGCTCCTCGTCGCGGCGTTTGCGATCGTGCTCGCGATCCTGCGCCGGCGCCGCCGCGCACGGGCGATCGCGTTCTAGGATGGCAGCGATGGCAAATACCGCAACCTTCAGCGATCCGCGCCGGCGCAATCTTGCGATCCTCGGCGGCTTGGCCCTCCTGATGATCCTGTTCGCCGCATTTGGAGTCTGGTGGCAGAGCGAGCAGCTCGCGCCGAAGTATCGGCCCTTCACCTTCTTTCCCGATCTGCCGCACACCTATCAAAGCGTCTCGCGCGTGCATGTCAGCTCGAAGAAGGGCATGTTCGACGTCGCGTTCAAGCGCGGTAAGGGTTGGGTGATTGCCTCGCGCAACGATCTGCCGGCGTCTTTCGAGCAGGTCAATCGCACTGTCGTCGGGATCGCTTCGCTCCAAGGCCTCGAGCCCAAAACCGTCCGCGCCGACTGGCTGCACTATCTGGACCTCGACGCGCCGCCGAAAGGCAACGGCGTGCTGATCACGCTGACGGATGACAAGGGCAAGACGCTCGCCTCCGTCATCACCGGCAAGAGCGAAAATATCGGCGACACCTCCGGAGCATCCGGCCTCTACATCCGCAAGGCCGACTCGACGCAGAGCTGGCTTGCGAAGAGCACCTTTGAGCCGCGGGGCGATGTCACCGATTGGTACGACAAGAAGGTGCTCGACATCGACCGCGCGCGCATTCAGGAGACCGATGTGACGCCGGTCGGAAGCCCGGCCTATGTGCTGAAGCGGGACAAGAAGACGGACGCGAACTTCACGGTCGTGGATTTGCCGAAAGGCAAAGAGCTGTCTTACCCAGGCGCAGCCGACACGGTGGGCGCGGCGGTGACCGGCTTTACCTTCGAGGACGCGAAGGCAGCGAAATCGTTCGATTTGTCGAAAGCGTCGAAGCTCGTCAGTAAGACGTTCGACGGCCTGACCGTCACCGTTCAGGCGGTGAAGCAGGGGCAGGATTACTGGGCCACGCTGTCCGCCGAAGCCGCCCCCGGCAAGCCGCTTGCCGCGAAGGAGGCCCAGGCGATCAATGCAAAATCAACTGGCTGGGCGTATAAGCTGCCGTCGTTTAAGGGGCAGCAGCTCATGACCACGCTCGACAGCCTGCTCAAGCAGCCGAATGCGCCGGTGGCAAATCTGGGTACCAACACCGGCAATTCCGACGAGAGCGACTCCCAGGAATGATCGAGAACGCCGCCGCGGCATCCGGCGCCCCCGCGCCGATGTTTCTGCGCGATCTCTGGTACATGGCGGCACTATCGAAGAGTCTACGACCGGGACAATTGCGGCGGCAGATGCTGCTCGGCGAGCCGGTACTATTAGGCCGCATGCGCAACGGAGAGGCGTTCGCGCTGCGCGACATCTGCCCCCATCGCGGCGTGCCGCTCTCCGCGGGCCGGGTCATGCCGGAGAACACGGTCGAGTGCGCCTATCACGGCTGGCGCTTTCGTGGCGATGGTGTCTGCGCGCGCATTCCGTCGCTGGTCCAGGGACAGGAGATCGATCCAGCGAAGATGCGCGTCCGCTCCTATCTGCTGCGCGAGCAGGACGGACTGATCTGGATCTATTTTCCGGCGGATGAGCGTAAACCCTCGGCGCCAACAAGCGAGCCGCCGCGTGTTGGCATTATGAGTGCAAAACCGCGCTGGATCGAAAGCCAGACGTTCCATTGCGGCATCGATGATGCGGTCATCGGGCTTATGGATCCGGCGCACGCACCCTACGTCCACGGCCGCTGGTGGTGGCGCAAGACGCCGCGCGTGAAATCGAAAGATTACGCACCGCTGCCGATGGGGTTTGTGATGCTTCGCCACAAGCCGACGAAGCCTGCGTACAAATTGCTGGGTGCTGACGTGACCACGGAGATCACGTTCGAGCTGCCGAGCATCCGTTTCGAAAACATCTCCGGTACCATTTCCGGCAAGCGTATTGACGTGGTTGGCTTCACTGCCTGCACGCCCACTGATGCCATCACCACCGAGGTGACGCAGGTCTTTTACTGGCCCGCCTGGCTGTCGTTCCTCAAGCCGTTCTTTGCCGTGCTCGGACCCATATTCCTGTCCGATGACCGCAGGATGGCCGAGCTGCAGCGCGAGGGGCTGAAGTTCAATCCAAGCCTGATGCTGATCCAGGATTCCGACGTGCCGGCCATGTGGTACCACCGCCTGAAGAAGGCTTGGACGTCTTCCGTCGAGAGCGGCGCGCCGTTCGAAAATCCCATCCGGCCACGAACTCTTCGTTGGCGTAGTTAAGCATTCAGGCGCGAGCGCGGCGTTGGCAGCAACCGCAGCGTTTCAACTGGTTTCGCGAGTGAGCATTCCAAATCTGGCGGGAGCCGTAACACGCGGACAGAGCTTGGATCGCCAAAATGCGAAAAGTATGCGAACATATTCTCCCCTTCGCGGACAGGAAGCGCGGGGAAGGTGTTGGGGCTTGACTCCGTCACGAACGCGGCGAGGAAGCGTGCGCCCGATGATCCGCCGAACATTGACGGCGTTGCTCGGCGGAAGTCCTGAATGAACGACTCAGGCGCCGGCTGCTCGAGATAACAGATCGTCACGGTTACGACGCCTCTCGGTATCTCCGGTGCGCCGACCGGTGCGCGAATGCCGCCGCCCGGAAGATCAGAACCATGCCACGCCGGGCGCAGCAGCAGGACATTGTCCGAATCGAGCATGGTCGCGTTCGCCACCTCGCGATGCGCCTTCCACACCGGCCCGCCATAGAATGCCGCGAGCAATTTCGCGCGGCTCTCCATATCCGGGAACCCGCGCAGCCACACAAAGCGATCCGGATCGCCCGCATCGCGAAACGTGCCGATGATCTCCATTCCGAGCGCCTCCTGGCTTTCGATGAACTCGCGCTCGAACAGCTCAATCAGCACGTTGCGCTGTCCCGGTTTCAGTTTGTATTGGCGCAATTCGACAACGTTGTTTTCGCTCATGCGGCCCTCGTGAAATGCATGACCCAGTTCGTTTCCCATGTCTTGCCGCCGTCCGGCGAAAAGGCTTGTTCCCACTTCGGGTTCGGCGTGCTCGTTTGCGACCAGATGAAACGGATCTTGACCGGCTTGCCGTTGAAAGTGTCGTCCGCCAGGAACGTGCCGACACCGTCCGCGAAGCGGCCACGCACCGGCGGATCGAGCGGCCCCTGCGGCGTGCGCGCATCCAGCCACCAGATCGACCACAGCTTTTCCTTCGGATCGTAACCGCGCAGCGTCGAGGCCCGGTATGTTCCGCCCTGCAACGCGTTGCTCTGCATGCCGGTGTAGGTGCCGGCGGGCAGGTTGATGACATTGTCGTCGAAGGTTCCAAAGCCGCCCATGGTCAGCCATAACCTGCTAGTGCCGGTGAACTCTTCCCATTGACTGTTGTCGGCCAGCCGTTCCTTGAGGCGGCGGTGCGTGACATTCCAGGACCCGATCAGGAAATCGAAATCGTGCGGGCGGTCCGGCAACAGCTCGTCTGTTGACGCGGCGTGCGTTCCGAATGCGGTGGCGGCGCTTGCGCCAGTGGCGACGAGCGGCACCTGAATGATGTTGCGTCGGTTCATGTGTCTTGGCCTCCAGAGTTGCAGGAGGGCTTGTAGAGCCATAAACATGACATGGCGCGTCATGTATTCCAGGGAGGCTCAAAAAATGTTGGCGAGCCGATTGCTGTCGATTCTCATGCTGCTGCAGACCCGGGGCCGCATGAGCGCGCGCGAGTTGGCGCGCGAATTCGAGGTCTCAGTCCGCACCATTTTGCGCGACATGGATCAGCTAAGCGCGGCGGGAATTCCCGTGTATGCCGAGCGGGGACGCGCCGGCGGCTTCCGGCTGATGGACGGCTACCGCACAAAGCTGACCGGCATGACACAATCCGAAGCCGAAGCCCTGCTGCTGGCAGGCTTGCCCGGACCCGCAGCTCAGTTGGGACTCTCCGATCTTCTTTCAGCCGCGCGGTTAAAGCTGCTCGCCGCACTGCCTCCGAACCTGCAGCGCGATGCGGAGCGCATCGCCTCGCGCTTTCATCTTGACCCGGTGGGATGGTTTCGCGGCACCGATCCACTGCCTGCCCTGCAGACTGTTGCGCAAGCCGTGTGGACCGGTCGCCATCTCAAAGTGCGCTATCGGAGCACCGGAGAGGTGTATCCCCGCAAGCTGGGCCCACTCGGGCTCGTGCTGAAGGGCGGCGTCTGGTACCTCGTCGCGCAAAGCGGAAAATCAATCCGCACCTACCGCGTGGCCCAAATTGTCGAAGCTGAAATCTTAGAAGAAGAATGTTCGCGGCCCAAGAGATTCGATCTCGCCGCTCACTGGGAACAAACCTCGCGCGACTATGAAACAGGCGTTTATCGCGAAGAGGCGGAGGTGAAGCTGTCGCCGCTGGGCATGCGACTTCTGGAATTGCTCGGCCCCCACGCGAAGGAAGCAGCCATGAAATCCGCGAGACCGCAGCGCGGCGGCTGGACGCGCTGCACGGTGCCTATCGAATCCGAGCGCCACGCCGCGCGCGAATTCATGCGCTTCGGCGAAGAGGTAGAAGTTCTTGGTCCCCCTGCCCTCCGCGCGCGGATCGCAGAGCTATCGGGCGCTATAGCTCGGCGGCACACGTCGCAACGCGTAAGAGTGTGAGATGGTGCTGTTCTAAACGAATGCGACCAGCAGGAGGACTCCCAACAGGGCGACCATCGCGAATTTCAGGAAAAAGAAGCCGACGCGAAAAACGAGCGCCAGCACGATCAGCGGAATTGTGAAAATCGCAACAAGCGTCACCCCAGCCGCGGCCATCGCACCAGAAACGAGAAAACCGAATAGAACGAACGGCAGCGCCAACAGATGCCACATCGCCGAACCTCCTTCCGCGCAGCAGAAACGTAAGCTGTTCAGATCGGCATTCAAGAGCGCATCAGGCCACCCACGTCTTGGGTGGCGAATACTCCAGCTTGCGTTCCGAGCTCTCCCAATTCTTCCGCAATACGGCGCGTCAGGGAAATCGCACGACGGCGTTCTCGAGAGGCATTTCCAAGCGGCGATGCGACGGTGGTTCATTCGCACGCCAGCCGGTTCCGTCTACGAAGACCTTCAGTGAGGAGACATGACCGAGAAGCGAGAAGGAATCGAACTCGAATGGTAGACCCTCGGCTGCGAGCGGCGAGTTGGTGTCCATGATCTGCAGGTGAAGATGCGGCGCGTCGGCCTTTCCGGAATTGCCGAGGAGCGCCAGCACGTCTCCACGCTTAACGTGCTGACCCAAGCGCACGCGGATGCTGTGCGGTTGAAGGTGGGCATAGAGCGCGAAACGGCCCTGACCCAGATCGAGGATGATGTGGTTGCCGGCAGCGTTGTCGAAGCTGATTGGCACGGCCTTCTTGTCGGACGTGGGATCGTTCTCAGGGATCCCATCGGCGAAATCGCTGACGCGGCCATCGGCAACGGCGAGCACTTCCGCGCCGTAAGGTGACCAGTTCGCATTGACCGCCGGGTTGCCTCGAAAAATCTGCCCGTCGGCACCGATCCTTGTCCAATCGATGGCAAAACGTTGCGCGATCTGCGTCTTTCCATTCAATGTGATTAACGTGCGCCGGTGCGAGGAATCGTTGGAGAGACTATGCGATGCAAGCCAGGCGCCGCTTCGCAGTGGAGGTGCTATAATGATCGGCGTGCCTTGTATGCGAACGCGGCCGCCCTCCACCACGCTCTGCTCGACCGACGCGCTTTCTGGAGTGAATGGTTTGAACGTCAGCCGATGCAAAAGCGCCGTCGGTGAGTGCGATGAAATGGGTGTCATCACATCGATAAAGGCAACCGCACCGAGTCCTGGGCCGATCACGCGCTTGTCAGCAAGGCCTGTCGCTCCCGGCCGCGCGAGAATACCCGCAAGATTCTGGCTGTCGTATCCTTCGAGCAATTTGCCGGATGCAGCGTCGAGGACTTCGAGGCGCTCCAGCGTCAGCTGGGTTTGACCAAAATTCGTGATGTGGAGTTCGTAGACGATATGGCGGTGTCCCTCCGCGTTCACCGGTGTTGGTGAAAAAGGCACTTTCAAGTCGGCAGGGATGGCTTCGATCGGCGTCGCATTTGCCCCAGCGAGGGGCGCCAGCAGGAGGGCCAAGACGGTAACGGTTTTTAGCATTGTCCTCGTTCCGTCGGCTGGATCGATCGGTTTTGGAAAGAAGAGCAGCTTCTTAGATCACCCCGGCCTGTTTGCCGACCTTCTCGAAGGTGCTGAGCGCGAAAGCGATCTGATCGTCGGTGAGCGCGGTACAGGCCTGGATGCGCAGGCGCGCGGTTCCTTCCGGCACCACAGGATAGCCGAAGCCGGTGATGAAAATGCCTTCCTGCAGAAGCATCTGGCTCATTTTGATCGCGAAGGCCGTGTCGCCGACGATGATCGGTACGATGGCGCTTTCACCTTCCAGCGGTTTGAAGCCGAGCCTCTTCAATCCCTCGCGCAACTTGCGCGTGATCTCGTGCAGGCGCGCGATGCGCTCCGGCTCGCGTTCGAGAATTTCGATCGCCTTGCCTGCACTCGCAGCAATGGTCGCGGGCAGCGCATTCGAGAAAAGCTGCGGCCGCGAAACCTGGCTCAAATACTCGATCAGCGCTCGCGATCCGGCGACATAACCGCCCGCCGCGCCGCCGAGCGCCTTGCCCAAGGTGCCGGTGATAATGTCGATCTGTCCGTCGACGCCAAAATGCTCCGCGGTCCCGCGGCCATGGCGCCCCATGACACCGGTACCGTGGGAATCATCCAGAATGATGGACGCATTGTGCCTCCGCGCCAGCGCGACGATCTCCGGCAGCGGCGCGAGATCGCCTTCCATGCTGAACACGCCATCTGTCACAACGAAAATGCGTCGCGCGCCTTTCACCTGCTCCAGCTTGTCGGCCAGATCGGCCATGTTCGCGTGCTTGTAGACGAGCCGCTTCGCCTTCGAGGCCCGGCAGCCGTCGATCAGCGAGGCGTGATTCAATTCATCGGAAACGAGCGCATCCGGCTCGCCAGCGACGGCAGGAATCAATCCGGTGTTCGCCGCCCAACACGAGACGTATGTCAGCGCAGATTCCGTGTGCGAGAGCCGCGCCAATGCCTTCTCGATCTGCTCGTGAATCGAAAATGTACCGCAGATGAAGCGCACGGACGCGGTGCCGGCGCCAAATTCGTCTAGCGCCTTCTTGCCCGCTTCGATCACCTCGGGATGATCGGCTAGCCCCAAATAATTGTTGGAGGACAGCACCAACACCGGGCCGGATTTCTCCGCCATTATCACTTGCGTATCCATTGGGCCGGTGATGTGGCGGAACGTCTTCAACGTGCCCGCCCTGCGCATGGCTTCGAGGTCGGTGCCGAGACTTTGATCCAGGCCTGCGCTCACAGTTCGCTCCAATCGAGAATGACCTTGCCGGAATTGCCTGACCGCATCACACCGAATCCTTTTTCGTAGTCCTTGTAGGAGAAGCGATGCGTGATCGCCTTGCCAATATCCATGCCGCTGCGGATCATGGCGGTGAGCTTGTACCAGGTCTCGCCAAACATGCGGCCGTAGATGCCGCGGATGTTCAAGCCCTTGAATACGACGGCGTCCCAATCGATGGCTGTTTCGCCGGACTGAATGCCCAGCATCGCAATCTTGCCGCCATGCGCCATGGTGTCGATCATTTGACGCAGGCCTGCCGGATTGCCGGACATCTCCAGGCCGACATCGAAGCCTTCCTGCATGCCAAGACTTTTCATCACCTCGCGCAAATCCTGCTTCGCCACGTTCACAACGGCCGTGGCGCCGAGTTTATCCGCGAGGCCCAGGCGATAATCATTCACATCGGTCACGACCACAAACCGCGCGCCGGCTTTGATCGCCATCGGCACCGCCGAGACACCAATCGGCCCTGCGCCGGTGACGAGCACATCTTCGCCCACGAGATCGTAAGACAGCGCGGTGTGCGCCGCGTTTCCGAGCGGATCGAAGATCGCGTAGATCTCCAGCGGCACCTTTGGATCGCAGTGCCAGACGTTGAGCGCCGGCACGGCGATCAACTCGGCAAACGCGCCGTTGCGGTTCACCCCCACGCCCAGCGTATTGGCGCAGAGGTGCCGGCGGCCAGCAAGGCAGTTGCGGCAATGGCCACAGACAATATGGCCTTCCACACTAACGAGATCACCAACTTTGTGCCCGTGCACATTGCTGCCGACCGCCACGATCTTGCCGACGAATTCGTGGCCGATGACGGTGCCGAGCTTGATGTTTTTCTGTGCCCAGCTGTCCCAATTGTAGATGTGCACGTCGGTGCCGCAGATGCCGGTCTTCAGCACCTTGATGAGCACGTCATCGATGCCGTAGTGCGGCTCCGGAACCTCCTCGAGCCACAATCCCGGCTCGGCCTTCGATTTGACCAGTGCTTTCATCGCGTGTCTCCGTGTCGGACGAAAATTAGAAGGCGGTACGCAGGCCGTCGAGGGCGGCGCCGAGGTCCGACCACAGATCGTCGAACGCTTCAAGTCCCACCGACAGCCGAAAGAGCCCGTCGCCGATTCCGGCCTCTTGCCGCGCCTCCGCCGACATCGAGGCGTGCGTCATGGTCGCCGGGTGCGCGATCAGGCTTTCGAAGCCGCCGAGGGACTCCGCCAGAATGAATCGCTTCAAGTGGCAGAGGAACGCGGCAATATCGTTTCCCGTCGTGGCAATCTCAAAGCTCAACATGGCTCCAAAGCCGCGCTGCTGCCTGGCGGCGATTGCATGTCCCGGATGCGAAGCAAGCCCGGGATAATGTACCTTCGCGACAGCGGGGTGTTGGGCAAGCCGACGGGCAATCTGCGCTGTGGTTTCCTGCTGGCGACTGGCGCGCACCGAAAGCGTGCGCAGTCCGCGCAAAGTCAACCAGGAGTCGAACGGTGCGCCGGCAATTCCACAGCAATTCGCCCACCATTTGAGTTGCTCGGCATCTTTCTCTAACGCCGCAACGACGGCGCCGCCCACGACATCCGAATGGCCGTTGAGGTACTTGGTGGTGGAATGCGCAACGAAATCGGCGCCAAGCAGAATCGGTTTCTGCAGGACGGGCGACAAGAAAGTATTGTCCACTGCGACGCGCGCGCCGGATGCCTTCGCCTGCTCAGCAAGCGCGGCAATGTCGGTGATGCGCATCAGCGGATTGCTGGGCGTTTCGATCCAGACAAGCGCGGGCTCGCGAGCCAGTGCAGTTTCGAGGGCGCCGGCATCGTTCTGATCCACGAACTTCACCCGCAGCGCGCCCTTCTGCGCACGCGCCGTGAGCAGCCGCCATGTGCCGCCGTAACAATCGTGCGGCGCCACGACCAGTGCGCCGGGCGCGAGGAGATTCAGCACCAGATCGACCGCGGCCAAGCCCGAGCTCGTGATGACAGCACCCGCGCCATGCTCAAGCGCGGCCAGCGCATCCGCCAGCTGGTCGCGTGTCGGATTCCCAGACCGGGTGTAGTCGTAGGCGCGAGGCTTGCCGTAGCTCTCGAAGGTGTAATTCGCGGACAAATAGAGCGGCGGCATCACCGACCCGAAGGCGCCGTCGTTGCTCACCCCAGCCGTACAGAGGATGGTGTCGTCGGAAGATGGAAGGGCTGTCATCGGAGGCCTCATCGCTTTGCTCTTCGCGTCGGGATGAGGCTTTAGCTTGCGGGCCTAAGACAGATGACGAAACAGCCATTCGCCTTCGCTTTAGCTGGAATTTATAACGCGCCCGCAAGCTGAGCATCAAATCGGCGCAACGGGGAAGTAGCAAAACCCCTTCCGTTTGTCACGAGATTTTTCGGCCCGCTTCATATTGCATCGAACCATGACGTTCCCCCGCTTGCCCACGGGCCGACTCGCGGCTAAACGATCCTCCTAGCCTGCAATTTGGAGGGACACGGACCTCGCGCCCACGCGAGGCGTTCCCCACGCGCGAGGATGAATGCCCAAACGCACCGATATCCACACGGTCCTGATCATCGGCGCTGGGCCCATCGTCATAGGGCAGGCCTGCGAGTTCGACTATTCCGGCACGCAGGCCTGCAAAGCGCTGCGGGCGGAGGGCTATCGTGTCGTTCTCGTCAATTCCAATCCCGCCACCATCATGACCGATCCGCAGCTTGCGGACGCAACCTACATCGAGCCGATCACGACGGAATTCCTGGAAAAGATCATCGCGCGCGAGAAGCCGAATGTACCGGCTGGCCGAGTCTTCGCGTTGCTCCCCACCATGGGAGGCCAGACGGCGCTGAACGCGGCACTCTCGCTGCGCAAACGCGGCGTGCTCGAGAAATATGGCGTGGAGCTGATCGGCGCCAGCGCAGAGGCCATCGACAAGGCGGAAGACCGCGAGCTCTTCCGCCGCGCGATGATGAAGATCGGGCTCGAGGTGCCGCGGGGGATCACGCTGAAGGGCTATCTCCGCCACAAGAAGGACGACCGCGGCAACTTTCTCTACGACAGCGAAAACAATCCGGTCATGGAATTGTCGCCGGAGGCCTTTGCCCACGCGCTGCAGGCGCTGGAGGAAGTTGGGCTGCCGGCCGTCATCCGCCCGTCTTTCACCCTCGGTGGTACGGGCGGCGGCATCGCATACAACCGCGAAGAATTCTTCGACATCGTGGAGCATGGGCTCGATGTGTCGCCAACGAACGAAGTGCTGATCGAGGAATCTGTCATCGGCTGGAAAGAATTCGAGATGGAGGTCGTGCGCGACCGCGCCGACAACGCCATCATTGTCTGCTCCATCGAGAACGTCGACCCGATGGGGGTGCACACCGGCGATTCCATCACCGTCGCCCCTGCCCTGACCCTCACCGACAAGGAATACCAGCGCATGCGCAGCGCGAGCATCGCGGTGCTGCGCGAGATTGGCGTGGAGACCGGCGGGTCGAATGTGCAGTTCGCGGTCAATCCGGCGGACGGCCGCATGGTCATCATCGAGATGAATCCGCGCGTATCGCGCTCGTCGGCGCTTGCTTCCAAAGCAACCGGATTTCCGATTGCGAAAATTGCCGCCAAGCTCGCCGTCGGATACACGCTGGACGAATTGCAGAACGATATCACTAAGGTCACGCCCGCTTCCTTCGAGCCGACCATCGACTATGTGGTAACGAAAATTCCGCGCTTCGCGTTCGAGAAATTCCCCGGCGCGGAACCCGTCCTCACCACCTCGATGAAATCGGTCGGCGAAGCCATGGCGATCGGCCGCACCTTCGCGGAGTCTTTGCAGAAGGCGCTCCGCTCGTTGGAGACAGGGCTTGCCGGGCTCGACGAAATCGCCCTTCCGGACGATCCGAACGGAATCCGGGCGGAACTCGCCAAGATATCGCCGGACCGGCTGCGTATTGCGGCTCAAGCGATGCGGGTTGGCTTCCCGGTCGAGGAGATCGCCGCGATTACAAAATACGATCCCTGGTTTCTCGGCGAAATCGAAGCGATCCTCGCAACCGAGCGCGACGTCGCTGCGAAGGGATTACCCGAGAACGCGGACGAATTGCGCCAGCTGAAGGCGAGGGGTTTCTCGGACACGCGGCTGGCGACGCTTGCCGGAAAGCCAGAGAAGCAGGTGCGCGAAGCGCGAGATCGGCTGAAGGTCCGTCCCGTGTTCAAGCGAATCGACACCTGCGCGGCCGAATTCGCGGCGCTGACGCCCTACATGTATTCCACATACGAAAGGTCGGCGGCTGGCACACCGGAATGCGAAAGCCGGCCAACGGACAAGAAGAAAATCGTCATCCTCGGCGGTGGCCCCAACCGCATCGGCCAGGGAATCGAATTCGATTACTGCTGCTGCCATGCCGCCTTCGCCCTGTCGGCGCGGGGGTTCGAGACCATCATGGTCAACTGCAACCCGGAGACGGTCTCTACCGACTACGATACCTCAGACCGTCTCTACTTCGAGCCGCTCACCGCAGAAGACGTGCTTGAGATCGTGCGCAAGGAACAGTCGAACGGCACGCTCGCCGGCGTGATCGTGCAGTTCGGCGGCCAAACGCCGCTCAAGCTCGCCAACACGCTGGTCGCCGAAGGCGTGCCGCTGCTGGGGACGTCCGCGGATGCCATCGATCTCGCGGAAGACCGCAAGCGTTTTCAGCTACTGCTGAACGATCTCGGCCTCAAGCAGCCGCGCAATGCCACGGCGATGACGCCGGAAGAAACCATCAACGCCGCGCGCGAGATCGGCTTCCCGATTATTCTGCGCCCGTCCTACGTACTCGGCGGACGGGGCATGGTGATCGTCCCAGACGAAGCCACGCTCAAATCCGCCGTGCAGTCCGGCGACGTGTTCCGCATCTCCGGCGACAATCCCGTGCTCATCGACGCCTTCCTCAACAACGCGATTGAAATCGACGTCGATGCGATTGCGGATGCGCATGGTGATGTGTTCATCGCCGGCATCATGGAGCATATCGAGGAAGCGGGCGTACATTCCGGTGACTCCGCCTGTTCCATCCCGCCGCATTCGCTGAAACCTGACACCATCGCCGAAGTCGAACGGCAGACGATCGCGCTGGCACGGGCACTAAACGTCCGCGGACTGATGAACGTGCAATACGCCGTGCAGAACGGCGACATCCACGTCCTTGAGGTCAATCCGCGCGCAAGCCGCACGGTGCCGTTCGTCGCAAAGGCCATCGGCCTGCCGGTGGCGGCAATCGCCGCGCGCGTGATGGCGGGCGAGCCGCTCAAATCATTGGACCTGAACCCGCCGCGCGCGAGGCACATTGCCGTCAAGGAGGCGGTGATGCCGTTCAACCGCTTTCCCGGCGTCGATCCGATTCTCGGCCCCGAAATGCGCTCCACCGGAGAAGTCATGGGACTCGATTCCAATTTCGGCCGCGCTTTTGCCAAAAGCCAGGTCGGCGCGGGTCTGAAACTCCCACAGAGCGGCACGGCCTTCATTTCGGTCAAGGAGTCGGACAAGGCGGCGGCGGTCGAGCCGGCGCGAGAGCTGCTGGAGATGGGCTTCGAAATCATCGCCACACGCGGCACCGCCAAGTTCCTGCAATCCGCCGGCCTCAACGTGCGCACTGTCAACAAGGTTCTGGAAGGCCGTCCGCATATCGTGGACGCGCTCAAGAATGGTGATGTCCACCTCGTCTTCAACACAACGGAAGGCGCGCAGTCGCTGGCGGACTCTTTCTCCATCCGCCGTACCGCGCTGCAGCAGCGGGTGCCGTACTACACCACGCTGGCCGGTGCCGTGGCGGCGACACAGGCCATCGCCGCCCTGCGTCAGGGTGCGCTCGGGGTGCGCCCGCTGCAGGCCAGCGCTTAAACTGGCGGCATGAGCGGGAACTTCGCGGCCGTTGCCGCGTCTCTTGAAGTCGTGGTCTGGCGCTCTTACACTTTGCGCGCGATCGCCAGATCACAGGACCAGAATAGTCCAGGCGTAACAAGGATTTAACTGCAAGCGGGAAGCCTAGACGCCGGTTCGCACGGGCCGGACGGAGTGCTTTTGACCCGCATGGGAACATAGCACCAATGGAACGGATACCGATGACGGCGGAGGGCTATAAGGCCCTGGAAGACGAGATCAATCACCTCAAGACGGTCGAGCGGCCGACGGTGATCCGCATGATCGAGGAGGCCCGCGCGCATGGCGATCTGTCTGAAAACGCCGAATACCACGCTGCAAAGGAGCGCCAGGGTTTCATCGAGAGCCGCGTCGTCGAGCTGGAAGACCAGCTGTCGCGCGCGGACATCATCGACATCTCGAAACTGTCCGGCCACACCGTGAAGTTCGGCGCGACCGTCACCCTGATCGACGAGGATACCGACGCGAAGGTGAAGTATCAGCTGGTCGGCGATCTCGAGGCCAACGCGAAGAAGGGCCGCATCTCCATTTCCTCGCCCATCGCGCGCGCTCTCATTGGCAAGGCCAAGGGCGAGACCGTGGAAGTTGCCGCCCCCGGTGGCCCGCGCTCCTACGAGATCCTGAAAGTCGAATTCCGCTAGCGCGCGGTGCGCATCCCCGCAGGTACTCCTGCATGCGGAGGAACGCGTACTCTCTCCCCGTCGAAGACAACCTTGGGATTTTCGGAAGGCGCCACCGGCCTTCGGCAGGAGAGGACGCGCTGCCTGTTCCCTGGCAGTTATCTTTTCCGGCGAGGGCGACTATATTACGGCGACCCATACGGGCTGGACTGAAAATGGCAACCATCGCCCTCGTTGACGACGACCGGAATATCCTCGCCTCCGTCAGCATGCTGCTGGAACAGGAAGGCTATAATGTCCGGATCTATTCCGACGGAGCGTCCGCCTATACGGCGTTGGCTGCCGCGCCTCCTGATCTCGCCATTCTCGACATCAAGATGCCGCGGATGGACGGGCTCGAGCTGCTCCGCCGGCTGCGCCAGAACGGCGACATGCCGGTGATTTTCCTCACGTCGAAGGACGAGGAGATCGACGAACTGATGGGCCTGAACGCCGGCGCCGACGATTACGTCCGCAAGCCTTTTTCGCAGCGCCTTCTGCTCGAACGAGTGAGAGCGGTGCTGCGTCGCGCCGAGCCACACAAGTTCGGCGGCGCGCCGGCCGAGCCGCGGAAGGAGCCGCTTGTCCGCGGAAAGCTCATTCTCGATCCGCAGCGGCATGAGTGCACCTGGAACGGGAAGCCGGTCCGCCTCACAGTCACCGAATTTCTGATCCTGCAGTGTCTGGCCCAGCGGCCCGGATTTGTGAAAAGCCGCGACAATCTGATGGACGCGGCCTATGACGACCAGGTTTATGTCGACGACCGCACCATCGACAGCCACATCAAGCGACTGCGCAAGAAGTTCAAGGCGGTGGACGACGATTTCGACGCGATCGAAACGCTCTATGGCGTGGGCTATCGATATCGGGAAACCTAAGGTATCGCGCGCGCGGATGAGCGCACCCAGCGAAACGCTCTCGCGCGGCAGCACGCGGCCTTCGCTCGCGTCGCTTCGTCACGCCGTGAGCTTTCCGGCGGGCAAGCCGCGCTCGGCCCTCACGCGGCGCATCATCTTCTTCAACGCGGTGGCGCTGTTCTTCCTGATCGGCGGCGTGCTGTTTGTAGAGACGAGCCGTGTCGGTCTCGTCGATGAACGGCTTTCCGGAATTCAGCAGCAGGCACGCATCATCGCCTCCACATTGGCCGAATACACCGCCAACGAGCAGACGCACACGGTCAATCTCGATCAGGCGGAGCCGCTACTCCGGCAGCTCGTTTCGCCCACGCGTCTGCGCGCCCGGATTTATGGCGTGAACGGCAAGCTCGAGATCGACACGCGCAATCTGCTCGCGCGCAACATCGTGCAGATGACGGAGCTGCCACCGATCGATTTCTGGAGCCGGTTCAAGGGCGCCGCGAACCGGCTCTATGACGGCCTGATGGGTGTGCGGCCGTTTGCGCGGCTGGCGCCCTATTTCGAAGCGGGAGACGACGGCCGCGTCTATTCCGAAGTGAACACGGCGCTGAACGGCGAGGTCGGAACGGCGGAACGCGTGGATGAGCACAACCGGCTCGTGCTTTCCGTCGCGGTGCCGGTGCAGCGCTTCAAGGCGATCTACGGCGTGCTGATGGTGTCCACCGAGGGCGGCGATATCGACAGTATCCTGCGCGAGGAACGCGCAACGCTCGTCGGAATCTTTCTGATTGCGCTTGCGGTGATGGTGATTTCATCCCTCTATCTTTCCGGCGTCATCGCCGAACCCATCCGCCGGCTCGCGGCAGCGGCAGATCGGGTGCGCCGCGGACGCGCGGGGCGCGAAGCGATTCCCTCCATGGAAAATCGCGGCGACGAAATCGGCGATCTTTCCACCAGCCTCTCCGCCATGACAAAGGCGCTGTACGGCCGCATCGATGCGATCGAAAGTTTTGCTGCCGATGTGGCGCACGAACTCAAGAATCCGCTGACGTCGCTCAAGAGCGCGGTGGAGATGCTGGAGCGCGGAGGAGATCAGACATCGCGCGCGCGCCTGATGCAGATCGTGCGCAACGATGTGCGCCGGATCGACCGCCTGATCACCGACATTTCCGACGCCTCGCGGCTCGACGCGGAACTGAGCCGCGAAGCCAGTGCGCCCGTCGATCTGCGGCATCTGCTCGCAACCGTTGTCGACGTCTATCGCATGCTGCAGGTGCCGCGCGGCGTGAAACTCTCGCTCGAAGTTCCGGCCGCCGAAGATCTCATCGTGATGGGCCGCGATGAACGGCTCGGCCAGGTGGTCCGCAATCTGATCGACAATGCTGTGTCGTTCAGTCCCGATGTGGGAACGGTTGCGATTTCGGCCCGTGCCCTCGACGGCCGCGCGCGCGTGACGGTCGAGGATGAGGGCCCCGGCATTCCACCGGAAAATCTCGAAACGATCTTCCGCCGCTTCTACACCGAGCGCCCGAGCGAACATGGCTTCGGCAAGAATTCCGGACTCGGGCTCTCGATCGCGCGACAGATCGTGGAGGGCATCGGCGGAAAAATCTGGGCGGAAAACCGCAAAAGCGGCAATGGCGCGCGGTTTGTTGCCGAGCTGCCGCTCGTGAGACGCAGCTAGATGGCACAGATTCATGCGAGCTGCGTGCTGCTCGCGCGCGCGGGCGAGCCGTTCGGCGCACCGGCGGATGCAGGCATCTTGCTGCTGGGCGAAAGCGGCTCTGGGAAATCCGACCTTGCGCTTCGGCTGATCGAACGCGGCGCGGTGCTCGTCTCAGACGACCGCACAGACTTGTTCGTGGAGGATGGCGCGTTACTTGCCCGACCGCCGCGCACACTGGCAGGTTTGATCGAAGTTCGCGGCGTTGGAATTGTCCAGCTGCCGCACGCGGCGTCGGCGCGCGTTCGCCTCGCCGTTTGCCTTTCCGAAAATCCGGCCGCGCGCCTGCCCGAACACGAGTTCTACCAGCCGCCGAAAGAGGTGCTCCTTGCCCGCGAAGCGTGGCCGCCCCTGATCCGCCTTTCAGCGAAAGAGCCCTCAGCGCCGGCCAAAATTGCGGCCGCCGCTGCCGCGCACGCCCACGCGCTTTTCCGCGATTAACGCAATCCCCATATAAGGGCTATCATGAGCCACCGCGCTTGCTATCGTCCCGCTCTCCCACTCCACTGCACCTGACATGATTGGGATCGTTATCGTCACCCACGGCCGTCTCGCCCAGGAAATCATCGCCGCCATGGAGCACATGGTCGGCCCGCAACAGCAGCTGCGCGGCATTTCCATCGGGCCGGACGACGATGTGGAGCGCCGCCAGCGGGAGATCGCCGCGGCGGCGAAGTCTGTCGACACCGGACAAGGCACGGTGCTCGTCACCGACATGTATGGCGGCACGCCGTGCAATCTTGCGCTCACCTTGCTCGAACGCGGCAAGATCGAAGTGCTTGCCGGGGCGAACCTGCCGAGCCTGATCAAGCTGGCCGATATTCGCGCCAGGCTGCCGCTCGAGCAGGCGGTGAAGGAAGCGATCGATGCCGGACGCAAATACATGCGCTCCGGCTCCGCCGATCTGGCCTGCGGGCCCTGAGCGCGGGCAGCATGGCCGAGCGTCGCACGGCAATCGTCGTCATCAAGAACAAGCTAGGCCTGCATGCGCGCGCCGCGGCAAAGCTCGTCGAAGCGGCGGCGCGGTTTCGGTCCAAGGTGGAGGTGAAGAAAGACAGCGAGCGCGTGGACGCGCGCTCCATCCTCGGCCTCATGATGCTGGGCGCGCGCCTCGGCAGCCAGATCGAAGTGAGCGCCGAAGGCCCCGACGCGCGCGAGGCGCTCTCCGCCATCCTCGCGCTGATCGAGGCGAAATTCGGCGAGGATTGAGCAACACTAGCGCGTACCGTCGCCAGCCGCGTCTTCCGCGAACAAAATGTTCTGGCGCGCTGTGGCGCCGCCAGTTGCGGCGGTGGAGTACCGGTCGGCGAATTGCGCAAGCGGCGCGGCATCCGGGAACATGTAGTCCAGCGGCTCGGTCTGTGCAGAGTCCAGGGATGCGATCGTTTCCGCATCGGCGTTCGCGACGGCAGGCGAATTCATGGGGGGCATCGGTTCGCGCGCGGTGACCATGCTCCATATGCCGAACGCGAACGCGCCGGTGACGGCCGCAACGGCAGCCAACACACCCGCGCCCGCAACACGCCGCCGCCGCGCGGAAATGCGATCCGCTTCCTGCAAGACGCGTGCCGCGAAATCGCGCCGGAAGGGCAAGTCATCGCGGGATTTATAGTCACTCATTCTGCATCTCCTGCCAGCAAAAGCGCGCGCAAGCTTTCCCGGGCGCGATAGAGCCGCGACTTCACCGCGGACACGCTTGAGCCCGCCTGCCGCGCCAGTTCCGCATGCTTCTCTCGCTGTCGAGCGACAGCCGGAGAATCGCCCGCTGCGGTTCCGGCAGTTGTTCGATCGAGCGCGCGATTGCGTCGCCGGCGTCCGCATCCGGTTCAGGCAGCGCGACAATCTCATGCGCCGGCTCATAAGACACGAACAGTCGCCGCCAGCCGGCCCGGGCGCGCAGATGATCGCGGCAAACGTTGCGCGCGATCTGAAACAGCCACGCTTCGAAACGCGCGGGCGAGCGCAGGCGCGGCAGCGCCAGCACCACCTTCACGAACACTGTCTGGCTTAAGTCTTCATAGTGCGCCTCGTCGCCCGTCTGCGCGATGACAAAGCGCGCGATACGCTGCCGATAACGGCCGATCAGCATCTCCACCGCGCGGCGGTCGCCGCCGCCGGCCCGTTCGATCAGGGCGACCATTTCGTCCGGCAGCGGATCGCGCGCGTGCTGCTGTGGCGTGAGAATGTTGCGGATCGCCAGCGCCGTGTCCGCCATGTTCTGGTTGAGGTCCGCCTCGATGCGCGACGCCTGCTGGATCAGAGGCCGAAGATCGGCGGCGCTGACCGGGCCCGCGCCCAGAAGCTTTGCGGAGATCTGCTCATGCAGCGCGAAGAGCTGCTGATGCAGGCCTTGAAGCTGCGCCTTGTCCGAATTCAGGATCAACTGCACCTGCGATTGCTGCGCCGGCGTCAGGTTGGCGGATTTGAGGAGCATGAGGAATGGCGAGCCGCCGCCATGCATGCTGCCCATGGCGGCGTGGCCGAAACCGCCGCCCATTCCGCACGCCGCCGAGGCCATCTGCGCGGTCAGGGGCTGCGCGCAAAGCAGGCCGAAGGCCGCCGCGGCGATAAGCTTGCTGCGAATCATGGATTTGTTTCTCCGTAGTTGAGTTGCCCCAAAGACGGAGCAACCCCGCAAAAGTTTCGCACCTGTCGCTTTTCCACCGTCGTCGCACGCTGGCGTGAAAGTGCGTGTTTGCGGTTGCGCCGGGCAGAAAAGCCAAGCAAATCTTCGCGCGCCAACCGCTGGGGTAAGAAGATATGCCGCCGAGACTGCCGATCTGGGGCGCTGTGGCAATTGTTGTCGTCACGCTTCTGCTGGCTTGGGCCATCATTCCGCGCCTCGGCTCGCCAACCGACAAGACGGTGGCCGATCAGTTCCCCAACGACCAGTTCCCCTCGACCTACAGGCCCCTTCCCTCGCGGCCGACGGTCATCCGCGGCGCCACGATCCTGACCGGCACCGATCGCGAGCTCAAGAATGCTTCCATCCTGATGAAAGACGGGAAGATCGAAGCGGTCGGCGCGAACGTTCCCGAGCCGCCGGGTGCTGTAATCGTCAACGGCAGGGGCAAGTTCGTCACGCCCGGCATCATCGACATCCACTCGCATCTCGGCGTGTATCCCTCGCCGTCCAATGAAGCGACCAGCGACGGCAACGAAGCGACGAAACCCACCACGCCGGAAGTGCGCAGCGAGAATTCGGTGTGGCCGCAGGATCCGGGATTTACCCGCGCGCTCGCCGGCGGAATCACCGCGCTCGAAATTCTTCCCGGCTCCGCCAACCTGATCGGCGGGCGTTCGGTCGTGCTGAAGAATGTACCATCGGTCACGACGCAGGGCATGAAATTCCCCGGGGCGCCGTATGACCTCAAAATGGCGTGCGGCGAAAATCCAAAACGCGTGTACGGCGAAAAGGGCGGGCCGCAGACTCAAATGGGCAATGTCGCCGGTTATCGCGCCGCGTTCGAGAAGGCCATCGAATATCGCGACAAGTGGCGCAAATACTGGAAGACGAAAGGCGACAAGCCGGACCGCGATATCGGGCTCGAAACACTCGCGCTGGTGCTCGACAAGCAAATCCCCGTGCAGATGCACTGCTACCGTGGCGACCAGATGGCGACGATGATCGACGTGGCGAAGGAGTTCGGCTTCCGCATCGCCGCGTTTCATCATGCCACCGAAGCTTACAAGGTCGCCGACCTGCTGAAGAAAAATAACATCTGCGCGGTGATGTGGGCGGACTGGTGGGGCTTCAAAATGGAAGCTTATGATGCCGTGCCGGAAGGAATCGCCATGGTCGATCACGCCGGCGCCTGCGCGATGATCCATTCCGACGATCCCATCGGCATTCAGCGGCTCAACCAGGAAGTGGCCAAAGCGATGGCCGCGGGAAGGCGTATGGGTTACTACATCACGCGCGCGCATGCGGTTGCCTGGATGACGCGCAATCCCGCGAAAGCGCTCGGCATCCTCGACAGAGTGGGCACGCTCGAAAAAGACAAGATGGCGGACGTGGTGATGTGGGATGGCGATCCGTTCAGCGTTTACACACACGCGGAAAAGGTCTTCATCGATGGCGCGTTGGTCTATGATCGCGCCAACCCGAAACTCAGTCCGCGCACGGATTTCGAAGTTGGGCAGGAATACAACGCGAGCACCGGAGGCGCAGGGCAATGAAAAAACGCGTCGCACTACTCGCGCTTCTTGCGCTGCCGGCGATTGCATTTGCACAGCCGCCGGGACGACCGCGCGTGCTGCAGCGGCCGACGCTGCCGCGCGCGGTTACCGTCGCGCCTCTGCCCTTTTCGGCGCAGCCCATTCTCATCCAGCACGGCCGCATCTACACGGGCGGGCCGCAGGGCACGATCGGCAATGGCGACGTGCTGATCGCCGGCGGAAAAATCGCGCAGGTCGGAACGGATCTCTCGCCGCCTGAGAACGCGACAATCATCGATGCGCATGACAAGCCCGTGACGCCGGGCCTGATGGCGTCGTGGACCCAGCTCGGCATTATCGAGGTTGATCTTGTCGCAGAAACGAACGACACAAAACCCAACCAGACGGTGGACAGCGCCGCCTTCGATGTGGCCGATGCGATCAATCCGTCTTCCACGCTTATCCCGGTTGCGCGGATTGCCGGCGTCACGCGCTCGCTCACCGCGCCGACCGATTGCGGCGAAGTGTTCTGCGGCACCGCGGCTGTCATTCATCTCGGCTACGGCCCCGACCTGCTCGTAAAGAGACAGGCGGGCGTCCTCGTCGAACTCGAGCCGGCGGGCGGTTCGAAGCAGCCGAATACCCGTCCCGACATCTGGGCGAAATTGCGCGAGACGCTCGACGATGCACGCGAATACTGGGCACAGCGCGCGGGCTATCATCGCCCCGGCGGCGCGCGTGACCAGCGAACCACGCGCATCGATCTCGACGCGCTCGGTGCCGTTGTTCGCGGCGAGGAGCCGCTGATCGTGCGGGTGGAGCGCGCCTCCACCATTCGGCAGATTCTGCAATACGCGCAGGCGACCCGCCTCAAGCTCGTGATCCTCGGCGGCGGCGAAGCCTGGGAAGTCGCGCGCGATCTCGCGCAGGCGAATGTTCCGGTCATCGTGGATACGGAGGCGAACCTTCCCGGCAGCTTCTCCGACTTGGGCGCCACGCTGAAGAATGCCGCCCGGCTCGATGCCGCCGGCGTGACGGTTATCTTTCAGCCGCAAGGCAACGACGTCTCGCATTATGCGCGCACGCTCACACAGATCGCGGGAAATGCCGTTGCCAACGGCATGCGGTGGGACCACGCGCTCGCCGCCATCACGCGCAATCCGGCGGCCGCGTGGGGCATTGCTGATTCCTACGGCACGCTCGAACCCGGCAAGGATGCAGATGTGGTGATCTGGGATGGCGACCCGCTGAATGTGACGAGCGCGCCGGCGGTCGTCTTCATCAAGGGCCGCAACATTCCGCTCGTATCCCGTCAAACAAAATTGCGGGAGCGTTATCGTGACCTTAAGAGGAAGACCTTACCGTTCGCCTACAGATAAGGCGAAGCGCGGAGACGAAGATAAGATGAAGCGTTTTGTAGCGTATCTTCGCCGGGCGGCAGGCGCTTTTGCTGCGGCGCTGTTACTTGCGGGCAGTTCTACGGGGCATGCCGCGACGATGCCGGCCAAGCCCCTGCAGGCGCATCCCGCGTTGTGGACGGTCCACGGTTCCGGAGCCACGGTGTATCTGCTCGGGTCGATTCACGTGCTGGCGCCGCAGATGCAGTGGCACACGCCGGAGATCGACAAGGCGCTCAATGCGGCCGACGTATTCGTCTTCGAAATTCCGATGGATGACTCGCAGAAGACAGCGATACAGGATTTCGTCAGACAGAATGGACTCCTGCCGGCGGGCATGGCGTTACCGTCGCTGCTGAACGAACAGGCGCGGAAGGACTATCGCGCCGCCCTCAATCTTACGCATGTTCCGCCCGAGACGTTGACTCCGCTGCGCCCGTGGCTCGCGCTACTGATGCTGAATGCCGGCGTCGTGACGCAGCAGCATCTGTCGCCGGCAGCCGGCCTCGACCGGCAGGTGTATGCGATTGCGTTGAAGAAGGACGCGCCCGCACGCGCCTTCGAAACGCCCGAGCAGCAGCTGAAGATGCTGATGCCGGAGGATCAGTCGCTCGAAGTCCAGGAATTCGACGCCGGCCTGAAAGAGCTGTTGAAGGAGAGAAGTGCGCCGCAGGAATTGATCGATGCATGGGCGCGCGGAGACGTGAAACGGCTGGGCCGCCTGATGAACAGTGGCTTTGCGGATAATCCCAAAGCGGAAAAAATTCTGTTTGAGGACCGCAACCGCGCCTGGGTCACAAAGCTCGAATCCATGCTGAACGAAAAGCATGTGTTCTTCGTGACCGTCGGCGCAGGCCATCTCGCCGGCCCCAAAGGCGTCCCCGCAATGCTCCGCCGCGAGGGCTACAGGGTCGACGGGCCGTAACGGCTATACCAGTTTCTGCGCGAGTTCTGTGTGAGCGTGTTCGCGGGCGAGATCAGCGGCGGTTTTGCCATCCGGGGTTTTGCGCGAACGGTCCGCGCCTGCCGCGAGCAGCATGTCCACCGCATCGGTGAATCCATTGCCCGCCGCAATCATGAGCGCGGTATAGCCCTGCTTCTGCAAGCTGTCCGGATCGCCGGTTGCGGCAACCAGCTTCGTCATCGCCTCGGGGCCGATCCGGCGGCCGGCGCAGGCGGCGTGAATTGGCAAGTTCTGTTCGAAGGCGCGCGACATGATGCGCGGATCGGCGCCCAATTCCAGCAGCCGAACGAGCACGTCGTCATTGCCAACGAACGCCGCCAGATGCAGCGCCGTCCACCCGTCCGGCGACAACAGATCGACAATCGACGGTGCTGCGTGCGCCAGCTGTTCGACGCGCGGAGCGTCATCGGCGAGCGCCGCCTCGTGCAGCGAAAGGCCGCCGCGCGCCTTCAGCATCTCCGCGCACTTCACCCGCCCCCGAAAGACACAAAAGAGATAGAGCGACTCGCCACTTTCATTCCTGATGCGGAACGGCTCCGGTGCACCCTTCAGCGAGGCCGCCAGTCCATCGGCATCGTCCGCTTCCGCCAGCGCGAAAAACGTCTTCGAATCCATGTGGCCCCCATCGCCGGCAGCGCGGGACAATACGATGGGATTGGGGTCGCGCTCCAACACTCATTGGATTCCGAGGATATTCTGTTCTGGTCTATGGCTTCGAAGGGCGCACCCCAGATCCATATGGCGAATAAAGACATGCAGATTTCTTTATATGCTGTTGCCCGAGGCGCGGGAGGCTGATATAGCGGCCCTGCCCTTCCAGGAGCCCCCACGTGACCAATCCCCACGATTACGCGGTCAAGGACATCAATCTGGCCGACTGGGGCCGCAAGGAAATCGACATTGCCGAGACGGAGATGCCGGGGCTGATGGCCACCCGCGCGGAGTTCGGGCCGAAGCAGCCGCTAAAGGGTGCGCGCATCGCGGGCTCCCTCCACATGACCATCCAGACGGCGGTGCTGATTGAGACCCTGAAAGCCCTGGGCGCGGACGTGCGCTGGGCCTCCTGCAACATCTACTCGACGCAGGATCACGCGGCAGCGGCGATCGCGGCCGGCGGCACGCCGGTGTTCGCCATCAAGGGCGAGAGCCTGGAAGACTACTGGGAGTACACCCACCGTATCTTCGAGTGGGCGGACGGCGGCACCCCGAATATGATTCTCGATGATGGCGGCGACGCGACATTGCTCGTGCATCTTGGGTATCGCGCGGAAAAAGGCGACACGCGCTTTCTCGAAGAGCCGTCCAACGAGGAAGAGGAAGTGCTGTTCGCTGCGATCAAGCGGCGCCTCAAGCACAAGCATGGTTGGTATTCGGAGCTTGTGAAGATCATTCGCGGCGTGACGGAAGAAACGACGACAGGCGTTCATCGCCTCTATGAAATGGCGAAGACAAACACTTTGTTGTTTCCTGCCATTAACGTGAACGACAGCGTGACGAAGTCGAAGTTCGACAATCTGTACGGCTGCCGCGAGTCGCTGGTGGATGGCATCCGCCGCGGCACCGACACGATGATGGCCGGCAAGGTGGCGATGGTTGCGGGCTTCGGCGATGTCGGCAAAGGCTCCGCCGCTTCCTTACGCCAGGCCGGTTGCCGCGTGATGGTGAGCGAAGTGGACCCCATCTGCGCGCTTCAGGCGGCGATGGAAGGCTATGAAGTGGTGACGATGGAGGACGCCGCGCCGCGCGCGGACATTTTCGTGACGGCGACGGGCAATGTGGACGTGATCACGATCGACCACATGCGGGCGATGAAGCATCGCGCCATCGTGGCCAATATCGGCCATTTTGATTCCGAGATTCAGGTTTCGAGCCTGCGTAATTACAAATGGCACAACGTGAAGCCGCAGGTAGACGAGATCGAATTTCCCGACGGCAAGCGAATCATCCTGCTGTCGGAAGGACGACTGGTGAATCTCGGCAACGCGATGGGACATCCGAGCTTCGTGATGTCGTCGTCATTCACCAACCAGACGCTGGCGCAGATCGAGCTGTATGGCAATCCCGGCAAGTATGAGAAGAAGGTTTACACCTTGCCGAAGGAACTGGATGAGAAAGTCGCCCGGCTGCATCTGGAAAAGATCGGCGTGAAGCTGACGCAGCTGTCGAAGAAGCAGGCCGACTACATCGGCGTGAACCCCGCCGGCCCTTTCAAGCCGCAGCAATACCGATACTAGACGGTGCCCGATCACTGCGGTCCCCCGCGCGTTGGGAACTGTATCCTGAGGATCCGGCAACTGAGCAGATCGGAATTTCACGTTTCCTTAACCACCATGCCTATGCGGATTCCGTTCATGCACGTATCATGTTGATTCGGCAGTGATTCGCCGCGGCCACGACAACCCGGGGGCGGCCAGAGATGCGTCCAGAACCGGCAACCAAAAAACGCCGGACGCTCAGACAGAAAACAAATCGCCCGTCGCGAGCTGGCATCCTATGTGGCCTTGTCCTTGCTGCCTTGCCCCAACCGGTACTCGCTTCACCTACGGAGAATCTCGGGCCCGCGATCACCGCGGGTGCCGTGGCGCTCGCCATCGCCGCGAGCGTCTGGGCAACCTTCTGGCTGACCAGCGTTAATCGCCTCCGCCGCGCTTATCGCGCATACGCCGCAAGGGCAACCGCGGCCGTTGCCGCCCGTGATGCGATCATCGGCGCCGGCCACGACGCTGTTGTGGTATTGGCCGGCGAATCGGAAGGGCGCCATTCCTATGGCGGTGGCGACGTGCTTTTGGATAGTTGTCTCGGCGGAGCCGAGGCGGCGCAGCTTTCAGAAGCAATCGAGTCGCTGTCGCAGGCCGGCGTTCCGTTCGCTCTTGAGGCGCACACGCCGAACGGAGAGACGGTGCATGTTCGCGGTCGGCCCGTCGGCCCTTTCGCGGCCATTTGGCTGAACAAGAAATCTGCTGACCCGGACTTCAGCGCTGTTCTCGATGCGCTTCCGATTCCCGTCTGGGTGCGCGACAAATGTCTTGCGCTTGTCTGGGGCAATCGCGCGTTCGCTCATGCTGCGGGCAAGAGCGACCCAAGCGCAGCAGTAGACTCGCAAGCGATTCTGGAGAAATCGGAGCGCGACCTTGCCGCCTCCGCAGCCTCCGCAGGGCACGCGGTGGAATCGAAACGGTTTGCGATCATTGGTGGCCAACGCCGCGCCCTTGCGCTGATCGACACGCCGCTGCCTGACGGACATGTCGCCGGTATCGCAATCGACATCACGGACGTGGCGAATGCAGAAGCAAAGCTGCAACAGCATGTCGATGCCCACGCCGACACGCTGGATCGGCTTGCCACCGCCGTTGCCATCTTTGGGCGGGACCAGCGCCTGACCTTCTACAACCGCGCGTTTGCTCAACTGTGGGGCTTGCCGGAATCATGGCTCGATGCCCATCCGGGTGACGGCGAAATCCTCGACCGCCTCCGCGAGGCGCGGCGATTGCCGGAGCAAAGGGATTACCAAACGTGGAAGCACGAACGCCTCGCATTGTACGACCAGTCCGGCTCGTATCTTCCGGAGGAGCTATGGCACCTGCCGGGCGGCAAAACCTTGCGCGTCGTCGCGCAGCCGCACCCCTTCGGCGGCCTCACCTACCTCTATGAAGACGTTACTGAGAAGATCGCGCTCGAAAGCAGCTACAACACCCTGATCAAGGTCCAGCGAGCGACGCTCGATTCGCTCGGCGAAGGAGTCGCGGTTTTCGGGCCGGATGGCAAGCTGAAGTTGCACAACGCGGCATTTGCCGCGCTTTGGCAGTTAAGTGAATCGGATCTGGCTGGCGAGCCGCACGTTCAACGGCTCGGACAAATTTGTGCGAAGCGGTTCGGCGAGGAGACTGCATGGGAGACACTCGCGGGCAGCGTGTCCTCTGGTCTGGAGCGCCGTCGCGACTGGGGTGAGATGGAGCGATCCGATCGAACAATCGTCTCGGTGTCGCTGGCACCATTGCCGGACGGCGCAACACTTGTCACCTTTGCCGATGTGACGGATCGCTTCCGAATCGAAAACGCACTGCGCGAGCGCAACGACGCCCTGGAAGCAGCGGACCGTCTGAAATCCGATTTCGTGCACCACGCATCCTTCCTCTTCCGCGATCCGCTGAATGCCGTCCACGGTTTCGCGGAGCTCCTTTCTGCCGGACACGCCGGAGCACTGAGCGAGAAGCAGTCGGAATATGTGAAAAGCATTTTGACGGCCTCCGACAAACTTGGAGAAATCACCAGCGACATACTGGACCTCGCAATGATCGATTCCGGAACAATGCAACTTGAGTTGGGCCGAGTGGATATTTTCGAACTGCTGACCCGAGTTGCCGAGCCGTTGCGACAGCACGCCGAAAGTCTGGATATCGCTTTCCTGTTCTCCGTCCCCCCCGATTTGGGCGTTGTGCTTCTCGATCAGCGGCGCATTCGGCAGGTCGTGTTCAATCTGTTGTCAAATGCCTTCAAGTTTACGCCCCGCGGTGGCCAGATCGTACTGGGTGCGCAAATCGTGGACGATGATGTCCAAATCTACGTCTCCGATAACGGCCCGGGCATCCCCGCAGATGTAAAAGCAAACGTCTTTGAAAGATTTGCGGCAAAGGGTCGTCCCGGCCAGCGTGCCGGCGCTGGCCTTGGTTTGGCACTTGTCAATCGATTCATCGAACTGCATGACGGTTGGGTCGAACTTGAAACGGTCGACGGCCGCGGCACGCTGGTCCGCTGCCATTTGCCGCGCCGTCCCCAGGAAAGCATCGACGGCCGCGATAAGCAGGTCGCGTAGATTATACCTTGGAAGGCGCATGCCGCGGGCGCTATAACGCCGCGATTGACGGTCAGAAAGGATCCCATGCCGGTCGGCGAGATCATCGATTATAATGCCATCCGCCGTGCCGACGTGCACCATGAGCCCTACGATTACATGGTTGGTAAAGGCATCTTGCACGCCGAACGGATATCGGCGGTTCGTGAAAGCTTTCCGGAAATCAGGCTTACGGGATTTCATCCGCTCTCCCAGATGCGGGTGGAAGGTGCGTTCGCCGACCTGATAAGAGAGATCGAAGGCCCGCGATTTGCTTCGGCCGTTTCAGACGTCCTTGGCATTGACCTTCGCCCATATCCTCAACTCATCACCATCCGCAAAGTTTCCGCCGCGCACGAAGGGCGCATTCACTGCGACTCAGACAGCAAGATCGCAACGCTCCTTATTTACTTGAACGAGGGCTGGCTGTCGCCAGAGGGCCGTTTCCGTGTTCTTCGGAACAATCACAATTTCAACGACTTCGTCGCTGAAATAAGCCCGGAAATGGGGTCCTTCGTGGCGTTTCGTCGTGCAGATCACTCCTGGCACGGGCACACGCCATTCGTGGGCGAGCGCCGCGTCGTGCAGATCGCCTGGGTGCGCAGCCAGGCGGACATCGATCGCAAGACCAAGCGCCATGGCCTCTCGAGCTTCTTTAAGAAGCTGTTACAACCTGAGCAACGGAGCGGCATGTAAGCGGCAGTACGCAATCGAAGTTCTTAACCGTCAGAATAACCAAGCCACCTCAACCGCTCGGCACCGAACACGGCGAGAATAAATTCGTAGTCCTCGCGACAGACTGCGTGAACCACATCTTCGAGCTTATATATGGAGCGGAAATCCTCCAGAGCACGTTCATCTCCCTTTGTGCTCAATTGCGGAACAGTGAGGACTTCGGACAACCTGCGTAGCCCGTATTTTGAGGATAGCATCCGAGCAAATTCGGCGGTCTTGACCAGTAGGTCTTCATAGCGAACCAATTCCAGGGCCACACCCAATTTCGCGAGCTGTTGATAGCCCTCGACTTTGGCAGCGTACAGTTCGAGCGGAGATCTGTAGTACAAATCCCCCACGTTGTCCCGATCCGTCGGAATAAACATGTGAGGAATGAATTCTGAAAAGCTCATCTTCTTTGAACGAAAATAATCATGATACGGCCGTCGGTGTAGCGACAACGCCCAAAACACCGGGTGCTTGACAGTCACAAGGAACAGCGTGCGCCTTATCAGCTTCGGATCTGCCAGAAAAAGGTCGACGGGGCGGACACATGTGCTTCCACCCGAGCGTTAAAAGGATTTGCTTCTGATTTTCGATGTCGTGCAAGCGATTGAGGACAATCCTTCTGATCAGGCCTTTTTGTGGCTCCGACCGAAGCAAGGCTTCCAGTTCGCTGCGGATGCGATCTCGATCCTCGCGTTTCGCCGCCTCGGGCGAGAACATCGATACCTCGAAATTTCTTTCAACGAATTCGTGTAGAAACCGCGCACCGGTATTACGCTCTCCGTATATTTTGATACAATCAATTTCGGTAGCGGATGCCGATCGTCCTTCGCTAGGTGTCATGACCGAAACCGGCGAAAAAGCTTTCCCATCGGCAGTGGCCGAATCAACCCCATCGTGGCCTCTGCTATGCAAATACCCGCGGATCTGCGCTCGCGTGAGGATTTGCTTCCCCTAGTGCTGACTTTTTGGCATGCGCACAACCAGACCATCGAGCTCCGGCACGACCTTTATCTGGCAGGACAGCCGACTGTTCGGTTGAAGTTCTTGAGCGAAGTCGAGCATGGTTTCCTCCATGTCTGACTTCGGCGGGAGTTTCTCCTTCCATGCCGAATCAACGTACACGTGGCATGTTGCGCATGCGCAGGCGCCTCCGCAGTCCGCATCAATGCCGGGAATGAGATTTTTGACGGCGCCTTCCATAACGGACCAGCCTTCCGCCACGTCAATCTCGTGCTCTTTTCCCGAGTGCTCGATGTACCTGATCTTCGGCATGGCCCGTCCGTGACGCTGGCGTCATGCAATGTTTTTCACAGGTATAGTCCTGTCTGCAAGCCGCTCAGCGGAAACGGGGGTCCGTTCGGCGATAAGCTTCCGACCAATCAGGTACTCAGGCGCGGCGTTGACCGCTTCCACGGCTGCTACTGCGCCGTCCCTTAGGTGGAAAACAGCGAACTTCCGCGTGGAGGGATCGCCACGTTGCACGAGCCGGTCGCCTGCCCCCGCGAGCCCGGCAATCTGCAGCTTCATATCGTATTGATCCGACCAGAACCACGGCACTTCGCGGTATTCCATCGGACGGCCCGCGATCGCCAGTGCCGCATGTTTTGCCTGATCGATTGCGTTTTGCACACATTCCAAGCGGATCGAGTGTCCGTCGCGCCCGGCATGCTGCGTGCAATCCCCGGCGGCAAATATCGCAGAATCCAGCGTGGTGGCGCAGTGGCGGTCGACCATGATCCCATCTTGGCAGGCAAGACCCGCGTCTTGTGCCAATTCCACGTTCGGAAGGATTCCAATACCCACAACCGCAATATCGGCCGGATAGTATTTACCGCCTGCGCAAATTCGCTCCAGTTTCCCGGCGCCCTCGAAAGCTTCAACAGATATCCCCAGCCGCAGCTTCACGCCCGCTTCACGATGGATACGTTCATAGAATTGAGACACGGGCGCAGAAACCGCCCGCGCCATCACCCGGTCAAGCGCTTCAAAGACGGTGACTTGCAGGCCCAGCTTGCACGCGACCGCGGCCACTTCCAGCCCAATATACCCGCCGCCGACAATCGCCAGCTTCGTTCCGGGCACAAAGTGATGTCGCATTCCGTCCACGTCTGCGATGCCGCGAAGATAGAAAACTCCGGGAAGCTCAGACCCGGGCACACCGAAGCAACGGACGCGCGAACCGGTCGTCAAAAGGAGCTTGTCATATGGCACCGTTCGGCCGTCGCTAAGGGCGATATTTCCCGCCGGCCGATTTATGGCAGTTGCCCGAATTCCCAAGATCAGTTCGCATCGTGCCTCGCGGTAGAATGCTTCTGGCTTAAGGAACAGCCGCTCGCGTTCCATGGCACCGGAGAGATAGGCCTTCGACAGCGGCGGACGCTGATAGGGCATGAACGGCTCGTCGCCGATAAGCGTGAGCGAGCCCTCAAACCCCTCAGACCGGAGCGTTGCTACGGCCTGCGCGCCCGCCTGACCGGCACCGACGATGACGATTCGATCCAAAGACAGCCCCGATGCCGGTTGAGAAAGCAGACTAAAATGTCGGAGCATTCACATAGAATCAACCGGACTCGAGCTCTAGTTGAGAACGGCGTGATATCCGGCTAAGACTCTGTCAATGAATGGAAAAAGCGAGGGGTTCGTGCGGGAAATCGCGCTTGCCGATCAATCAGCAACAGAAGCACTGGGAGCAAAGATCGCGGCACTGCTGAAGCCAGGTGACACTGTAGCGCTAGCAGGGGACCTCGGGGCAGGCAAGACAACGCTTGCTCGCTCCATTCTGCATACTCTCGGGGTGACGGAGCGGGTCCCCAGCCCAACTTTCACCCTTGTACAGCACTACGAGACCGCCAAATTGCCGGTCGAACATTTCGACCTTTACCGGATCGAAGCGGAATCAGAAATCGACGAGCTCGGCCTTGCAGACGCATTGGCAACTGGCGCGGCTCTCATTGAATGGCCTGAGCGGGCGAGGTCACGCCTGCCGGTGGACGCATTGTGCATTCGGCTTGAGATCCAGACCGAGATTGGTCGTCGGGCGACGATCAGCGGTCCCTCGAGCTGGGCCCCCTTGTTCCCGGAGGCCTAAATGACTCCTGATCGCCGTGAAGCAATTGACACCTTTCTGAGGTCTTCTGGTTGGGGCGGCGCTGATGTCTCACCCCTTGGCGGTGATGCCTCGACCCGCCGATATGCGCGTCTGAGCCTGAATGACCGATGCGCCATGCTCATGGACCAGCCGCAAAATGCGGAAGCACCGCAGTGTCCGGCGGGAGCAACGCCGGAAGAACGCCGGGCTCTCGGTTACAATGCCATCGCGCGGCTTGCGGGCGGGAACTGCGGCCGCTTCATCGCGGCTGCGGAGTTTCTGCGTTCGAAAGGACTAAGCGCGCCGGAGATCTATGCAGCAGACGTCGCACAGGGGTTTGTGCTGATCGAAGATCTAGGGGACGATCTCTACGCAAGTGTCCTTGCCGACGAAACCGACGAGTACGGCTTATATGCGGCTGCAGTAGATGCGTTGGCAAAGCTGCACATGCAGGGTGCGCCGCAAATTCTGGACTATGGAATACCATTATATGCCTACGATGAAACGGCGCTGCTTGCCGAAGTAGAGCTGATCACCGAGTGGTTCATCCCGGTTGCGTTGGAACGCGTACCCTCCGAGAACGAGTGCACCGAACATCGGTCCCTGTGGCAAGAGATATTGCGCCCCCTAATGGCAACTCCTGCGGTGTTTGTTCATCGGGACTACCACGCGCAGAATCTGTTCTGGCTTCCGAGACGCGCGGACGTGGCGCGGGTCGGAATGATAGATTTTCAGGACGCCGTGGCGGGCACGAAGAGCTACGATCTTGTGTCATTGCTCGAGGACGCGCGACGGGACGTCGCGCCGGAGCTCGCTGAAGCGATGACGGAGCGCTATCTCGATACCATGCAGCGCGCCGGAGTGGCATTGGACGAAGAACAGCATCGTGCCGAAGCGGCGATCATGGCGGCGCAGCGCAATGCAAAGATCGTGGGAATTTTTGCCCGCCTTTACAAGCGAGACGGCAAGCCACGCTACCTGTCGTACCTTCCTCGTGTGTGGCGGTATCTCAACCGCGATCTGGACCACCCGGCGCTTCTCCCGCTCAAGCGATGGTACGACCGCAGAATTCCGGCAGAGGCGCGAGGCGAGCCACGCACGGTGGAACTCGTATGAAATCGCCAACACGCGCGATGATTTTGGCAGCCGGGCTGGGCACACGTATGCGCCCGCTTACGAACAACACACCAAAGCCCTTGGTGAACGTCGGCGGAAGGGCACTGATAGATCACGCAATCGACCGGCTCGTCCACGCGGGCGTAAAGATGATTGTCGTAAACGTCCACTACCATGCCGACAAGCTGAAGACGCATCTCCTACGCCGGAAAGACGTGGAAATACGGATTTCCGATGAGACGGACGCCATTCTCGGTACCGGCGGCGGAATTGTTCGTGCGCTACCTCATTTCGATGGTGAGCCATTTTTCATCCACAATTCGGATTCCATCTGGGCGGAAGGCTACGGCCATGCGCTCGAGCGGCTGAAGGCACGTTGGAATACGGAGCAAATGGATTCGCTGCTGCTGATGGCCTCGCTCGTGACATCCATTGGCTATGATGGTCGTGGCGATTTCCTGATGGATTCCGAGGGTCGTCTTGGCCTTGTGCCCGAGGGTAAGCTATCGCCATTCGCCTATCCCGGCGCCGGTATCCTGCACCCACGCCTGTTCGACGACGCACCACGAGGCGCATTTCCGCTTCTCACGCTCTGGGAAAGGGCAATCGAACGCGGCCGCGTTTTCGGTGTGAGGCTCGATGGCGTCTGGATGCATGTCGGGACACCCGAAGCGCTAAAGGAAGCTGAAGCGCTCCTCGCCGACCTCGCGCCGGCCTAGATCGTATGAAGCCGAATGTCTTCATGATTCCGGCGAGCGCGCCGTTCGCCGAAACACTCGCGCGTGGCCTTGTTGTCAGAACGGGCGCAGACAGTGACCCTCTCTCACTTGCCAATCTGACGATCTTTCTGCCGACTCGCCGCGCAGCCAGAACTCTGAGCGAAACTTTTGCGAGGGTCTTGGGAGGCGCGGCACTGCTGCCGTCAGTGCAGCCCCTCGGAGATGCCGACGAGGATGAGTTCTTATTCGATCTATCGGCAGGTCAATTGACGCTGCCGCCTGCAATCTCGCCCATTCGCCGCGTGCTGCTCCTCGCGACCATGGTGCAGCACTGGGATCAACAGCGGCGCGACGGCCGCATGTCGTTTGCACAAGCTGTAGCCTTCGCGCGCCCCCTCGCGAGCTTCCTGGATGAAGTAGAGACGCAGGGCGCAAATCTGGACGACGTCCAGAATCTGGCTGAGGGAAATCTGGCGCAGCACTGGGATCAAGTGAAGGAATTCCTGTTACTGCTGAGGAACCACTGGCCGAAGCTGCTCGAAGCTGAGCGCGCAATGAACCCCGCCGCGCGCCGGAATCTGGCTCTGCGCGCAATTGCCAGCCGCTTGCGTAAGCATCCTCCGCCGGGCTTGATCGTTGCGGCTGGGTCAACCGGAAGTATTCCCGCGACGGCCGAGTTGCTCAGCACGATCGCGCGCTTGCCGAATGGGCTGATTGTGCTTCCCGGACTGGATACCGACCTGGACGAAGCGAGTTGGAGCAACCTCGACGCCGGACACCCACAATTCGGAATGAAGCAGCTCCTTCAGCGGATCGATGTTCTTCGCGCCGACGTTGCGAATTTTGAACCGGTGTCGCGGATGACGGCACGCGAAAGGGTGCTGCGCGAAGTACTCCGGCCGGCACCGACCACCGATGCCTGGCGCGCAATCGCCGAGCGCGGAGCCGAAGAAATCGCCGACGGATTAAGAGGGCTGTCACTAGTCGAGGCGGCGCAGCCGGCTGAAGAAGCCGCCACCATTGCATTGATTTTGCGCGAGAGCCTGGACACACCAGAGTGCAGGGCGGCGCTGGTGACACCGGACCGCCCTCTCGCCCGGCGCGTCGCGGCAGAATTGGGTCGTTGGAACATCGCAATCGATGATTCGGCGGGCCGCCCACTCGCCAACACGTCGCCCGGAGCGTTTCTTTGCCTTTTCGCGGAAGCTGCCGCCGCGAAGTTCGCACCGGTTCCGCTGCTCGCTTTGCTGAAGCACCCCCTCGCCGCTGGCGGACAGAAGCCGGCAGACTTCCGTCGTCGCGTCCGGCAACTCGATCGCCTTTGTCTGCGCGGACCACGACCCAATCCCGGATTGGCGGGCATTCGTGCGGCCATCACAGCAGCCCTTCGCGAGGCGCATGAGAGAGACCGGCGCTATGAAATCGAGCGCATTGCCGAGGTCGCCTACTGGTTTCAGGCACTCTCCCGGATTCTGGAGCCACTCGGAGATGCATTTGCAAATCCGCGCGCAAGCATCTCCGAAATATTGGGCGCTCACGTTACCGCGGCAGAGGCTCTCGCAAGCACCGATGCGGAGCGTGGAGACTCTTCGCTTTGGCGCGGAGATGCCGGCGAAGCAGCCACCCGGTTTATCTTCGAACTGGAGCAAGCGGTCGACGCTCTGCCACAAATCGAGAGCAGTTCCTATCCGATTCTCTTCCGCGCACTTGCGGAGGAACGCGCCGTGCGACCCTCGTATGGGCCACATCCGCGCTTGGCCATTCTCGGGCCGCTGGAAGCCCGTCTGCAAAGCTTCGACGTTCTGGTCTTGGGTGGTCTCAATGAAGGTACTTGGCCCTCTTCAACTGCTGCGGATCCGTGGCTCTCCCGCCCAATGCGCGTGCAGCTCGGTCTCGAGTCGCCCGAGCGTCGCATCGGTCTGGCGGCGCATGATTTTGCGATGCTTGCTGCCACACCGCGCGTGATCCTGACACGCTCGCAAAAGGTCGACGGATCACCAACGGTGGCCTCCCGTTGGGTTCAGCGCCTCGAACAATTCGCCATGGGACTTGGGATCGCAGCCGGCCTGAAGTCGGAAGTACCCTACGCGGAATTCGCCGGTCGGCGGGACGAACCGCCAGCCGCGCCGAAAAGGATGGCGCGGCCGAGCCCCCGCCCGCCAGTAGCGGCGCGCCCGCGTAGTCTCTCTGTCACGGAGATCGAAAGCTGGCTCCGTGATCCATATGCGATTTATGCCAAACACGTTCTGAGACTCTCGCCCCTCGATCCGCTGGATGCCGAGATAGGTCCACTGGAGCGCGGCAGCGCAATCCACAAGGCACTGGAGATATTCGTAAAAGAATTTGGCGACAACCTGCCGCCAGATGCGGAGCTCAAACTGATCCAGATAGCGGACGACGTCTTCGCTGCAGCCAATCTCCCGCGCGCGGCTCTCGCGCTGTGGCGGCCGCGCTTCCTGAAAGCCGCGCGATGGTTCGTGACAGAGGAACACGTGAGACGACCGCAGATCCTCCGCTCTCATCTCGAGATCAAAGGGCAACGCCGGTTCGCGGGGCCGGGCGGTGAATTCATCTTACGCGGCCGCGCGGATCGCGTCGACCTCTTGCGCGGCGGCCGCGCAGTGATCATCGATTACAAGACAGGCCGTTTGCCCTCTGGCTCACAGGTAAAGGTGCTGCTTTCGCCGCAACTCCCACTAGAAGGCGCAATTCTTGCCGGCGGCGGTTTCCCAGATATCGAAGCGATCGCGGGCGCCGGCCTGATGTATATCCGCTTTGGCGGGGGCAACGAGCCAGGAGAAGTGCGCGCAATCCCGGATGCTCCCGCCCTGATTGTCAAGGCGGAGGAGAAGCTGCGCGAGCGCGTTGACGACTTCGACGATGAGACAACGCCATATTGGCCACGACTCATTCCGTATCGCGCGGATGAACCGGGCGAATACGATCATCTTTCGCGTGTGCGCGAATGGTCCTTTATCGGATGGGAAGAGGCGGAAGAGTGAGCGCTCACCGCGACGATGTTCTTACTGCGGCCGATCCCGGACGATCCGCCTGGGTTTCCGCCAATGCCGGCGCGGGAAAGACCCACGCCCTTGCCAATCGCGTGACGCGGCTGCTGCTGGACGGCGCGAAGCCTGAGCGCATTCTCTGTCTGACATATACAAAATCTGCAGCAGCGGAAATGCAGGGGCGCTTGTTCGGGCGACTCGGCGAATGGTCTATGCTGGAACACGACAAACTCCGAACCGCAATCGCGGAGATTGGTGCGCCCGTGCCCGATGCTGAAGGGCTAAGACGCGCTCGCCGGCTCTTTGCGCTTGCGCTGGAGACGCCCGGTGGACTGAAAATCCAGACGATACACTCGTTTTGCCAGTACCTGCTGTCGCGATTCCCCATCGAAGCGGAAGTACCGCCGGGTTTTCGTGTCCTTGACGATCAGACCTCACGCGATCTGATTGCCGAGGCCCGCACAGAAGTTCTGGAACGGGCGGGCTCGGGCGAGCGCGAGCTGGCGGAGGCCGCGGCATACCTCGTCACGCAGACAAGCGAGGGTCGACTACACCAGATTCTGGATGCGGCGCTGGGCGGCGACCGCCGCAAGCTTGAGCGATTCTTTTCGGAAATTCCGGAAGGGGAACATGCCCTCGCTGTGGCGACCGCGACCGCCCACGGCGCCAGCACGACAGAAACCGTTGAGCAGATCGCCGAGCAGTTCTGCGCCGAAGCCAGGCTGCAACGAGAACAGCTTGATGCTGTGATCGATTGGCTGTCGCGAGGTGGCAAGAAAGATAAAGAATCGGCCGAGCACGTTCGCACGTTTCTCGCTCGTGATTGCAGCCCGGATGCCTTCCGGATCTTGGGCGGCGCCTTCTGCAATAAGAACGGCGAGCCGAAGGACAGCTTGGCTACCAAGCCGATGCGGTCCGCTTCGCCTGCCCTGTTCGAATACCTCACCGGCTTGGCAGGTCGATACATTGCGGCAGAGCAGCGCTGCCGGGCTGCACGCGCGGCACAGCTGGCCCAAGGGGCACTCACGCTCGCGGATGCAGTTCGCAATAGATATGCCGCGATGAAGCTTGCTCGCGGCGCTTTGGACTATAACGACCTGATCACCGCGACTCTGCGGCTCCTGAACATATCCAACGCGGCAGCGTGGGTTCTCTACAAGCTGGATGGCGGACTGGACCACATCCTCATTGACGAGGCACAGGACACCAGCCCGGAACAATGGGAAATCGTCCAAAAGCTGACTGAGGAATTCTTTGCCGGGATCGGCGCACGTGGCCTCTTCGATATGAAGCGTACAATTTTCGCCGTTGGCGACGAAAAACAGTCGATCTTCAGCTTTCAGGGCGCCGATCCGGCGGCGTTCGCTGCGAACCGGCGTCATTTTGCCCAGCGCGCAGGATTTGATTTTGCTGACGTGAGGCTCATTGCATCCCGCCGATCGGCACCTGAAATTCTTTCATTTATTGACGCTGTGTTTGCCGATCCTGAGGCTCGCGATGGATTGACTTCGGATGATGCCGAAATCCGGCACGATGTGTTCCGGACGTCGGCGAAAGGTCGCGTCGAATTCTGGCCCGCCATCAAACCGGCCAAGACACCCGATCCCGATCCGTGGCGGCCGGTCGATGTTGAATCAGAAGCAAGCCCAGTCGTTCAGTTGGCTGAACGGCTTGCAGCTCATATCCGCTCATGGCTCGACCGAAGGATGCGGCTGCCCGGACACGATGATCCGATCAGGCCGGGCGACATCATGATTTTGCTCCCGCGGCGCGAACCTTTCGCGAGTGAAATCATCCGGCGGCTGATCGAGCGGAACGTCCCTGTCGCGGGCGCTGACCGAATTCGGCTGAGGAATGAAATCGCTGTGATGGACCTCATCGCACTTGGCAGATTCGCCTTGTTGCCGGAAGACGATCTCAACCTCGCTGCCCTCCTTCGCTCACCGATAATCGACGTCAGTGAGGATGAGTTGCTCTCGCTCAGTGCGGTTCGAAAAGGTTCCTTATGGCGCGAAGTTAGCAATCGACGGGAGGAACTGACGTCGTTTGGCTTCGCCCATGAATTTTTGACAGAAATGTTGGGCCGTGCCGATCTCTCGCCGCCTTATGAGTTCTTCGCGTACGCGCTTGTGGCAAGGGGCGTGCGGGCGCGATTCCTGTCGCGGCTCGGTGCAGAAGCGAGCGACGCAATCGATGAATTTCTCTCGTTGGCACTCGAATATGAAAGATTATCCGCACCGTCTCTTGAAGGATTTCTGCATTGGATCGGCCGGGGCGATGCCGAAGTCAAACGCGACATGGAACGAGGCCGTGATGAAGTTCGGGTAATGACAGTGCACGGGGCAAAAGGGCTGGAGGCCGATATTATCATTTTGCCGGACACAACAAGTTTGCCCGATCCGCCAGGCCGACGCGGAGAACTCTTGTATGGCGAAGACGGCGTCGTCTTCCCAATCCGCAATCCCGAGGCGAGCGCTGCCGTGCTTGCCGCCAAGGAGGCCGCAAAAGCACAAGCAATGAAGGAATATCGCCGTCTCTTATATGTGGCGCTGACGCGCGCGAAGGAGCGGCTGTACATTTGCGGCTTCGAGAACAAAAACGGCGTCCGCGACGGCTCTTGGTACAAGCTCGCGGAAAAGGCTGCTCAACATCTAGGGAAGAAAATCCCGCGCGGTGAGGGCTTCATCTATGTGGTCGGCGAAGATCACGGGGATTCGGTAGCTGCCGGCAAGCCAGCGCATCCGGTCAGGCCTCAGCTTCCAGATTGGGTGCAAACAGCCCCTCCGCGGGAAAGAGAGAGGCCAC
>DATJGT010000012.1:0-47692 GCA_035494695.1 Rhizomicrobium sp. | reverse complement strand
CACCCGGTGTGGGACGTAAGGCTCGGAAAGCGCCTTGAGCTCGGCATCGTCGAGTTTGAGGGAAACGGCCGCGACCGCGTCTTCAATGTGACCCGGTTTTGAGGCGCCGATGATCGGCGCGGCGACGCCTTTGCGGTGGAGGAGCCATGCGAGCGCCACCCGCGCATTCGACACGCCGCGCTTCTGCGCAATTTCGGCGACCTTCTCCACAACGGCAAAGTCGGAGTCTTCGTAATACATTGCGTGCGCGAACTCGTCGCTTTTCGCCCGATCAGTCTCACCCTTATCTTGCCTTCGCCGGTTGCCGGCAAGGAATCCGCGCGCCAGCGGACTCCACGGAATGATCCCGATCCCTTCCTCGTAGCACAGCGGAATCATCTCGCGCTCTTCCTCGCGATACACGAGGTTGTAGTGGTTCTGCATCGAGACGAAGCGTGTCATGCGCATCGCCTCGGCTGTGTGGAGGTATTTGGCGAACTGCCATGCGAACATAGATGAGGCCCCAATATAGCGCACCTTGCCCGCCTTCACGACGTCGTGGAGCGCCTCGATCGTCTCCTCGATCGGCGTCGAGGGATCGAAGCGATGGATCTGGTAGAGATCGACGTAGTCGTGCCCGAGCCGCCGCAGGCTGTTGTCGATGGCGTGCAGAATGTGCTTGCGCGAGAGGCCACTCTCGTTCCCGGAGCTTCCCATCGGGAAGAACACCTTCGTCGCCAGCACGTAACTCTCGCGCGATCCGGCGAACTCCTTGAGCGCGCGGCCGGTGACTTCTTCACTGATGCCTTGCGAATACGTGTCGGCCGTATCGAAAAAATTGATGCCGGCTTCGACCGCCTGCCGGAAGAACGGCTTCGATTCATCCTCGCCCAGAATCCATCCACGCCATTTGGGCGAGCCATAGGTCATGCATCCAAGGCAGATGCGCGAGACTTTCAGGCCTGTCTTGCCGAGATTTGTGTATTCCATTGTCATCCTCCATGGCTACCGTTTGCCAGTCTAGACCAAAGCGGCACCACGCTCTCGGATATTTTCAAGCATTGGCGATTGCGCTTGTGCGGTTCGGAGATCAAGTGCGATGGTCCCTAAAGGAAGGAGCGTTGGTGAATGCGCCAATTCGATTTCGCGCCTTACCATCTCCCGCGCGAAGCGGAAGCGCTGCGCGGCGAAATTCGCGCGTTTCTGAAAGAGCAGCTCGCGCACATGCCCGCAGCGCGGCGCGCACATTCCTGGTCCGGTTTCAATCCGGAATTCAGCAGGGCGCTTGGCGCGCGGGGCTGGATCGGCATGACATTCCCCAAGAGGTACGGCGGCCATGAACGCTCCTATGCCGAGCGCTATGTCGTGCTTGAGGAAGTCCTCGCGGCTGGCGCGCCGGTGAGCGCGCATTGGGTTGCCGATCGGCAAAGCGGTCCCCTCCTCCTTCGCTTCGGGACGGAACAACAGCGCGAGCGTTTTCTGCCTGGCATTGCGCGCGGCGAAATCTACTTCTGCATCGGCATGAGCGAGCCGAATGCGGGTTCGGACCTGGCCTCTGTGCGAACGCGCGCGCGCAAGGTGGACGGCGGGTGGCGCATCAATGGCCAGAAGATCTGGACATCCGGCGCGCAGCACGCACAAGTAATGATTGCACTCGTCCGCACGAGCGACGAACCGAACAAACATACCGGCCTCAGTCAGTTTCTCATCATTCTGAAAAGCGAAGGACTGACCGTGCGGCCGATCACCGATCTCGCCGGCCATGCTCATTTCAACGAGGTCTTTTTCGACGACGTGTTCGTGCCAGAGAACATGATCATCGGGCACGAGGGTGACGGTTGGCGGCAGGTGACAGCAGAGCTCGCATTCGAGCGCAGCGGGCCGGAACGGTATCTCTCCAGCCTGCGGCTGTTTCTCGAATTCCTGCGCATTGTCGGCGAGAACCCAACGGAGGCGGAGCAACTGCTCATCGGCCGCATTACAGCGGAACTGTGGACCTTGCGGCAAATGTCGCTTTCGGTGATGGGGCGCCTTCAGGCGGGAGACTCTCCCGCCGTGGAAGCGGCGATCGTGAAGGACCTCGGCACCTCGCTCGAGCAGGAGATCCCGAAGGCCATTCAGTCCATCGCGCGAGATGATACCGATCTCTCGGTATTATCGCCATTCAATGACACCCTCGCCTACCTGCTCCAGACCGCGCCGTCGTTTTCGCTGCGCGGCGGCACACGCGAGATTCTGCGCGGCATCATCGCCCGCGAGCTGGGGTTGAGGTGATTAGCCGGTTGTGCCGGGTTTCTCCGGCACGAGCCCGCGATGCTTCAGCATCGGACCGATATCCGGATCCTTGCCGTAAAAGCGGCGGAACATGGTGCCGTAATCCTCAGTGTGGCCCTTCGACAGAATGAGATCGCGGAAGCGCTGCCCGTTTGCGCGCGTCAGCCCGCCATTTTGCTCGAACCACGCATAGGCGTCATCGTCCAGCATCACCGTCCACTGATAGGCGTAATAGCCCGCCGCGTATCCATTCGACCAGATGTGCAGGAAATAGGTCGAGCGGTAACGTGTCGGCACATTCGGGAAATCCGTGCGCGTAGCCTTCAGGGCCTGCGTCTCGAACTTGTCGACATCCTGCTTCGGCGCATCGGCGGTCAGCCGATGCCATTGCATGTCCAGTTCCGAAGCCGCGAGCAACTCGCCGAGCTGATAGCCCTGATTCCAGGTTTGCGATTTCTTGATCTTGTCCACCAGCGCCTGCGGGATCGTCTCTCCCGTCCTGTAGTTCACCGCATAGTGCTTCAGCACCTCCGGATAGAGCGCCCAGTGCTCGTTGAATTGCGAGGGAAACTCGACGAAGTCACGCGCCACGCTCGTTCCGGACAGCGTCTGGTATTTCTGGTTCGCGAACAGGCCGTGCAGCGCGTGGCCGAATTCGTGGAACATGGTGGTCACATCGTCAAACGTCAGCAGCGCCGGCTGGCCGGGAGCAGGCTTGGTGAAATTCGCGACGTTATAGATCACCGGTTTCGTGCCGAGCAGCTTCGATTGCTGGACGAAGTTGCTCATCCATGCGCCGCCCTGCTTGTTGTCGCGCTTGAAGTAATCGAAATACATCAGCCCGAGCTGCGAGCCATCCTTGTCGATAACGTCGAACACGCGCACGTCCGGCTGGTACACCGGCAAGTCGTGGCGTTCTTTGAAGGTGATGCCGTAAAGACGATTTGCGGCATAGAACACGCCATCTTTCAGCACCTTGTTCAGCTCGAAATACGGCTTGAGCGCGTTCTGGTCGAGATCGTATTTCGCTTTGCGCACCTTTTCCGAATACATCTCCCAATCCCATGGCTTCAGATCGAAATGCTTTCCGCTCTTGTCGATCATCGCCTGGATCTGCTTTGCCTCATCGGCCGCCTTGGTGCGCGTCGGCCCTGTCAGCTGGCCAATGAACTTCTCGACCGCTTCCGGCGTCTTCGCCATCTGGTCGTACAGGACATAAGCCGCATAGTTCGGATAACCGAGCAGCTTCGCCTTCGCGGCGCGCTCCTGCGCGAGCTTCGCGATGATCTCGCGCGTGTCGTTCGCATCCCCTTTCTCGGCGCGCGTCCAGGAATGCTCGAACAATTTCTGGCGCACACCGCGATTGGCGAGCGATACGAGCAAAGGTTGCTGCGTCGTGTTCTGCAGCGGAATGACGTATTTGCCGGGCATCTTGCGCGCCTTGGCGGCGTCGGCCGCCGCGGCGATCTCCTGATCGCTTAAGCCCGCAAGATCGGCCTTGTTGTCCATTACGAGTGCGCCGGCCTTTGCGGCGGCAAGCAGCTTTTGCTGGAAGCTCGTGGAGAGCGTCGCCTCCTCCTTGTTGAGCTCGCGCAGCTTCGCCTTGTCAGCATCGGAGAGCTTGGCGCCGGCATGAACGAACTGCATGTAATAAATCTTGAGAAGCTGCTGCGATTCCGGATCGAGCTTGAGCTTGGCGCGGGAATCGTAGATCGCCCTCAGCCGCTGGAACAGTTTCGGATTCAAGTAGATCGCGTCCTGATGCGCTGCGAGCTTCGGCGCAACCGCTGACTGCACCTTGTCGAGCGTATCGTTCGTGTTCGCCTGGACAACATTGAAGAAGGTTTGCGATACGCGATCGAGCATCCGGCCCGACCTTTCCATTGCGATTACGGTATTGTCGAAGTTGGGCGGCGCGGGATTGTCCGCGATCTTGTCGATCTCGGCCAGCTGCTGCTTCATGCCCTCTTCGAACGCCGGCTGGTAATCCGTGTCTTTGATTTTGTCGAACTGCGGCGCGTGCAGCGGCAGGGTGCTTGGTTGGGCGAACGGATTGGCGGCAAGGCTTGCATCGGCGCAGGAGCCGACGACGGCCAGCGCGGTTGCGCCAAGCAAAATCGCGTGCATTGAAGTCATGGTATCTCCTGTCAGCTATCGCGCCTGAGGCTCTGCGCTGCCCGCATGTGTCCAGCCTGTTCCAGCACGAACGAGGCGGGCGGTTCAAGCTGAAACACCCCTCTTCACCCGCTGGTGAACCTGGCCGCTAAGATGGATGCCATTCCGCCGCGGAAACCCTGCTCCGCGGCCTTGATCTAGGCCGAACGGTCCGGCACGCGTCGCAGGTAGACGGCCGCAACACTCGACAGCAACGCTGTAAAGACCATCGGAACCAGTGTTAGGAGTCTCGCCCCATTCGCGCTGATCAGGGTCGATACGTAGTCGCGCGTCACAGAAGGCCCGAAATTCAAAAGGAGATTGGCCAGCGCGCGGGCATAGCCGAGCAGATGAAAGACGCTGGCCGCTAAAAGCAAGGAGAGAAGGCAGGCCGAAACCGCAGCAGCCACCAGAAATCCGGTGGCCGCGAGCGAGCGGGTCCGGCCATTGAACGCAAGGACCAGAAGCGCAAGTACGACAGGAGCCAGCGCCCAATTGAACCCGGTCGGGATCCATTCGAGCGCGGCAAACGTGAGGTTGGGCATGATGAAGTCGCCTGTCCACGCGCACGTAACAGTCCAATCGGCGCCCTACAACACCCAGCCCTTCACGGGATTGGGGGCGCCTCGACCGTGAAGAGATCAGTCAGCCGAAGGCTGCTTCAATCCCGGGAGAGCCTATTGGCCACCGCAGCGGTGGCCTTCGTCGTTCTGGAAGCTGAGCCAGTGATTCACCGGAACCGATTTCGGCGCGCCGAAATAATCGAGAAACACCAGCGATGGAAGATGGTAGGTGAAATTGTTCGCGGTATAGGCGTACACGTGACGGTTGCCCGTCAGCACGCCTGCAACATCCAATCCCCCGATATTTGTGCAGTTCACGCGATTGACCATGAAGGGATCGTCCATCCAGCTGCCCAGCTCATGGGCGAGCGCCGCGACATCCTCCGCAAACGATTTTTGGCTGTCGTGATACGTGGCATAGACGTAGGTCTGCCCGCCCGGTGGCCCGCCGTTCGCCGAACGATAGCCGCCAACGCAGCAACCGCCGCCCGCTGTCAGGAACACGTTGTACGTGAGGAATACCGGGAGAACACCTGGATTAATGACGCCCGCAAAATTTTGCACATAGGCCTGCAGCTGCTGGTCGAAGGCATTGATGTCCATCGTTCCAACCACGCCGTGACCGAAAGGATTCTGGATCACCTGCCCCTGCCGCGCTGACACATTGATCTTCAATTCGTTTCCGAGGACCGCGCTGAGCAGAACGTGATAGGCGGGATTTGACGCCACCGAGGCATTCCAGAAATTGCCGCGCTGAAAAGCGTCGAGATACTGCGTCGTGCCGAGGTCGGTGCCGCCCTGTACGAAGTCGATCAAGGGTGAGAACACAGGCGAATTGAGCGTATTCTCGACCACTGTCTGCCCGTTCGACACTTTGTGTTTCATCGGGTCGAAGGTCTTGTTGCCGTTGTCCTGTCCATAGACAGCGGCGACGGGAACGATGACCACTGGCACGATGGTGGCGACGCCGCCATTATCGATGGCGGGATCGGTGCCGACCATGGTGTAGCTCACCACTTTGCCGGTCCGGTCCGTGAAAGTTCCGGTCCATTGCGGCAACTGCGCATCTCCCGCTTTCGTTGGAGCCGCATGCTTTGGCAGCACCGTGAACATGGGTTTGGAGTTGCTGTACGCGTTGTCCCAGACATTGCGTGAGTAGGCCTCGAGCGGCAAAAAGACCGTGGCCGCGAGCCCAGCCAACACCGCGGCGAATTTTCTCATGGAAGCAGCCCCATTCGAATCAAAGGGAATGATTGTTGATGTCGTCAGGCGGCACCGAACGACCGGCAGCAATTCTGCCATTGCCGCGCATTTGTGTCGAGGCGCATGCAAGCGGCAAAATTGTTCACTCAGTATATGTGAGGCCGATCCAGAACGTGCGTGGCTGGCCGAAACTTGTAACAATTCCCAGTTCCGCATCGCGTGTGGCGGCCGTTGCGCCATCGGCATCGGTGACATTGTCCACCGCCGCTGTTGCTACCAAATGATCGGTTAGTGTGTAGGCGCCGCGGAAATCCAGCACCAACGCCGGGTCCAGCTTGAGCGTGTTCAGGTCATCCTCGAAACGAAGCCCTTCCCAGTGGAGTTGCCCCTCAAGCGTCAGCGGATCGAGAGGCCGCCACGTCGCCCCACCGGTCACAGTGACGCGCGGCGCCTGCGCCGGCCGAAGGCCATCGAGTTGCCCGGAGACGAACTCCGCGTGCGTTGCGGAGACCGCTGACCACAGATTGAGGTGATCGCCAATCGCTTCGGATATTTGTCCTTCGAAGCCGTGCGCATTGATGTCACCGGCATTCTGACGCTGGCGGAGCACACCGCACGGCACTGGGCCGCAGAACACCTGCCCGATCGTCACGTTGGCGACCGCGTTGTGAAGCTGATTCCAGAATGCGGTCGTATCCCAATGAAGAGATTGCCAAACGCCGCCCCAGCCGAGTTCCGCGCCATACAAATCTTCCGGGCGCAAATTCGCATTCGCCTGCGTGATATCGTTGCCGACGCGGAACGGCCGATAGAGTTCGTTCAGCGTCGGTGCGCGAAATCCGATATAGCCTGCGACGCGCAGATATTCGCCTGCACCAACATCATATCGCGCGCCGCCCCGCGCCGTCGGCACGAAACCGTGGCGCCCGGGGTAGTCCTGGAGATTGGTGATGTCGCCTGTGGTGCGATCGCGCTCGATCAGATGGCCCTGCGAGGTGGCCCAGTAATCTTCGCGCGCGCCGAACGTCAGTAGCCATGGGCCCAAATCCCAGGCGCCTTCGCCGTAGATGCCGCCCACGATGGAACGGCCGCCGGAGCGGCGCGACATCAGAAACTCCGTGCCGTCGAATCGAAACAGCTCGTTCGATTCGCCTGCGTCGTCGCGGAAATCGGCGCCGGCTTCCCAGCGGAAATGGTCGCTCGCGCCAAGCAGTGCCGCATTTGCGCCAATCCCCAAAGCGGGCGTGGCGAACTGGTCGTTCGCCGGCATCGTTGAGCCGCGGCCGGGCGCGACCGAAACGGAGGTGTTCGAAAATCCGCTGCGAATGGTCCAGCCCTGCACGCGCCAGCCGACACCGCCCGCGCTTGGCGACTCCGCAAATGTCAAACTGCCGATCAATCCGTCTGCCGCGGACGTTGCGCCGACGACGCCGGCGCCGCGGCCTTCGCTGTAGTAGCCGATACGCGCCGAGGTGAGCACATCACCAATTTGCGTCTCCGCTCGTAGAGATCCCGAGCCGCCGTCGAACCACACATGATTGTCAGCCGCGCCGCGATCCGGTGGCTGCACCGGAATCCATCCATTGCTGCGCTCGAAGGAAGCGCTGCCGAACAGATCAACATCGCCGATTGTTTCACCGTACGAGGCGCCAACGCGAACGGAATCGAGCGTGCCACCTTGCGCGTCGGCTTGGCCTTGGGATGCATCGCGCTCGGTGAGCAGGATCGTGCCGGTGAGCGCGCCCGCGCCATACGGACCCGCGCCGGCGCCGCGCACGATCTCGGCACCGCCGATATCTTCATAAGGAAGTGCGGTCCATACGATCCATCCTCCGAAAGGGTCGTTGAGCGGAACGCCATCGAGCATCACCAGCGCGCGGCTTGCGCCCGACGGCGCGATGGATCGCAACGACACGCCTTCGGTCGTCACATTGGCGCTGACACTGACGGTGCGGCGGAAGAGCGAAAGCCCCGGCACCTGCTCCAGCGCATCGTCGAGGCGATCGGAAACGGTGAGTTGCTGAGTCGAAAGCTTGACTGTCGAGAAGGCGGCGCTTCCGACAGCTTGCGGAAATTTCGCGGCCGTCACGGTGACCTGCTCGACCGGTTGATCTGCGATCGCCCCGCCGCATGCCAGGCCTGCGGCAAGAAACGCCACCACCGCAATCGCCAGATACCCCCGCATGGAAATCGCCCCCGCCGATTTCCTGCAGCTTACAGTATTTGCGACAGACTTGGGGAATGGGATCGGCGGTCTTCACGGTTCCCGCCATGAGCCCAAATAGGATGCCGACCGGCGTCATATCGTCAGTGTACGGACCATTTCAGGAGATCAATTGTCGAGAAGGGAACCGGCAATGCCCGCAGACATCCGCTGGCGTTAGGCCTTTATGGCTCACGAGTCCCCGATCGAGGAACGCTACCTGATGTACTTGGTCAAGGCAGCGGACGCGCGGGAGATTGCGCTCACGATCAAAGACAAGCAGGCGTGAGAATCATGGGAACTGCTGGCCAGAGGCTGGGAACAACTGGCGGCCCAGGTGATGCAGCGCTGAATCGGGAAGACCCCGGGATCGCCCTCCGTTGCGCAGGGACCCCGGCGGGCACCAACTTTGGGCGGTGCGCAGCCGGCCGTCGGCTTGGGACGGCATTCCCGAGATTTCTTGCATGGAAATTGCTTGCGGGGGTAAGAACGAACGGGAGGGACCGGCCGGGATGGCTGGCAAAGGGGGTAGAATGTTTCGCAGCGTTTCTTGTGTTGTCGCATTGGTTGCGCTTGCTGGATGCGCGACGGCGACCGATCCTGCGGTAAAACCCGGGGATCCGGCCTATGTGGCCCTTCAGAGACACGATTGGCAGGCCGCATCGGTCGCCCTGAAGACGGTCATGGCGGCTCATCCGCACGATCCATATGTGCAGCTCGATCTCGGGCTTGCATACCAGATGAGCGGGCGGATGGACCTGGCGGAGCCGCTCTATCGTGCCGCAATGATCGATGGCCGCGGGGTGATGCCGGCGGCGACAGCGACAGATCGGACCGCCGGGATGTCGCTAGACCAGATCGCGTGCGAGAATCTCAAGGCCGGTTTACAAAATGCTAATGCCTGTTAAATACGGTTGGCGCCTCCTCCATTGACACCTTGGGCAATTGCCCTAAAGTGCGAATCTGAGGCGGGTAAAGAGAGGGAATTATGCGGAAACTGATCGCAAGCGCCGCAGCGGCGGCGATGATTATGGCCGGCACGACGGCGTTCGCGCAGTCTGGCGGAGCCAGCGGCGGAGCGAGCGGCGGTGCCACTGGTGGCGCGGCCGGCGGTGAAGCTGCCCCACCACCTCCTCCTCCACCACCCCCGCCTGAGGCTGCATTGCCGGCGGGTGAGGCTGCAGGTACGGCTGTGGCAGTCGGCGTTCCCAGCACGTGGCTGATCGCTGGCGGCCTTGTTGCGGCTGGCATCATCATTTGCGTCGCGGTCTGCGGCGGCGGGAACAACACCACATCGACGACCCGGTAAGCGGCAGTCGTTCCAAGAGAGTTACACGGCGCGCCTGACCGGCGCGCCGTTGCTTTTCAGTTTGCTTCGTTGATATCCGGCGGAAGCGGCGCGATATCGATTCCTTCGTCGACCAGGTCTGCGACATCCTTCATCGAAGCCTCGCCGTAGATATGGCGATCTTCCGTTTCGCCGTAGTGGATCTTGCGCGCCTCGTCCGGGAATTTCGGGCCGACATATTCGGCGTTCTGCTCGATGTATCTGCGCAAGCCGCTCATCAACTGACGCATCTTCCGAAGTTCATCAGGGATATGCTGAACGGTCGCGGATACCGGAACAGCCGGCGCAGATGGCGTTGGCGCCGGCGCAGCCGGAACGATCGGCCCGCCGCGCTCGCCCACGGAACCGGCCAAAGCCGGCGCCATTGGCGCCTTTATCACTTTCGTGGAGTTGCAGACGGGGCAGAGGAGCTTGCCCTTTGCGGCCTGTTCATCGAAGGCAGCAATGCTTGCAAACCAGCCCTCGAAATCATGGCCCTTGGCACAAGTCAAACTATAAACGATCATGCGGGTTTGGCTCAGATCGGATCAATCAACACCGAACATGGGGGCAAATTCTTGCTTCCGCAAGCATATGCGCCAGTCGAGTGCTAATTCACGGTCCAATTCCGGCGCCAGGTTGCGGGCGGGACGCCAACTTCCCGCTTGAACGCGCGTGAGAAGGCCGCCTCCGATTCGTAACCCACGTCGAACGCAATCTGGCCGATCGTGAGCCGCCCCTCCCGCAATTTCTGCGCGGCAACCTGCATGCGCCAATAGGTCAAATATTTCATCGGGGGTTGGCCCATTAGCAACGTAAACCGCTCTGCGAATGCAGATCGCGACAAGTTTACGGCACTTGCCAACTCCTCAGCCGTCCACTCGCGCGAGACCTGCGTGTGCAGGAGCGCCAACGCCTTGCCGATCTGTTGATCGCGCAGACCGGCAAGAAAGCCCGTATGTTCCTCCGGCATTGTTGCTAGATAGCGGCGCAACGCTTCTACAAACAGGAGTTCCGACATTCTTGACATGATGGTGGCCGCACCCGGATCCGCCCTGGCAATCTGATGTGCACCAAACCGAAAGGACTGCGAAATCCACTCGCCGCCCGGCGTATCGCGCACAGTCATTTTCATCATCGCCGGCAGTGTCGCGATCAGCGGTTGCAACTGCGCGTCCCCACCAAGAAGGCCACAGATCAGTCGGCATTCGGCACCGTCACCACCATGATCAATGTGCAGCACTCCCGTGCCGTTTGCCGGCTGCACGAGATCGGCACTGCTGATAGCCGGCATATCGAGCCGGCTCCCGATCTTGTGCGTACTATTACGCGGAATCAGTACGATGTCGCCGGTGCAAAGCACGCAGGGATCGTCGCCGTCGGCTATCGCGATGCATTCAACAACGTAGTGATAGCTGATCACATGCGCAGGTGAGTCCATATACGGCTTGCAGTGTTCTGCGCTGATACTGGATGTGACGCACCATGGAGCGCGGAAACGGGCTTCAAGGAGTATGGCACCCCTGAGCCCGACAACCCGCAGCACGTCCGACAACGCGTCCATGCTGCAACCTTCGCTGCGCCCCGGCGCTTCGGTCAAGAGATCCGGCGTCCCAGTCCTACAGGGTCCGCGCCTCGCTCCATACCTGCCCGCTTGCACTGAAGGCCCTTAGTCAGCCGCCCCACAACCGAAGGAAAGCGAAATGTCCCCTGCACTTGCGATGAAAACCGAGCCTGCGGTTCTGAATGGCGTGAACGTCGCGGCGCTGTTCGAAACCATCGATGCGGTCAAAGGCAATCCCGAAATTGCCAAGTTCAACTTCCGCGCGCGGAACGCCTGGATAGCCGGCGCCCACAACCGCTCCACCATCAAGGACTTTACAGGCGCGCTCGCCGAACAGCGGAGCGATGGGAAAGTATTTGTCGCCGATAATGGTGAGCATCCCGTGCTGCTCGGGAACGATGAAGGACCGAACCCGGTCGAATGGCTGCTGCACTCGCTAATCGGCTGCATGACGACCACGACGGCCTACCACGGAGCCGCCCGGGGCATCGCTATCGACGCGATCGATTCCCAGCTGGATGGCGATCTCGACTTGCGCGGCTTTCTCGGTCTCAGCGACCAGATCCGCAAGGGATACCAGGAAATTCGCGTGCGCATGCGCGTGAAAACGAAGGCGGACGCGGCGACTATCAAATCGCTCACCGCAATGTCGCCGGTGCTGGATGTCATTTCGCGCTCTGTACCCGTCAACATCCACATCGAGACCTACTGAAGAGGATGAGCAGCAATGACGTACCACTATGACTTCAAGGACGTGCTCGGCCGCGCCGAGCGCATCACTTGGCGCGTCGAGGATCTGATCGGCAACGGCAAGACGCTCGATTTTACAAAGGGCTTCATGCCGGAGAACCTGGCGCGCGTTGAGAGCCTCGATTTCCTTACGCCGCACGAACAGCGAATGCTCAACCAGATTCGCGGCCATGCCTATTTGAGCATCTTCGGAATTGTCGAGGAGTTCATCCTGCCGTTCGTGCTCGACCACACGCGCGCGTACATTAATGGTGAAGATTATCGCGCTCGCGCGTTTTTGGAGTTTGCGAGCGAGGAAGCCAAGCACATTCACCTCTTCCGCCGTTTCAGGGAAGAGTTCTCAACGGGCTTTCCGGTCGAGTGCAAGATGATCGGACCAGCCGACGCGATCGGGAAGCACATTCTGTCGCACGCGCCACTGTCGGTAAGCCTGGCCATTCTGCACATTGAATGGATGACACGGCGACATTTCCTCGAATCGGTTCACGACAATGGCACGCTCGATCCCCAGTTCAAGGACCTGCTCAGGCACCATTGGATGGAAGAGATGCAACACGCTCAGCTCGATACATTGATGGTCGACGCGCTGGCTGCAGGCATGAGCCAAGACCAGATCGAGAAAGCCTTCGACGGCTATTTGGCAATCGGTGGATTTCTCGATGAAGGCCTGAAGCAGCAGACCAAGTTCGATCTCGAGGCCCTGGAGGCCGCCTCGAGCCGCACGCTCACCCCCGGTCAACGCGAGAGATTCATGACCGTGCAGCATCAGGCAAACCGCTGGAACTATCTTGGCTCCGGCATGACGCATCAAAACTTCGTTCGAACAGTGGGCAAGTTAAGCCCCGCCAAGCGTGCGATCCTGGAAAGCGCTGCTCCAAATTTCTGCTGAAGCCGTGCGGCAGCCGGGTTATGCACCGGCTGCCGTACCTCCCACGTCACGGCGACAGCCCAGCGCGGTCCAGGCAGCAAGCGTCGCGAGCTTCTGATCTTCTGTCCACGGCGGACCAAGGCACTTGCCGAGGCCCGCAAGGCGCTCGTTCACGTTCGCTTCGGAGAGGCCGGTATAATCCGACGCCTGGCGCAGCGCGTCACGCTCGCGGACGCGGATCACAGCGAGGTTCGCGCGCTCGCAGGCGCAAGCGACAGCATCGCGATAGAATTCGCCCTCGGCGGCATGGATCAGCGCATGCGAAGCAAGAATCTCTTTCAAGGGCAGCTTGCGTCCGGATGCTGAGAGAATGCTGCAACTGGATATGGTCAGATTTCGCGACGATATGAGTAGGGCTGCGACGGCCGCGTCGGCGAGCGCGTCCGTGGAACGCCGGCAACGTTCGATGAAGGTCTGAGCGCGCGCGAACGTCATCGATTCGGCAGCGTGGAAGGGCTGCTTGGACCCGTCGATGTTCGCGTCGCACAAGACGATACGGCGGCGAGCAATGATGTCTATCTGTTCTTGCGATCCGCACGCGAGAATCGTCGCCGCCCAGCCTGAATGGCAGCGCACGCCGAGCGCGGCTTTACGGCCTTTCGAAGTCCCGGTCATGGCGCAAGCTTGGCACACGTTCTCGCGCAATCTTGGCAGCAGTGGGATCGATGTCAGCCATAATCACACAGGGCTCCGTAGCCGCCTCTGCAAGGATCTCTCCCCAAGGCGCCACAACGAGTGAATGGCCGTAGGTCTGCCGCCCGTTGGCGTGCGTGCCGCCCTGTGCGGGCGCAATCACGAAGGCGCCGTTCTCGATGGCGCGCGCCCGGATCAGCACATGCCAGTGCGCCTTCCCGGTCGTTTGCGTGAAGGCGCTGGGCACGGAAAACATGAACGCACCCGACTGCGCCATGCCCCGATAGAGCTGCGGGAAGCGCAGGTCGTAACAGATTGACAGTCCGAGTCGGCCCCAAGGGAGTTCGGCGACCACTGCTCCGCTCCCGCCTGCGACCGTACTTGACTCGCGATAGGTCTCTCCGCTGGGCAGGTCGACGTCGAACAGAAAAATCTTATCGTAACGCGCCGCGATTTTGCCCTGTGGGCCTAAAAGAAACGAGCGGTTGGCAGTCTTCGTCGCGCTCACCTTGATGGCGAGCGAACCGATCAGCAGCCAGATACCAAGTTCTTCCGCCAGCGCACGAAATCTTGGCAGCGCCGGATCCTGATCCTCGGAAAAGCTGTTGTCGAGCTTGGCGCCGCCGTCCGGCGCCATGAGGGTGGTATTCTCCGGCGTCGCAATAAAGTCTGCGCCCTCAGCCTTTGCCTCGCGGATGAGCTCCGACGCGATGCGAATATTCTCCTTCACATCATCAGAGGACCGAAGCTGCACACAGGCTGCGCGGAAAGTGCCCATCGTCAAGCCTTTAGAAGCGGATCGAGTTCGCCTGCCCGCTCGAGCGCATAGAGATCGTCACAGCCGCCAACGTGCCGTTCGCCGATAAAAACTTGTGGGACCGTATAACGGCCGCCGGATTTCGATTCCATTTCGACCCGGGCGTCGGTGTCCATGAACACATCCACCTCTTCGAAGCTGGCGCCCTTCTTCTTCAACAGGGCCTTGGCGCGCACACAATAGGGACAGATTGGCGTGGTGTAGATCTTGATCTTCGGCATCGACTCAGGCCGCTCGGGACTCACATTCTATATAGCCTATATAGTTCGCGGCAGGGGGCGGGCAACGCGCGCAAGTGTCAGCACGAATACCTCCGCGGCGCCAGCACGCTTTAGGGTTCGCGCGCAAGCCTCGATTGTCGCGCCTGTCGTCAAAACATCGTCAACGATCAGGATTTTCCGGCCGGCAATTGCCGGCCTCTTTCTTGCCGGCACCTTGAAGGCGCCTTGCACATTTCGCCGTCTTGCCTTTGCCGAGGGCATCTTGCCCTGGCTCGGTGTGGCACGGGTGCGGACGAGCACCAGAGGATCGACAGGCTTTGCCGCGAGGCGACGAAGCCGCTGCGCGAGGACCGCGGACTGGTTGTAGCGCCGCGACCAAAGCCGCATGGGATGCAGCGGCACCGGCACTATGAGGTCCGCCTCGTCGAGCAGCGACTGCCCTGCCCGTTTCAGCCAAAGTGCAAACAGATTGGCAAACTCCAGCCGGTCGGCCCGCTTGAACGCCAGAATGGCATCGCGGCTGCCGTCGTCATAACGCATGGCGGAGCGCGCGCGGTCGAAGGCAGGAGGCTGCGCAAGGCAGGCCGCGCAGCGCGAATCCGTGCCGGGGTCAATTTCGAACGGTAGCCCGCAGCATCCACAGACGGGCCCGTCAATAAAGCTGATCCGTTGCCAGCAGGCGGCGCAGAGGCCCGGCGCTGCTCCGACTGGTGTACGGCAGACAAGGCACAGCGGCGGGTAGAGAAGATCGAGTGCTGCATGCAGCACACGCTTTCCCGGCGAGCCTTGCCCGCCCAACCTGAGTGCTGTCGATGTCTCGATTATTGGAGCCATTGCACTTAGCTTAGGCGAATGACGCACAGTGCGGCCAGTACCACGACAGGTCCTCCGCAGATTTTCGAACGGCGGCTCTACGCACTCAGGCGCGCGAGAGCCAAGGGTACGACCTTTCTGGTTGCGGACACGGCGGCACATCTCGCCGAACGAATTGGCACGCTCGGCCGCCGGTTCGAGCGCGGGCTCGATCTGTCCTCACGCCGGGAAAGTTTCGCAGAATTGCGAAACTCGGCAAAGCAATGGACGAGGACTGCCCTCGGCTCGATTGTTCTGCCTGGTAGTGAGGAGATGCTCGCCGCAGACGAGGAGGCGATGCCGTTCGCTGAGCAATCATTCGATCTCATCACGAGCGTTCTGTCGCTGCACGCGGTGAATGACCTGCCGGGCGCATTATTCCAGATGCGCGGCGCGCTTAAGCCGGGCGGGCTATTCATCGCGGCAATGTTCGGCGGCGAAACTTTAAAGGAGCTGCGAACGGCCTTTGCAGCGGGCGAGAGCGAGCTGGCGGGGGGCGCAAGTCCCCGTGTCGCGCCGTTCGCCGATGTCCGCGATTTGGGAGCGCTGTTGCAGCGCGCCGGCTTTGAACGTCCGGTAGCGGACGCTGAGCGCACTATCGTGCGCTATCGCGAGTTCATGGGACTTGTTGCCGATTTGCGGGCGATGGGAGAGAACAATGCACTCCGCCGGCGAAGCCGCAAGTGTCTCCGGCGCGATATCTTGCATGCTGTGCTCGCCGATTATACCACCGCGCACTCCGAGCCGGAAGGCAGACTGCGCGCAACCTTTGACGTCATCTACCTAACGGGCTGGGCAGCGTCGGAATCCTAGCCCTGCAGTGCCTGGACAATCTTGTCGTAGAAGGTTTGCTGGATCGTCTGGCTGACAAGCTGGATTGCGGCGATGACGGTGACGCAGATCAGCGCGGCAATCAGGCCGTACTCGATGGCAGTTGCACCCCGTTCGTCCCGCGCAAACGCCCTCACAGCAGGTCGCGCAGCATTGGAATAAGCGGCAAGTCGGCCGGCGGCATCGGATAATCGCGTAGATCTTTTGGGCGCACCCACTTTATCGCCGAATGCTCGTTCGCCGTGGGCATCCCTTCCCAGCGACGGCACAAATACAGCGGCATCAGGAGATGAAAGTCCGCGTAGTTGTGCGACGCGAAGGTGAATGGCGCGAGGCAATCCTCCTTCACCGAAATGTCCAACTCTTCCCTCAGCTCGCGGATCAATGCCTCTTCGGGGCGCTCGTCCGCCTCTACTTTCCCACCCGGAAATTCCCATAACGCCGCCATCGCCTTTCCCGGCGGACGTCGCGCGATCAGCACGCGCCCATCCGCATCGATCAGCGCACAGGCCGCAACGAGTACCGTCCTGCCCATGCTTTGTGCTCCAAGAATGACGGCGCCGCTCTTAACGGCGCATTAAGACGCAAACATCCCACAATGTAGCAAAGGGGCGACACTTGTCCAAAGCTGGGACGAATTCCACCCATTCAGATGATTGCCGCGCAGTTTCTTGACCGGCCATCAACGATGATCTGAAAGGGCCACCGGGTATGTCCCAAAACACAGGCGCCCGCTTTCTAGCTTCGGTAGCTCCCGTTGATCCGGACATAGCCTTCGGTGAGATCGCAGGTATAAATGCGCGCGCGGCCCCTGCCGAGACCGAGGTCGATCGAGATTGTTACTTCGCGGCAGGACACCGCCCGGGTAGCAACGGCTTCGTTGTAATTTGCGGCGCGCGCGCCCTTCTCTGCGACCACATGCTCTCCAAACGCAATCTTTACCTTATCGCGATCCGCGCTTTCGCCGGCCTTTCCAATGGCCATTACGACACGGCCCCAGTTCGCGTCTCCACCGGCAATTGCTGTTTTCACTAAGGGTGAGTTCGCGATCGAGAGCGCGACCTTGCGGGCAGAGTCGTCGGAAACTGCGCCCTTCACGTCGACGGTGATCAGCTTCTGCGCGCCCTCGCCGTCACGCACCACCTGGAGCGCCAGATCGAGAAGGATAGCGCCCAGCGCGCTGCGGAAATCGGCGAGCCGTTTATCTCCCGCTTTGCTGATGGCTGTGTGACGCGCCCCCTGGCCGGTCGCAAACAGGAGCAGCGTGTCGCTGGTGGATGTGTCGCTATCCACCGTAATGCTGTTGAAGGAAGGTTTCACGGCTTCCGACAAGAGCTCCTGCAGAATTGGTGCCGGCAGGGTTGCATCGGTAAAGACGAACGACAGAAGAGTTGCCATATCGGGCGCGATCATGCCCGAGCCTTTTGCGATGCCGTGGATGTCTACGCTGCACCCGTCGATCATGGCCGACGCCGTGGCCAGCTTGGGATATGTATCGGTGGTCATGATGGCTTCCGCCGCCGCCTGCCACGCGTCGCCCGAGCCTGACTGAGCGAGTTGCGGAAGAACTCGGGTGATCTTTTCTGCCGGCAACGGCTCGCCGATGACACCGGTGGATGCGAGGAAAACTTCACGCGCGCCGCAACCGATGACTGCCGCCGTGGAGTCAGCTACAGCCCTCACCGCTTCAATTCCTGCCCGTCCCGTGAAGGCATTGGCGTTGCCGCTGTTGGCGACCAGAGCGCGCGCGAAACCCGCGCGAACATGCTTGCGGCACCAGTCCACCGGCGCTGAAGCCGTCCGTGAGTTGGTGAAAACACCCGCGACCTCTGTCCCCGGAGCGAGCGTTACCAGCAGCGTGTCCGCGCGGTCCTTATAGCGAATGCCTGCGGCACCAACTGCAAGCTGCACCCCTGCCAACGGCGGCAGTTTGGGCGTTTTTCGCGGCGCCAGGGGTGACATGGCGTGGGCTTGGACACGGGAAGCGGCCGCACGCGCCCGTTGTGGCCGCCCGGCCGTTTTCGCCGTGAGCCGCTTGTTCATTGCCCCTCGCCTCGCCCCGCTTTCGGTGCATTCGACCGGCCGCGGATGTGGGCCAAACGCCTTGAATTGACAAGGGGGAAGCCGGTTCTTATCTCTGCGGCCGCGCGCGGCCGGAGCCTCATCGCCTCGGCCGGTTTTCGCGCGCATTTGCCGGAAACCCGGCCTTACCGGCCTTCCGGCCGCCCCGTCAGAGGACTTCATGCTCGGCTTCACCGCCATCGCGCAGCGCTTTTTCGGTTCCGTCAACGAGCGAAAGCTCCGCCCGATGTTCAAGCGGGTGGAAGAGATCAACACGCTTGAGCCGAAATACGAGGGCATGTCCGACGAGCAATTGCGGGCTCAAACACCAGCGTTCCGCGAGCGGCTTGCGCAGGGCGAAACCCTTGACGACCTTCTGCCCGACGCTTTCGCGGTGGTGCGGGAGGCCGCCAAACGCACCCTCGGCCAGCGCCATTTCGATGTGCAGCTCGTCGGCGGCATGGTGCTGCACGACGGCCGCATCGCCGAGATGAAGACCGGCGAAGGCAAGACACTCGTCGCCACGCTTCCCGTCTATCTCAATGCGCTCGCCGGCAAGGGCGTGCACGTCGTGACCGTCAACGATTATCTCGCGCGCCGCGACGCAGACTGGATGGGGCAGATCTACAATTTCCTCGGCCTTACCGTCGGCTGCATCGTACATGGCCTGACCGACGAGCAGCGCAAAGAGGCGTACGCCGCCGACGTAACTTACGGCACCAATAACGAGTACGGCTTCGACTATCTGCGCGACAACATGAAGTACTCCATCGCTACGATGGTGCAGCGCGGGCATTCGTACGCAATCGTAGACGAAGTCGACTCGATTCTGATCGACGAAGCACGCACGCCACTGATCATCTCCGGCCCGACGGACGATCTTACCGAGCTCTACCGAAACGTCGACGCGCTGATCCCGCGACTCAGCAAGGAAGATTACGAACTCGATGAAAAGCAGAAGACCGTCACACTGACGGAATCGGGCAATGAGCGGATGGTCGGCTGGCTTCGCGAAGTGGGGCTGCTGGAAACGGGAGATCTTTACGATATCGAGAACATCAATCTGGTTCATCACGTTAACCAGGCGCTGAAAGCCCACGCACTCTTCCAGCGGGACCGCGACTACATTGTGAAGGACGGCCGCGTCGTCATCATCGACGAGTTCACCGGCCGAATGATGGAAGGCCGCCGCTGGTCCGAAGGCCTGCACCAGGCTGTTGAGGCGAAAGAGAACACGAAAATCGAACCTGAGAACGTCACACTTGCCTCGATCACGTTCCAGAACTACTTCCGGCTTTACGACAAGCTCGCCGGCATGACCGGTACGGCGCTGACGGAAGCCGCCGAATTCATGGACATCTACAAGCTGGATGTCATCGAAGTGCCCACCAACCGGCCAATGATCCGCATCGACAGCGATGATGAAGTCTATCGCACCGTGGACGAGAAGTACGATGCCATCATCAAGCTGATCGAGGATGCCCAGACTCGCGGACAGCCGGTGCTGGTCGGCACGACATCGATCGAAAAATCGGAGCAGCTTTCCGCCCTGCTCAAGCAACGCAAAATCCGGCACAACGTGCTGAACGCGCGCTATCACGAGCAGGAGGCCGTGATCGTCGCGCAGGCCGGCGTTTCCGGCACGGTCACGATCGCCACCAACATGGCCGGCCGCGGGACCGACATCCAGCTCGGCGGCAACGCCGAGATGCGCGTCAAATCCGAACTCGGCGGCCTGCTGGACGAGGCGGAACTCACGCGGCGCACAGAAGAAATTCGCGCCGAAGTCGCCGCCGACAAGGAGCGCGTCATCGCGGCAGGCGGCCTCTATATTATCGGGACGGAGCGGCACGAGAGCCGCCGCATCGACAACCAGCTGCGCGGCCGGTCCGGCCGGCAAGGCGACCCCGGCGCCTCCAAATTCTTCCTTAGCCTGCAGGACGACCTGATGCGCATCTTCGGGTCCGAGCGCATGGACGCGATCCTGTCGCGGCTCGGGCTTCAGCCGGGCGAGGCGATCGCGCATCCCTGGGTGAACAAGGCCCTCGAGAAGGCGCAGCAGAAGGTGGAAGCGCGCAACTTCGAAATCCGCAAGAACATTCTGAAATACGACAACGTCCAGCACGATCAGCGGCGGGTCATCTTCGAGCAGCGCCGCGAAATCATGCGCACCGAGGATGTGAGCGACCAGATTGCCGATTTCCGCGACCAGGTGGCCGAGGAGCTCGTGGCGAAACACATCCCGGAAAAGGCTTACGCCGAGCAGTGGGATGCGGCCGGCCTTCACGATGAGATCGCCAAGACTTTTGGCGTCGATCTGCCGATCGTGGACTGGACCAAGGAAGAGGGCATCGCGGACGAGGAGGTTCGCGAGCGCATTCTCAAGGCCGTGGAAACGCGCGCCGCCGAGCGCGCCGCCAATGTCGGCCCGGACATCATGCGCTACATCGAGAAGACGATCCTGTTGCAGACGATGGATCACGACTGGCGCGAGCACATCGTCAATCTCGATCATCTGCGACAGTATGTGGGCCTGCGCGGCTATGGCCAGCGCGATCCGCTCAACGAATACAAGAGCGAGGCGTTCGAGCTGTTCGATGCGCTGCTGGCGAAGATGCGCACCGACGTCGTGCGCCAGCTGATGCATCTGCAGATCAATCTCGAAGCGCCGCCGCCGCAGCTGGAGGCCGACCTTGGGCCGATGCAGGCCCATCACATCGATCCGCTCACCGGCGAGGACGAGTTGGCTCCGCCGCCGCCGGATGCAGGCTATCAGCACGTGTCCCGCCTGCGCGATGTGCCGGTCAATCCCAACGACCCGAGCACCTGGGGCAAGGTTCAGCGCAACGCGCCCTGCCCCTGCGGCTCAGGACGCAAGTTCAAGCACTGCCACGGCGCCCTGGTTTAGGGGTCAATCTTCCGCCAGATTTGATCTCGTTGCTTGCACCCCGCCAAGCTGGTCGCAGCGCCGGAAGCGTTTTACCCTGCTCGCAGCGATTCCTTAGAGACCGCGCGCATGCTCAACACCTGCCCAACCGCCGACCATCCGCTGTGGATCGACCTCTTCAATCCGACGGACGAGGAAAGCGCGCGGGTGCAGTCGGGATGGCACATGCGCGTCCCCTCACGCGCCGAGTTGGAGGAAATCGAATCCTCCAGCCGGCTCTATGCCGAAAACGGAACGATTTACCTCAGCATGCCGGTGATCGCGCATGAAGGCGAGCCCGGACCTACGCCGCTGGGCTTTGTCCTGTCCAGGAATATCCTGATCACGATCCGCTACACGCAGCTGCATGGTTTCGATATTGCGGTCCAGCGCTTTCGCGAAGACGGCGCGGCAAAGACGAGCGCCGAAGTCTTTGCCATGCTGATCGAGGGCATGGTGGACTATGCGGCGGACGCCTTGGAGCACATCGGGCTCGAGCTCAATGCCGTGTCCAAACGGGTGTTCCGCAGTTACGGCAGCATTCGCCAACGAAACATCGCGCGCTCCAATCGCGCGCTGCGGGAGATTCTGGTGCGGGTCGGCGGCTCCGGGGAGAAAGTTTCGCAAATCCGCGAGAGCCTGCTCGGGCTGCAGCGAATCCTGCCCTTCATGCTCGACAAGGCGAAGGACTGGATCGACCGGGAGATTGTCGACCGCATTCATACCGCCATTCAGGACCTCCAGTCGCTCAGCGATTTCGAGCTGCATCTGTCGAACAAGATTCAGTTTCTGCTCGATGCCGTGCTCGGATTCATCAACACCGAGCAGAACGATATTTTCAAGGTGCTGACGATCGTTTCCGTCGTCGGCATTCCGCCGACATTGATCGCGAGCATGTATGGCATGAACTTCCACAACATGCCCGAATTGAGCTGGCCTTGGGGATACGAGTGGGGCCTCCTTCTCATCTTCATGTCCATTGTTTTGCCCGTCGCCTGGTTCAAGTGGCGCGGCTGGTGGTGAGTCTTTCCTGAAGGGGGAAACTGGCGCAGGATCGCTTCGCAATTCGCAGGCGGGCGCAAAATGAAACGAGTCGTTCTGGCAATCCTGGCCGCCGGCTTGGTTCACACGCCGGCTGCGGCGACGACGGCGCTTTATCGTTGCGCTCTCAATCTCGATGTGGTGGCGAATTATGCCTCAGACGCGAAGAACGTGACAATTTACGCGCAAGGACAAACATTTCACCTGCCGGTTGCGTTGTCCGGCTCCGGCGCGAAATACTCGGACGGGAAGACAACGTTGTGGGAGCATCAGGGAGAGGCGCTGTTCGAAACCCCGGGCGCGTCCTTTACCGGCTGCAAGGCACTGAGACTCGGACCATGAGCGACGTTCGCCCGTTTAAGATCGCCGTTGAGCAGCCGGTGCTCGATCGCATCCGCGACCGCGTGCGCGCGTATGAATGGCATGAGGCGCCTTCCGGCCCGGGTCTTGATAGCTCCTGGGCGTACGGCGCCAATCTCAATTTCATCAAATCGCTCTGCGCCTACTGGGCGAACGAATATGACTGGCGCAAATGGGAAGCAGAGCTCAACCGGTTTCCGCAGTTCATCGCGCGGGTCGACGATCTCGACATCCACTTCTATCGCGAGACTGGCTCCGGGCCCTCGCCGACGCCGCTGATATTGAGCCATGGCTGGCCGGGCTCGGTATTTGAGTTCGTCCACATTATCGAAAAGCTCGCGCATCCCGAACGCTTCGGCGGCGACACGAAGGACGCATTCACTCTCATCGTGCCATCGCTTCCCGGCTATGGATGGTCTGGCAAGCCCGAGCGCCCGATGAGTCCGCGCACCGTCGCGCGCCATTTCGACAGGCTGATGACCCGGATTCTCGATTTGCCCGACTACATCGCACAGGGCGGGGATTGGGGCAGCGCAATCTCGGGCTGGATGGGATACGAAGGCAGAGGCTGTCGTGCCGTGCATCTCAACATGTTCGGCTGGCGCTCGCCCGGCGCCCATCCGGAAACTCCGGAGGAGAAGGAATACGCGGCGCGCGCTATGCAGCTGTTCGAGGTGGAGGGCGCGTATTTTCGCGAGCAAACCACGAAGCCCCAGACGCTCTCCTACGCAATGATGGATTCGCCGGTTGGGGCATGCGCCTGGATCGTGGAGAAGTTCCACGGCTGGTCGGACACGCGCAAAGGATTTGAGACCGTCTACACCAAAGATCAACTGCTCACGAACGTGATGATCTATTTGGTCACGCGTAGCTTCAACACGGCGACATGGATGTATCGCGGGCTCGCGCAGGATCTGTCCGGCGAGCCCGTCCCCGCCGGCACGAGGATCGAGAAACCAGTCGGCATCGCCGCGTTTCCGGTCGATCTGATCCCCTTCCCGCCGCGTAGCCTCGTTCAGCGCCATCTGAACGTGACGCATTGGACGGATTTCAACGAAGGCGGCCATTTCGCCGCGCTCGAGCGCCCGGACGATCTGGTGAACGATATCCGCGCCTTCGCGCGGACGCTCTAAGTCAGATCGCGGCCGATCGCGAGGTACTTTTCGCGGCGCTGACGGCGAAGCTCATCGGGCGGAAGATTGTGCATCTCATTCAACGCACGCGCGATGGTTTCGCCGACCGCTTGAATCGCAATCTCTGGCGCGCGATGCGCTCCGCCCGCCGGCTCCGGCACAATGCCGTCAATCACTTTCAGCTGCAGCAGATCCTGAGCGGTGATGCGCAATGCGGCAGCGGCGTCCTGCGCCTTGTCCACACTGCGCCAAAGAATGGAGGCGCATCCTTCCGGCGAAATCACCGAGTAGATCGAATGTTCGAGCATGTACACGCGATTGGCGACGGCAATGCCAAGGGCACCACCCGACATTCCTTCGCCAATGATCATCGCCACAAACGGTACCGTGAGCGCGAGGCTTGCCTGTGTGGAGCGCGCGATGGCTTCCGCTTGCCCGCGCTCCTCCGCGCCGACGCCGGGATAGGCGCCCTGCGTGTCGCAGAATGAAATCACCGGAAGCGCGAAGCGGCTGGCCATTTCGAACAGCCGCTGGGCCTTGCGGTAGCCTTCCGGCATGGCCATTCCGAAATTGTGCTCGAGCCGGCTCTTTGTGTCGTTGCCCTTCTCCTGCCCTACGACAGCTACCGGCTCTCCGCGGAACCGTCCCAGTCCGGCAACCACAGCGCGGTCTTCGCCGAACAGACGGTCGCCCGCGAGCGGCGTAAACTCATCGATGAGACCGGCTACATAGTTCGAAAAATGAGGCCGAGCCGGGTGGCGGGCGACAAGCGCCTTCTGCCACGGGGTTAGCTTGGTGTAGGTGTCGCGGACAAGCTGGTCGGCCTTCGCCTGAAGGCGCGCGACCTCGTTGTCGATCTTCATCGTGGGGTCCTGAGCCGCCAGCTGCCGCAACTCGACGATTTTGCCTTCAAGCTCGGCGATGGGGCGTTCGAATTCCAGATAGGTGTGCATGAGTCTCGCTGCCGAGGCCGGCCAGAAGGGGCGGCCTGTCGGCGGAAAGTGGAGATGGCCCCCTTCTCTGTCAACAAATGCGGGTTCTGACCGTCGAGCCTGACAGCACGCAGATCTGCGCCCTTTACGCCATTCGGAATCCCGAAAAGCTCGCGCCCTTCAGTCGTCTGCTGAAGAGCGGCAAACCGGGGATAGCGTTCGAGGAATATCTAGGGCCGGTTCAATAACGCCCGTTCTGGATCGCGTCCAATTTCGATTGCAGATAGGCGCGATGGGCGCCGGTCAAAGTGCCGCCATCGGCGGTCTGCATGTCGAGCCCTTCCCTCCTCAAGGCGAGCAACGCAATTCTCTTCCGAAATCCGATCCAGCGACCTGTTTCACTATGCGTGCTGAAGGCGGCCGGCTGGTCCCAGCGATTTGCGGGCGTGATGTCGTCGCAGGGCAATCCACCGGCCACGGCGGCGGGCGCCGCCAACGCGGCGGCCGCCGCAACCGCCGATAGAAAATAACGTGCTTTCATCATGGCCTTCGTTGCTGTTCTCTCCTTACGAGGAAACGCGGGATATCTCCTACACGATCCGAAAAGGTTGGAGGCGAGCGCTCTCCCACCGCGCCTTAGCCAGTGCGCGACGCGGGAGCTGGCGGAAGGTCCATTTCGAGGATCGCCATCTGAAAGGCATAGGAGGTTTCGCCCTCCTCCTCGTCCTTGAAGATTACACCGATGAACTCGCCAGCGACATGCACCTCCACCGAGTCTGCCTGACGCGGGCGCTCGAGCACGGTGATGGTGTCCAGGCGAAAGAGATTGCGAAGATATTTTTCCAGGCGCCAGATTTCACTGCGGGTCACGTCGCGCCCTCCCTTAGAGGGGTGTGAACTGGCACGGGGAAAGAGGCCGGGTCAAGCGGCCCGTAACTAAATCTGGTAGTCCACGCCTTCGATCAGCTGGTTCATGTCGTGGGAGGGGCGGTCGCAACCGGCGCAGCCAATAACCTTCGCCGGCACGCCGGCGACGGTGCAGTGCGGGGGCACAGGCTTCAGAACGACGGAACCGGCACCGACGCGCGAATATTCGCCCACTTCGATATTGCCCAGAACCTTTGCGCCGACCGATAGCAACACGCCACGGCGAATTTTGGGGTGCCGATCGCCGGTTTCCTTGCCTGTGCCGCCAAGCGTCACACCGTGCAGCATGGAAACGTCGTCTTCGATGACAGCTGTCTCGCCGACCACGATCCCTGTCGCATGGTCCATCATAATTCCGCGTCCGATCTTTGCGGCCGGATGGATATCCACCGCGAAAAGCTCCGACACGCGGCTTTGCAGGAAGTAGGCCAGCCACGCGCGATTGTGTGACCACAGCCAGTGCGCCACACGATGGCATTGCAGCGCGTGGAAGCCTTTGTAGTACAGGAATGCTTGAGCGTAGGAGTGGCATGCGGGATCACGCTCGAAGATGGCGGAAAGATCCGCGCGGACGGAGTCGCCGATCTGTGAATCGGCCGTGAGGGCTTCTTCGAAAATCTCACGCGCTAGTATTGGACTTACGTCTTCGCCGCCGACCTTCTTCGCGAGATGATACGAGAGCGCGTCTTCCAAATCCTCGTGCTTCAGGATCGTCGCGTGAGCCAAGCTGGCAAGCGACGGTTCTGTTTGCGCGAGTTCCTCCGCCTGGACGCGCAACGCCGTCCAGATCGGGTCACAAAAATCGACTTTCGTGGCAATGACGGCCATCAGTAACTCCTATAATGCGAACATTTGCCGGAGGCCATGGGCGATCAGACTTCAGGGGGCTTGGGCGAACCGCTCTTCGGCTCAAAGGGAGCGCCGGCCGGCGCCGAGCCGGGGGGCGGCGTGATAATCGGCTCCTGCCGGACATCCACGTTCGCACTCGGCGGTGGCATGACAATCGGCTCCTGCCGCACCTCTGGCGGTGGACCTTCGGGAGTTGGCGCCGCGGCTGACGTTGTGGTGGGTGGCGGGCTGGCCGATGGCGGGCGCGGTGCCTGAGGCGCCGTGTAGCTCGGCCGCGGAGCGGACGCTTCGGCAGTCCGCCTACGCCGGTTCGCAAGCACCTGGTCTACCATCCGGTCTTCCCACGCATGGCCAAAATGGTCGCCAAACAGATGAGCGGCCTGCAGAGCAAGGAAGACGCCCCAGATCAGGGCCACCCAGAGAAACCACCAGTGCCCGTACCAAAATCCGCCGCTCAGCACGTTAACAAGAAAAAGAACGCCCACAACCGCGATATACGTGATCAGATGCTGCCTGAAGCGCCGGACTTCATAACGGACCCGCTGAACTTCGGGATCGCTCTCGAGATAGGCCATAGTTCTCGCTCCCGATGCGCCAGTCCTTTACATAGTGCGACGCGGCGACTTGGCAAATTCATAGCGGCCATCCGCTGGCTCTATCGCTTCCATTCTAGCCACCAGCACCTGGATTTATCGCATGCCTAATGTCCCCACACTGAATCGGCCTGGCGGGGATTGCCTGGGGCTCCTGCTCTCCCGGCGCTCCGGGTCTGCCAAAAATATGACCGGGCCTGGCCCCTCGCCCGAGCAGCTCCGGCAAATTCTGACGGTGGGCACACGCGTGCCCGACCACGGGAAGCTCAGGCCGTGGCGATTCGTCCTGTTCGAAGGCGAGGGCCGCGCGCGCATGGGCGAAGTTCTGGCGGATGCGATCCGCGACATGGAGCCGGGTGCATCCACCGAACGGCTCGAAATGGAGCGCAACCGCTTTCTGCGCGCGCCCGTTGTCATCGGGGTGGTAAGCCGCGTGCGCGAAGCGATTCCCATTCCAGAGTGGGAGCAGATGATGTCGGCGGGTGCTTCCTGCATGAGCATGGTTATCGCTGCGCATTCGATGGGCTTTGTCGCGAACTGGATCACCGAATGGTGCGCCTATCATCCGCGCGTCCGCGAGCGGCTTGGCCTGAAATCGGGCGAGCGCATCGCCGGATTTATTTACATCGGAAAATCCGCCGTCCCGCTCGAAGACCGTCCGCGGCCGGATTTGGATTCATTGATCACACGCTTCTGAGGCTCAGCGAATCCCGATCAATTTGTGTGTCTGAAGCGACAATCTCCATTGCGGATGAGAGAGGCAGTATTTGATAGCGGCACGCGTGTTCGCCTCTCGAGTCGGCGAATCCATCGGCTGGAGGAAGAAGTGATCAAATTGCAAGCCGGCGTAGCGCTCCGGCGGAGCCCCCTCTTGTGGATACACCAGCTTCAATTCGTTGCCGCGCATGAGCTTCAGGTCAGCATCCGCCTTGGGACTCACGCAAATCCAGTCGATACCGACCGGCGGAAGCATGGTGCCGTTGGTCTCGATGCCAATTTCGAACGCGCGCGCATGCAGAGCGACAATCAACGGCTCATCCAATTGCAGCAGCGGCTCGCCCCCGGTACAGACGACGTAAGGCTTGCTTGAATGGGCGTGAGGCCACTCCTTGGCGACCGCATCCGCCAACGCAGCTGCATCGCGAAAACTGCCGCCGCTCGGGCCGTCGGTGCCAACAAAATCCGTATCGCAGAACTTGCAAACAGCTTGTGCCCGATCCCTTTCGCGCCCGCTCCACAGATTGCAGCCGGCAAAGCGCAGGAAAACAGCCGCGCGGCCCGCCCGTGCGCCCTCGCCCTGCAGCGTGCAGTAAATCTCCTTGACCTGATAACTCATCGCGCGATGTAGCGCTCATAGCCTTTGGCGCGCAATTCACAAGCCGGGCAGCGGCCGCAGCCATACCCCCATGCGTGGCGATGCTTGCGGTCGCCGAGATAGCAGGTGACGGTTTCCTCGATGATCAGATCGACAAGCGCCATCCCGCCGAGTTGTTCTGCGCGCTTCCATGTCGCGGCTTTATCAATGAACATCAGCGGCGTGTGGATGGCGAACTGCGTATCCATTCCCAGATTGAGCGCCTGCTCCACGGCTCTGACGGTGTCGTTGCGGCAATCGGGATAGCCGGAAAAATCCGTCTCGCACATGCCGCCCACGAGATCGCGGCAGTTGCGGCGGTACGCGAGCGCGGCAGCGGCGGTGAGGAACAGCACGTTTCGTCCGGGTACGAACGTGGTGGGAAGCCCGCGCGCACTCATTTCGATCTTTGCGTTATCGGTCAGCGCGGTGCCGCCAATCTGCTTCAATACGTCGAGTGAAAGGACACGATCTTCGCCGAGTTTCTCCGCCCAGGAAGGAAACCGGGCCCGCAGCGCTTCTAGAATGCGCAGACGCGCCTCCATCTCCGCCACATGCCGTTGGCCGTAGGCGAAACCGACCGTCTCGATGCTCGCGAAGTTTTCGAGCGCCCATGCCAGGCAGGTCGTCGAATCCTGCCCGCCCGAAAACAGCACCAGCGCTAATTGGCTGCTCTGCATATTTCACGCATACGCCATTCTGCGTGCGCGCGCCAAGTCCTGCACTGCGCTCCCGCCTTCAAGGCCATATGCAGGTCCGACGGGCGCCTCTTCTCAAACTTGTGATGGCTTGAAGGATACTCAGGGTTGCTATAAGCGCGAGCAACATTTCTGTTGATCGAAAAGAAGGTGCTTTTCATGCGCGTACTTTCCAATGTTTTGCTCGGCTGTCTGGCAGTTGTTGGCGGAGCGCCCGCGCCCGTTTCGGCCGCGGTGCTGATCCCGGTCCCGGCAGCTCCCAATTCGACGAGTACCACCGTCTTTGACATTAGCGACGGCAATGTGATCGCCGGCAGTTTCATCGGTGCCAACGACGGTATCGAGCACAGTTTCTTTGGTTCTCTCGACGGCAACTACTCGACCTTCGATGTGGGTACCGGCGGCAGCGAAGCGCGCGCGATTAATAACAATGGCTACATTGTCGGATATTCAAATTCCCAAGGCGGCTTCACTTCAGATGAACCAGCCTTCGAACGCACCCCGAGAGGCAAAATTCTCAATGTGACAATCGATGGCCAACAGCTGTTTGGTCCCGTGCACGGTATCAACAATTCCGAAAACAAATTCGTGGGTACGCGCTGGGACCAGGCTAATCATCAGGCCGTCGCTTTTTCGGGCCGCAAGGGTCAGTGGGAGCACGACGTCAGGATACCTGCGGTCCATCAAGCGAGCACTGCGGGCGGGATCAACAGCACTGACATAGTCGTCGGCTCATTCTTCGAGCCCCCGATGCACGGTTATGTCGTGAATGGGAAAACTCTTTCTGTGATCGATTATCCATCCGCCGACAATCAAGGCACGTCCCTCGAAGGCATCAATGACAAGGGAAAAATTGTCGGCCAGTGGATCGATTCGCAGAGCAACACTCACAGCTTCCTTCTCGATGTTGCGACGAATACTTTCACCGATATACAAGTGAACGGCGCTTCAACGGTGCAGGCTTGGGATATCAATACCGCAGGCGCCGTTGCCGTCAGCACGGACGTCGGCTCGTTCATCTGGTGCGCGAGAAAGCGGCAATGTCCCGCGGGTGGAACGAATATCACTGCGCCGGTGCGGACCGCCAAAGCCTTTCCGCATTCCAGATGCGATCAGGTGTGCGCCGTGCCTATCATGCAGGTACGCGCGGGAAGCCAGGAATGATCGATCACCCACTGACCAGTCCTGACTGACGACGCGCCTGGTACGGGCCCAGGAAGCGGAAGGTCTGGCGCTAAAGGGCTGGCAATCCACATAAAATGGTCCTCAGGACCTCATATGTGCTTGCGTTTGGATGGGGCGTCGGCCAGCCTAGGCCGCTTCGGGTGTTCGAAGGATCGAAGCGTTTGGCCAGAATCGCTATCAGCGGCACGGGGCTGTACACACCGCCGGAAAGCATCAGCAATGCGGAACTGGTGCGCGCGTACAATGAATATGTCCGCCATCATAACGCTGCCCACCACGAGCAGATCGAAGCGGGCGCGTTCCACGCGCTGCTGAAATCGAGCGACGAATTCATCGTGAAGGCGTCCGGGATCCGCAAACGTCATGTGATTACGAGGCATGGCATGCTGGATCCGGAAATCATGTGCCCGCTAATGCCCGAACGGGCGAACGACAAACTCTCGATTTCTGCAGAAATCGGAATCGCCGCGGCCCGGCAAGCGCTGAACGCCGCGCACCGCACGCCAGAGGACCTCGACGGTGTCATCGTCGCGGCCTCGATTCTGCAGCGGCCTTATCCGCAGATCGCCATTGAGATACAGGACGCGCTCGGGGTCACGGGCTTTGGCTTCGACATGCTGGCCGGCTGCTCATCCGCGACATTCGGCATCCAGACAGCCGCGGGCCTGATCTGCCAGGGCCAAGCGCGTGCCGTCCTCTGCATTAATCCGGAGATCTGCACCAGTCATCTGAATTTACGCGACCGCGAGACGCATTTCATCTTCGGCGACGCCGCAACCGCATGCATTGTCGAGCGCGCGCAGTCGGCAGATGGCGAGAATTCGTGGGAGATCGTCGGCACGCGGCTGAAGTCCGTCTATTCGAACAATATCCGGAACAATTTCGGGCCAATGAACCGCTTCACGCCCGAAACCAGGGATGCGCCGGACAAGCTCATCACGCAAAAGGGTCGAAAGGTCTTCAGGGAAGTCGTGCCGATGGTGGCCGAGTTCATGCTGGAGCATTTGTCCGATCTCTCCATTGCACCTTCGAGCCTCAAGCGGCTCTGGCTGCATCAGGCCAACATCAACATGAATGACCTGATTGCCCGTAAGGTGCTTGGGCGCAATCCGTCTTCCGCCGAATCGCCGAGCGTGCTCGGAGAATACGCCAACACCAGCTCGGCTGGCTCCATCATCGCGTTTCATAAATGCAGCGCGGACCTGAAACGCGGCGATCTCGGCCACCTTTGCTCATTCGGCGCAGGCTATACAGCGGGCAGCGTGGTCCTGAAGAAGCTGCACTGACGACACGGTCAGCCGTTGTTAGGATCCAACTGGCGTTTAAACCGAACGAGGGGCGGGCGCACTCCGTGTGCCCACAGCTCATGGCGAACAGAACGGGTCGCGCCGGCAATAATCAAGGTCGTGCCGTGTCGGCGGAGCTTCCTGGCGAAACCTTCTATGACCCGCGCGCCGGTGGAATCCAGGAACGGCACGGCCGCGAAATCGAAAATCAACATCTTCGGCCACTCTGCGATGCGGTCCAGCACCGATGCCACGGTTGAGGCCGCCCCAAAGAAAAACGCGCCGGATATCCGGAATATCATGCGATCCTGAGTGATCTGCGTCTTCGGATCGTAGACCGCGCGGGGTTCGACGGCATCTGCAATATCCGGCTGAGCCAGCGGGATGTGCGTTTCGACACTCACTGCTTTTGCCATTTTGTTCAGAAAGAGGATGCTGCTGATTGCAAAACCAACGAGAATGCCCGCCGTAAGATCACGAAAGACGGTGAGGATGAAGGTGCTGAGCAACGCCAGCGCGTCGGCCGAGCGCATCAATGCCGCGATCGCCTCCTTCTCGATCATATTCCAAGCCACGACAACGAGGACGCCTGCGAGTGCCGCGAGTGGGATGAACCGCGCGAGCGGCGCTGCAATCAGAATAAATGACAACAAACAAGCCGCGTGGATCATCCCCGAGACGGGACTGCGGGCACCAGCCCGCACATTCGTGGCTGTCCGCGCAATCGTGCCGGTAACAGGAATACCCCCAAACAAGCCGGATGCCACATTCGCTGCGCCTTGTGCCACCAATTCACAATTCGAGCGATGTCTGCGTCCCGTCATCCCGTCCGCCACTGTCGCGGAGAGTAGGGATTCAATAGAGCCGAGCAGCGCAAAGGAGATCGCATCCGGCACAACCGCCGCCAGGCGGTGCATGGAAACAGGCGGGAGGTGGGGTAAAGGGAACGATTCAGGGATCCCCCCAAACCGCGAGCCGATCGTCTCGACAGACAAGTTCAACAGTGCCGCGGTAAGGGACGCAATGAGAATGGCAATCAGAAATCCCGGCAAATGGGGGCGAATGCGTTTCAATCCTGCAATAATTCCGATTGTGCCGAGGCCTAAAGACAGTGCGGCCACATTCATCGTCGGCGCCACGGATACTAACGCTTTCACCTTCGCTATCAGCGGACCGGGCTCCCCGCCCACCAAGGTCAGACCAAAGAGATCCCGAATTTGGCTTGCGAAGATAATGACACCGATGGCAGCCGTGAAACCTACGGTCACCGGATAGGGAATGTATTTGATGTAAGTGCCAAGCCGCAGGAATCCGGCGGTTGCGAGGATCAGGCCCGATACGACGGTTGCAAGGAGCAGACCATCGATACCGTGCTTTTCCACGGTGAGCGCAACGAGCACGATAAAGGCACCGGCTGGCCCGCCGATCTGGAAGCGGCTGCCGCCGAGCAGTGAAACGACAAATCCGCCAACGATGGCGGTGTACAGGCCACGGTCTGGCGTCGTCCCGGACGCAATCGCAATTGCCATCGAAAGCGGGAGAGCAACAATTGCAACCGTGATTCCGGCGACGGTGTCGGCACGGAGCGAACTCAGGCCGTAACCCTCGCGAATGGCGGTCAGCAGCTTGGGTGCATAGAGTTCCGCAAAACTTGGCCTGTGCAATGAGGTTTCGGCTATTGACACGGGAGGGCACCTGGGCCGTTTGGCTGCGGCCGCCTCGGTCTGCGACTCGCGGACATGTTGGATCTTCCAATGACCAGAACGGACGGCGCCGCACAATGCGCTCTAGTCACGCACCGCGGGGTCTTGGCTTGGAGCTCAGGTTGCTGTGCGTGTGGAAATTTCCACGGGAGCCGTGCTAGCGTTTTCGTCTCCAGCGGGCCAAGGGACCGACGCGCCAAAGGTTTCGCGAATCATGACGGCGCGTAGCCGCCTTTCTCACAGCCAACCAGGATTGATCCATGATGAGCTTTCTGCAATCGCTCGACCCTCTCTACGTGCTTTCCGGCGTATTGGTGGGCGGCCTTGTCGGGATGACCGGCGTCGGCGGCGGTTCGCTCATGACCCCCCTCCTGATATTGCTGTTTCATGTTCATCCCGCCACCGCCGTCGGCACAGATTTGATTTATGCATCGATTACGAAGGCCGGCGGCTCGATCGTGCACGGCTACAACCGCACGATCGATTGGCGCGTGGTGGGCCGCCTGGCAATGGGGAGCGTGCCGGCCACGGCGCTCACGATTCTTGTCCTCTATTACCTGAAAGTCGACAGCGCCACGACCAAGACAATCATTACGAGAGTCCTGGGCGTCGCACTCCTGTTCACGGCCGGATCACTGCTCTTCCGCAAGCAAATCCTGCGCTGGCACGACCGCAACATCGGCGAACTCGATCCCAAAACGGTCGCCCGATTCACCGTTCTGACCGGTGTCGTGCTGGGAACACTCGTTACTCTATCGTCCGTTGGCGCGGGCGCTATTGGCGTGACGGCGCTCGTAATGCTCTATCCAAAAATGGAGTCGCGACGAATTGTTGGCTCCGATATTGCCCATGCGGTGCCGCTCACGCTCGTAGCTGGTTTAGGGCACTCGTTTCTAGGATCAATCAACTATCACATCCTGACATCCCTGCTCGCTGGTTCAATTCCCGCAATCATCGTTATGAGCATGGTGTCCGCGCGCGCCTCCGACACAGCCGTGCGGGTCGCACTGGCCGCGGTGCTGATCATCGTTTGCATGCGATTCTGGTTTTTCTGATTCACTTGGCGGGGCAGCCAAAATCGCCATTCGGCTCGGTCGCTGATTCACTCTTTCGCCGCCGGACCGTCCGCTGAATGAAGGTGCTCGAGGGCTTCTGCCGCGTGTTGAGAGCTGCCGGCCAAACTGATGAGCGTCAGCCGGGTCTCGGCAAAACCTGACGCTTTCCCGTCACGGACAGAATTCCTCAGCGCGGTGAGGGTATTGCCGCGCCCGCTCTCTGCGATCTTTTCCGCGCATGCGCATCGCAGGACTCAGTGAGGTTAATTGCGGAGCATGCATGAAATGAGAACGTAAGCAGCACCGCAGGGGTTCCGCGCTTTGGGCCGCGATCCGTGGCGGGAGACTCGCGTCACGTATTGACCGAGAGCTCATCACCGCCATGCTTTTCTTCAGCGCAACACTCCGCATCATGGTCGTAACGTGAGGCGAGAAACAGGCGGGAGTTGCAGATAAGCGCCGAGATGCGCGTCGAGGGGCTGTGCTGCCGAAAATGCACTTGCGAGAACAATCGGATCCCGAGCGCCTCCGGTGAGCGGAGGAAGAATTTGGCAAGAGATATTCCTGGCCGCTTGCCAATAGGCCAAAGACAGCACACCCGATATCCAAAGTAGTCAAGGCTGACCTCGCGCTGCGTCTGCGCTAAACATTCAAGGCATCTTCGAGACTTCCATGCGGTCAGAAACTGAGGCACCACGAGCGTGGCAGCGCATGCTCAGCGGTCGAAGGCTCAACCTTCTGGACCCCTCGCCCCTCGATATTGAGATCGAGGATATCGCGCATGGGCTCGCGCGGGTGGCGCGGTGGAACGGGCAGACGATCGGGCCGCACGCATTTTCGGTCGCGCAGCATTCCCTCATTGTCGAATCTGTTGTGACGGAGCTTGCACCCAGAAGTGGCCGTCAGGCGCGACTCATGGCCCTACTTCACGACGCACCAGAATACGTCGTCGGCGATCTGATCAGCCCCTTCAAGGCCGCCGTCGGAATCGATTATAAGGATTTCGAGCGGAGACTCCTCGCCGCCATTCACATCCGCTTCGGTCTGCCCTCGCGTGCGCCGAACGAACTCCTCGCGGTCATTAAGCGCGCCGACAGAATTTCGGCCCATCAGGAAGCCACCCAGCTCGCCGGGTTCTCCGCCGCGGAGGCAAAGCGCTTTTTCGGCACTCTGCCGACTGGGCTGAAGAAGCGCAGATTGGTGCCGCTTGCGCCACTTGAGGCGCAAACCCTGTTCTTGGAGCAGTTCCGCCGTCTTAGTGCGTGAATTTGCTCTTCAAATCCTGATCCATTTCGGCTAGCCCGAAGCTAGGAGCCTTCCGATGTCAATGATTCTCGTCACGCCCCTTTCGGCCGTTGAGGCATCGATCCGGGATGACAGGCCATCACACCTGATTTCATTGCTGTCTCCGGAGCACATGATCGAGACGCCTTATGGCGTACTCCCGGAACGACATTTGCGCGTCGGCATTGACGATGTTGCCGATGGCTCAATGAGCGAATGCGCGCCTTGCGCCGCGCACGTAGACTCCCTGATTGCCTTCGGCCGCGGCTGGAACGCAGAGGCGCCCATATTGGTGCATTGCTGGGCGGGCGTGAGCAGGTCGATGGCCGCAGCGTTCATACTTCTGTGCGACCGACATGGGCCCGGACAGGAAATCGATATTGCCCGGGCACTACGCTCCCGGGCTCCGCACGCCTGCCCCAATCCGCTTATCGTCCGGCTCGCCGACGAAGCGCTGGGACGCAATGGCCGCATGGTGGCTGCCGCAGCGTCGATTGGGCGGGGCACGATTGTGGTGGAGGGGGAACGTGTCGAGTTGCCGTTGTCGCTCGATGCGCTACTCGTCGCTTAAGGTGCCGAGCAAGGGATTTGCGGACGCGCCGTCTCGCCCGGAGGGGAATCGGCGGGGTGGTTCCAAATTCCCCGTCGAGATTGGACTATCTGCGGCGATTGTCTCGGTGGACCGCGAGCAGCCGCAGGTTCTGGTTGTGCGACATGCAAAGAGTGCCGATGCCCTCCCGTTCGGACCGTTCGAGCCACTACGTCACCGCACGCTCGAGAGCGGTCTGCGGACATGGGTGAAAGAGCAAACCAGGCTTGAATTTGAATATGCCGAGCAACTCTACACGTTCGGAGATCGCGGGCGGCACCTCCTCGGGCCGAGCGAAGGACCGCGCGTTGTTTCCGTTGGATATCTCGCGCTGACCCGGGCAACAGGTGAATTCAGAACGCCGGATGCGTTCTGGGGCGATTGGTATCGCTACTTTCCCTGGGAAGATTGGCGAGGCGAAAAGCCTCACATCATCGACCGCGCCATCGTTCCGGCACTCAAGAACTTTGTCAGAGCGGATCGCGCTTTCTCCGAACAGCGTCGTACGCGACTGCGGATCTGTTTTGGGCTGGATGGCCTCAATTGGGACGAAGAGCGCGTGCTGGAGCGTTACGAATTATTGTACGAGGCTGGCCTGATCGAAGAGGCAAGACGCGACGGCCGTTTGCCTGTCGGCCAGAGGACGTCGGAACCGCCGCTTGGTGCCGGCATGATGTTCGACCACCGGCGCATTCTCGCAACCGCCATCGCGCGACTCCGCGGCAAGATGAAATACCGGCCCGTGGTTTTCGAGCTCATGCCACCTGCATTCACGTTGTCGGAATTGCAGCGAACCGTGGAGGCGATCTCCGGAGTCCGCCTGCACAAGCAGAACTTCCGCAGGTTGGTTGGAGATCAGGGCCTGGTGGAAGGTACCGGGAAATTTGCGCAGATGCCGCGCGGCCGGCCTGCCGAGCTGTTCCGCTTCCGCCGCGAAGTGCTGAGCGAACGCCATGCGCCGGGTCTCAGGCTCGGGGCGAGGCGTCTTGGCATTTGAAAGATGAACGGGCTCCTCGACTGGGAGCCCGTTGTGCAAAGCGCGAATCCAATCAGTATTGGTCAATGAAGAACGGCGATTCTCCGATGTATCCTAGTGAACCGCCGCGCTGATGATCGACGAGGGTCGCACCGCCGTCGCCGCCATAGAACTTCAGGCCGATAAACCAGACATTCGCATTTCCGACACTGTCGACGTGCTGATATCCGCCGAAAAGCGATATTGGCAACGAGTTTGAGAACATCCACTCTGCCTTAATCGTCTCGCTGGTCGCGTTCCCTGCTAACATCGATGTAATCAACGCTGCCGGAGAGAGCCAGATTCGGCATCACGTACCAGGCAGCCTGGCCACCAATATAGCCACCGGACGATCCGCTTCCCGATGTACCGCCGCCGCGTATGGCGAGCGTGAGATTCGGCGTGGCATACCACTCACCGCCGACTCCATAGTTCGTGAAATGCGCGCCGTCCACATCATGGTAGATTGCCGACGCGGCGATCCGGCCCATATCGAGGCGAAAGAAAGGACTCCCGCCGATCGACCAGAAATCGGCGCTCGATGCATTGTGATAGCTGCCGTCAGCTTCAATGCCCCAGTCGCCACGGAGCGGAATCGTGAGTGCGCCTTTTCCGCCCCAGATGTCGTCACCTGTGTCGTCGTGCGCATATGCGCCGCTAAGCACACCGGAAAAGTCCCCCGCATGAGCTGGAACCAACGCGAATGCACAGATGCCAGCTGAACACGCGAAACCGAAGAACTTCGAACGAGATGTCATTACGCCCTCTGCTTGTTAGATAACCACTGAAATCGATTTGCCCGCTTTGTGCGCGGAAAGTAGACAGCGCGATCACGATGGGAAGCGCCTCCGCGATCACGGCGCGACTGTTGACGCAAGCCCGTTGCAATTTCGTCACAAGAATGCTCTCAAATTAAAGAACCCTTGCGCGGTCTCGAACTTTCAGAGATTTCACTCCCACCGTGATGTCCGAATAAGATTTCTCTGCACACTTGTTATCTCGCCATTCCTAGCGTCATTTGCTGGATCGCGATGCCGAAGGAGATGCTTCTGCCGGAAATGCGACGGCGTGGTTTGTAGGACGGCTTGACTGATTTATACTCAGGAGTAGCATAAGCACTTCAGCGGCCCTTGAAGGCCGGTATTTTTGACCCATATATATGCTCACTTGGAGTATAATGGAGCCATTATGCAGCGGAACTCAGCCTCGGAAGGTGCAACGGTCCTGTCGTTTACACCGGAGGTCGCGCGCGCAACCGATAGCTTCTACTGCAGGGTCGCGCACGTAGTGCCGGAGATCGAATGGCCGGTGCATGCGCCCTACATCAAAGCCATCAATGAGCTGAAGCGCCAGAAGGACGCCGTCATCCTCGGCCACAATTACATGACGCCGGAGATTTTCAACTGTGTCGCCGATTTCGTCGGCGATTCTCTTCAACTGGCCCGCGAAGCCGCAAAGACGGATGCAAAGGTCATCGTCCAGGCCGGCGTACACTTCATGGCGGAGACATCGAAAATTCTTTCGCCTGAGAAGACGGTGCTGATTCCCGACCTGCGCGCCGGCTGTTCCCTTGCCGCCTCGATCAGCGGCGCCGACGTTCGTCTCCTCAAGGAGAAGTATCCAGGCTTGCCGGTCGTGACCTATGTGAACACCTCAGCGGAAGTGAAGGCGGAAAGCGATGTGTGCTGCACATCCTCGAATGCCGCGGCCGTCGTCGAAGATATCGCTCGTGAGCGCGGCGTCAGAACCGTAATCATGATTCCGGACGAATACCTCGCGCAGAATGTCGCGAAGCAGACGCCCATCAAAATTCTCAGTTGGAAGGGCCGCTGTGAGGTACACGAGCGCTTCACGGCCGCCGATATTCGCGCCTATCGCGAAGCCAATCCGGGCGTGGTCGTGCTTGCCCATCCGGAATGTTCGCCGGACGTCGTGGCAGAGGCGGATTTCGCCGGCTCGACATCCGCCATGATCGGTTACGTCGGGACACGTCGGCCAGCGCGTGTGGTGATGGTGACCGAGTGCTCGATGAGCGACAACGTCGCGGTTGAGTTCCCAGAGGTCGAATTCGTCCGGCCTTGCAATCTCTGTCCACACATGAAGCGGATCACGCTCCCGAAGATTCTGCATTCGCTGCAGACGATGACTCACGGGGTAACTGTCGATCCCGCAATTGCTGCGCGCGCCAAGGCCGCCGTCGAGCGCATGTTAGCCGTGCGCAAGACAACATCTCAACGCGCCGCGGCCTGACACATGCGTCCCGATAACGTCGTCGAATGCAGGGGCGCGCTTATTCTGGGCGCGGGTCTTGCCGGACTGTTCACTGCGCTGAAGCTCTCACCCTTTCCTGTCACGGTACTTGCAGGCGCCCGTCCCGGCACGTCCGGGTCGAGTGCCTGGGCGCAGGGTGGGATTGCCGCGGCCGTCGGCGAAGATGACACTTGGCAATCCCACGCAGCGGACACGACCGCAGCTGGAGCCGGAAGTTGCGACCCAAAAGTCGTCGAGATTGTCACGCGCGAGGCAGCGGCGCGAATTGACGATCTGCTCGCATTCGGCGCGCCATTCGATCGCAAGATGGACGGCTCACTTGCGCTCGGCCGCGAGGCCGCACACTCTGCTGCACGCATAGTCCATGTGAAGGGCGACCGCGCCGGGGCGGAGGTGACACGCGTTCTTGCTGAGCGCGCGCTTACCACCCCTTCCATCACTTTGCGTGAGGGTTTTCACGCGATCGAGCTGGCCGTGGAAAACGGCCTAGTGGCCGGTGTGTTCGCGCGCTACGGCTTTGGATCGCACGAGCGATTGATCTTCTTCCGCGCTCCCGCGGTGATTTTCGCAACGGGTGGAATCGGAGCGCTTTATGCGGTTACCACCAATCCGCTTGACTCGCGCGGCGAAGGATTGGGCATGGCCGCACGGGCAGGTGCAATAATTTCCGATGCAGAGTTCGTGCAGTTCCATCCCACGGCCATTGCTATCGGTCGCGATCCGGCCCCGCTGGCGACGGAAGCTCTGCGCGGCGAGGGGGCGGTGCTTACAGACGAGACCTGCCGCCGCTTCATGCCGGCCATCCATCCAAACGCCGAACTTGCGCCGCGCGACATCGTGGCGCGCGCCATTCATCGGGAGATCAATCGTGGACATCGCGTGTTCCTCGATTGCCGAAAGGCCGTCGGGGCGAAATTCTCCCAACGGTTTCCGACCGTGTATGCTGCCTGCAAATCCGCTGGAATCGATCCGGCAACACAGCCAATTCCCGTCGCTCCAGCCGCGCACTACCACATGGGCGGGATCAGTACGGACGCATGGGGTCGATCTTCGCTCGAAGGGCTCTGGGCGGTTGGCGAATGCTCCTCGACGGGATTGCATGGCGCCAACCGGCTTGCCTCCAATTCGCTGCTCGAAGCGCTGGTGTTCGGCGCGCGTGCGGCCGATGATGTTTGCGGCACGATCGCGCCGCGCGCGCGGAGGGGCACGCCGCCCGCGCCGGAGCGTTTCGCCGCGGCGCCGCCGCCACAGATGCTGCGCGACGCGATGAGCCGCAATGTCGGACTGGAACGGGACGAACAAGGAATGCGACAAGCGCTCGTGACGATCGCCGCTGTAGAGCGCGCCGGGCACGGCGAACCCGCGCTGCTCAACATGACCACCACGGCGAAGCTGGTATCAGCCGCCGCGCTGCAGCGCCACGAAAGCCGTGGCGCCCATTTCCGCAGCGATTACCCGCACACGGATAAAATCGGCCGCCGCAGCTTCCTTACTCTTGCGGATGTCGAGCGGATCGCGTCGGAGCTTGCTCCGCCTAGCGCACCAAAGCACGCAAGCCGATGACGCCACTCGCCCTACCCTCTACACGGCCGCCGCACGCGCTGCTGATTGAGCCCATCGTGCGTCATGCGCTGGAAGAAGATCTTGGCCGCGCGGGCGACCTCACCAGCGACCTCATCGTTCCGGCGGACCAGCGCGCGACGGCGAGATTGGTGGCGCGCAAACCCGGAATGATCTCCGGACTGATTGCTGCAGAATGCGCATTTCGGTTCATCGACCCGAGCACGGCCTTCCGATGCAATCTTTCGGATGGCTTGATGGCGAACCAAGGCACAACTCTCGCGGCCGTCGAGGGTCCGGCGCGCGCGCTACTCACGGCGGAGCGTGTCGCGCTGAACTTCGTCGGGCATCTCTCCGGTATCGCCACCGCCACACGCGCGCTGGTGGACGCCATCGTTGGAACGGGGGCGCGCATCGCGTGCACGCGAAAAACGCTGCCGGGCCTGCGCGCGCTCGAAAAATATGCCGTGCGCTGCGGCGGTGGGTTCAACCACCGCTTCGGCCTCGATGATGCCATTCTCATCAAGGACAATCACATCGCCGCTGCCGGCGGGATCGCGCCCGCCGTCGAGCGCGTGCGCGCCGCTGCCTCCCATATGGCGCGTATCGAAGTAGAAATTGATCAGCTCGATCAGCTGGAGCAGGCGCTTGCGCTCGGCGTGGACGCTATTCTGCTCGACAATATGAGCCTGGACGATCTGTGCCGAGCCGTGTCGCTCGCGCGTCGTCGTGCGGTGCTCGAAGCCTCCGGAAATGTGACGCTCGCAACTGTGCGTGCGATTGCCGAAACCGGTGTCGACTACATCTCCTCCGGCGGCATCACCCACAGCGCCCCTAACCTCGACGTCGCACTCGATCTTTGATCACGCGGAGCCGCGGAGGACCCCCTCTGCACCTCTGCGTCTCCGCCTGCAAACCATCGCGGTCTTGCCGCTGGGCAGGATGGGAATAGATTACCCGCGTGATATCTGAATCTGGAGAATTCGATGGATCTACAGCTAAAGAACAAGAAAGCCGTTGTGCTGGGTGGCACACGTGGGATCGGACGGGCTATTGCGGAGACGCTTGCAATTGAAGGCGCAGATGTCGCCATCTGCGCGCGACACGCTGATCAGGTCGCTGAGGGTGTCGCCGCGCTGCGCGACAAAGGCGTGCGCGCGACGGGTGCGGTGGTGGACATTACGGATGGCACTGCCCTCAAGAACTGGATCGAAGGCGCGGGCAAGGAGCTTGGCGGCGTCGACGTTCTCGTCTCTAACGCCGGCGCGATGGCCCAAGGCAATGACCCGGGAGCGTGGGAGGCGAACTTCCGCCTCGACATTCTCGGCGCTGTGAACGCGTTCGAAGCGGCGCGACCGTTCCTCGAGAAGGCGGCGGAAGAAAAAGGCGACGCGGCATTCGTTATCATCTCGTCGATTTCGGCGGCCGAATCCGAAAGCGCCAATTCTTACGGCCCGATCAAGGCGGCCCTCATTCATTGGGCGAAGGGACTTGCGCGCCAACACGCCAGGCGGCGGATTCGCACGAATGTGGTCTCGCCCGGCATGGTCTATTTCCAGGGCGGCGTCTGGAACATGATCGAGACGAACGCGCCAGACTGGTTCAAGCAGGCAATGGCACGCAATCCCACGGGGCGGGCGGCCACACCACAGGAAATCGCGAACGCCGCGGTATTTCTCGCAAGCCCTGTCTCGTCCTACACAACTGGCGTCAATCTCGTAGTGGATGGCGCGATTTCACATCGCGTGAATTTCTGAGTCGCCGACTGCCAGGCAGGGCACGGCGGCGCAAATCCATTCTCATTACTTGCTGCAAGTGGCGGGCCCGACGGCGCCGAAGTTCACGCGAGCGCAAATCAGAGGCGCGTCCTCAACGCTTTTTGGCGGGGCAAATGAATGACGTAGCGGCAGCCCCGTTCCGCCCTCATGGCGACTGGCCATCCGATCACCATTTCAGGCTTGCAACACGAACGCATCGATTGAGATCAATTCAGGTCGAATGCGAACGCGCCGGACGGCGGTAGAATACATGGTTGCCGATCTGCACGGTGCGCACCAAGCCTGGCCAGGACGGCTCTACTCCTGACGCGTGGAAGGCGATTGCCCCGTTGGTAATGTCGGTAAGCGGCAGCGCGCCCGTAAGGATTCGAGTCGCAAGGCGCACGGCGCGCGACCATTCGCCCGGCGTCCGCGGCTGATCCATCATGCCGTTGCAAACGAACGAGAACTGGCACGCATCGCCCGCGCCCTGATGAACGACGCCACAAATCGAATGCGGGTAGCCTACCCGATGCGTCCTGTGCACCACCACTTCCGCGATCGCCTTCTCCCCCATCATGCCTTCGCCGCGTGCTTCGTAGTAGATGGCCTCGGCCAGGCAGTTCGTCTCGGTCGCGAGATCCGCGAGCGCCACTTCGATTCGCAGGCGTGTCAGTATTGGTTGTGGACGAGGCGCGGGCACGATTGCCGGCAAAGAAACAGGCAGCACCGGGGAAGTCGCCACATGCTCAACAGCAGAAAGAACCTTTGGCCGTTCCGGTGCGTTCTTAACTTGGTTGGGGTTGTACACCGCAACCGCAGCCACGGTTGAGAGGCTCAGGAAAATTGCGCCGGCTAGTCCGCAGTCGGCACGACGAAGCGCGTAACTGATGTTTTGTTTCATGCGGGATTTCGACTCTCTTCGGGCGTCGCGTTGAACCGTGGGTCCGAATAATCGGCCGCTATCCCCCAGAAGCGGTCAGGGATTCCTGCCAAACGTTATTATAGTTCGTCAAATGAAAAGTTGCCCTCAACATGACGAGTCGTCACGGAGGCGACCAGAACGCAGGAAATCAAGGGTTATCCGTGTAAAGATTAATAAAAATTTGGCCTCGTCGAAAGTACGGCCTGTGCAGCCGCGAGCCTGGCAATTGGCACGCGAAACGGCGAGCACGACACGTAATGCAGGCCGGCCAGGTGGCAGAATCGAACTGAATCGGGATCGCCGCCATGTTCGCCGCATATCCCAAGCTTCAGGTTTTCACGCGTCGAACGGCCCCGCTCTGCTGCCAATTTGATCAGCTCTCCGACACTGTCTGTTTCCAGGCACGCGAAAGGGTCTCGTTGCAGCAATCCCTTGTTGAGATATTCAGACAGGAACATGCCAGCGTCATCACGACTCAAGCCCAAGGTGGTTTGAGTTAAATCATTTGTACCAAACGAAAAGAATTCTGCGATCTCGGCAATTTCAGCAGCGCGCAGTGCAGCACGCGGCAACTCGATCATTGTACCGATCACATAATCCGGGCACGCGCAGCGCTCCTGGCTGATAGTCCGAGCAACGGCATCGACCCGCTCCTTGAGGAACTCGAGTTCGCTCTTGAACCCCACTAGCGGAATCATGATCTCAAGCTGCGCTGGCGCTTGGCTTGTTTTGCCGACATTCAGTGCCGCCTCGAAGATCGCGCGCGCCTGCATTTCGTAGATCTCGGGATAGGAAATGCCCAGCCGGCACCCGCGATGACCGAGCATCGGATTCGTCTCATGCAAAGCGATGACGCGAGCGCGCACCTTCTCCGTTGATGTCCCGGCTGCGCGAGCGACCTCGGCAATTTCCTCTTCCTGCTGGGGAAGAAATTCGTGCAATGGCGGATCCAGAAGCCGAATGGTGACCGGCAGGCCACTCATGGCTTCGAAGATTTCCTCAAAATCGCTGCGTTGCATCGGCAGTAATCGCGCTAGGGCCGCCCTTCTTTGTCTCTCGTCTTCGGCAAGGATCATTTCGCGCACGGCAAGAATGCGGTCTGCCTCGAAAAACATATGTTCTGTCCGGCAGAGCCCGATGCCTTCCGCGCCGAACTTCCGCGCTGTAGCCGCATCCTTGGGCGTATCCGCATTGGTTCTGATTTTCAGCGTCCGGATCGAATCCGCCCAACCCATCAGACGTTCGAAATCACCACTCAGTTCCGGTTGACGCATAGGGACGGCGCCTTTGAATATCTCCCCCGTCGTCCCATCAATCGTGATGACGTCACCACGACCGACGACAATGCTGCCTGCCGTCATTGTGCCCTTCGCAAGATCGATCTTCAGAGTTCCCGCGCCAGAGACGCAGGGCCGCCCCATCCCGCGCGCAACCACAGCAGCATGACTTGTCATCCCGCCGCGCGCGGTCAGAATTCCCTTGGCAGCATGCATGCCATGAATGTCTTCAGGACTCGTTTCATTGCGCACGAGAATGACACCGACCCCTTCTGCTGCCCGCTTTTCTGCCTCGTCCGCCGTGAAAACGGCCTGTCCCGTGGCGGCGCCGGGTGACGCGGCGAGCCCCGTCGCAATCAATTCCTTCGGGGCTGAAGCATCCAGCGTCGGATGCAGGAGTTGGTCGAGGGAAGAAGGCTCGATGCGCGAGACCGCGGTCCTCTCATCGATGAGGCCCTCTTCGACCATGTCCACGGCGATTTTCAATGCCGCCTCAACGGACCTCTTGCCGGTGCGCGTCTGCAGCATAAAAAGCTTGGCTTCCTGAATCGTGAATTCGACATCCTGCATTTCGCGATAGTGCGCTTCTAGCCTGTCGCAGACCGATTTGAGTTCCGCGAACGCGTACGGCATCGCCTCTTCCATGGAAGGGCGTCGACCTTTCTGGCGCTCGCGTACTGATTTCGAGATCGGTTGTGGCGTGCGAATGCCGGCCACAACATCCTCGCCCTGCGCGTTGATTAAGAATTCGCCGTAAAGAATTTTCTCCCCAGTGGCAGGATCTCGGGTGAAGGCAACACCGGTCGCGCTCGTGTCGCCGCGATTTCCGAACACCATCGCCTGCACATTGACGGCAGTTCCCCAGTCGTCCGGAATGTGATGCAGTTTCCGGTAAGTGCGCGCGCGCGGCGCTTGCCACGAACCGAACACGGCGCCGATTGCGCCCCAAAGCTGTTCATGGACCTCGTCGGGGAAGGGTTTACCCGACTCCTTGCGCACTTTCTCTTTGAAAAGACCGGCGATCCGCTTCAGGTCCGCGGCGTCGAGGTCGTTGTCCAGTTCGACGCCCTTCGTCTCCTTTTCCGTCTCCAGGATTCCCTCGAATATCCCGTGCTCGAGCCCAAGCACGACATTCGCGTACATCTGCACGAAACGGCGGTAGGAGTCGTACGCAAAGCGAGGGTCTCCAGTTTGCCTGGCGAGCCCTTCTGCGGTTTCCGGGTTCAGCCCCAAGTTTAGCACAGTGTCCATCATTCCCGGCATGGAGGCCCGCGCGCCGGAACGTACGGACAGCAGAAGCGGACGCTCTGAATGGCCAAAGCGCGAATCCACCAACTGTCCCACCTTTCCGAGCGCTTCTTCGACCGCCGCCTTCAGATCGGGGGGATAGGTTTTCCCATGCCGATAGTAATGTGTGCAGACGTCCGTTGTGATGGTAAAGCCCGGAGGGACCGGCAGTCCCAGATTGCTCATTTCAGCGAGATTGGCACCTTTGCCGCCGAGCAAATCCCGCATGCCGGCATTGCCGTCTGCGACGCCATTGCCGAACGCATATATCCAGGTTGGCATGCACAATCCGCGTTCAATTCCGGCGCCTACGTTGTCACAACTCCGGCGATCCGGCCACCCCGCGCGCAGTCAGAGTCATGCTGGTTGGGCTACTGACCAGGCAAAGCGTTTTTGAAAATAGCGGCGTGCACTCTGCCCCCCGGCAGGATGCCGAGCGCGGCAGCTCGACCGCCGTTGATTTCCAGAACGGCCCGCACCGGCTCCTGAGACGAGATGTCTTTCTCCGAATAAGGTTTCGCGTTCGCGGCTATTGAAGAGATTGTGCCGTCCGCACGCAGGAAAAGGATATCCAGAGGAAGAATAGTGTTCTTCATCCAGAAAGAACGGAAACGCACATCGGGAAAATCGAACAGCATCCCCGCGTCCGGCGCGAGCTTTGTACGGAACATCAACCCACGCATGCGCGAATCTTCATCCGCGGCAACTTCAACCACAAATCGTGCCGGTCCGCGGGGCGTATCGATCATTACCAGAGTACGCGGCAAGGCCTGCTCGGCGTGGGCAAGGGTGGCGACAATTCCGAGCAACAAAGAAATGATGGAAGCCGCATGCCAGAATGACGAGAACTTGCCATTGAGCCGCACACAAGCACCCTAAACCAGCATTGACATTCAGAACCTTTTTGCCCGTTTGGATCCGAAGGCAAGCCCGATCAATCGTCCAGTACAGCCACTTCCGCCGCAAGCTCGCCCTTAGGGCCATTGCCGGTTCGAACGCGAACGCGCTGGCCTTGCCGCAACTCGCGAAGTCCGCAACGCCGCAGCGTCTCCATATGAACAAAAACGTCTGGAGTGTTCGGGCCACGGGACACAAAGCCGTACCCCTTGCCGCGGTTGAACCACTTTACCGTTGCTTCGAACGCGGGCCCTTGCGGTTCTGCAAAACTGCGCAAGATACGTTGCGAGGGAAGCGGAGAAACGGCAGTCGAGTTGTCCAGCGAAAGAACTTTCCTCGCCTGGAGACCCTTCGGCCCCTGAATCGCCTCACACACGACCTTGGCACCCTCATAGGCCGCCTTAAAACCGGATTGTCTCACGCAGGTC
>DATJGT010000011.1:0-42168 GCA_035494695.1 Rhizomicrobium sp. | reverse complement strand
TTCAGGATGCTCTGCTTGTTGGATTCGATCTGCGCGTCGGAAAGCAGGACGCGCGTTTCGTCCTTGCCGGACGGATCGCCGATTTTCGTCGTGCCGCCACCCATCAGCAGGATCGGCTTGTGGCCGGCCTGCTGCAGCCGGCGCAGCGTCATCAGCTGAACGAGGCTTCCGACGTGCAGGCTCTGGCCCGTGCAATCGAAGCCGATGTAGGCGGTGACGCGCTCCTTCGCGAAGAGCGCATCTAGCGCTTCCGCGTCCGTGCAATCGAAATAACTCCCCCGCGCCGCAAACTCGCGGAGAAAGTCGGATTTGAATTGCGGAGCGGCGGGCGCCATGGAGTGGCTATCGCCCCGTGCGCGGGCCGGTCATGATGCGATGGGCGTATTCGCGCACGGCCTCGATCACATCGGCTTCATGCTTGTCGAAGAAGTGATTGGCGCCTTCGATTTTCTCGTAGGTGATTTTGATGCCCTTTTGCGCCGTGAGCCGGTCCACCAGTTTCTGCATATCCGCTTCCGGCACGACCTGATCCTTGGTGCCGGCCAGGATCAGCCCTGATGTGGGGCAGGGCGCGAGGAACGCGAAATCGTACATGCTCGCGGGCGGCGCGATGGAGACAAAGCCGGTGATCTCCGGCCGTCGCATCAACAACTGCATGCCGATCCAGGCGCCGAACGATATTCCGCAAACCCAGACGAAAGAGGGATTGGGATACAGCGTGTTCATCCAGTCGAGCACGGCGGCGGCGTCGGAGAGCTCGCCGGCGCCGGAATCGAATGTGCCTTGGCTTCTGCCCACCCCCCGGAAGTTGAAGCGCACCGTCGTGCAGCCCAGCTTGTGGAACATATGAAACAGGTCATAGACGAGCGGGTTGTTCATCGTCCCGCCGAACTGCGGATGGGGGTGCAGCACCAGCGCCATGGGCGCGTTCGGCGCCTTTTGTCTCTGATATCGAACCTCGATGCGGCCGGCGGGCCCGGGAAGAATGATGTCAGGCATCCGCGGCCAACTCTCTTTTGATGATCGAGGAGCAGAAATTTAGTTGCGCGGCCAAGCGCCGAAAATCTAAATACTTGTCCATTTCACTCAACGATTCTCGGCTGACCTGCGTTTCAGACATGGCAAATAGTTGACCAGTATAGTCAGGATATTTATATGCGGTTGCGAAGGGCCTCGGCGCGCTCGAGCGGCTTGTTAGCACGGACGAGGGTCTTTGAGGCAAGCCAAAAGCGCTTGGGCGACAAGGAGAATGGCCGATGAGGCTGAGCACGAAAGGGCGCTACGCCGTCACCGCCATGGCCGATCTGGCGGCGCAGGAGAACGGCAAGCCCGTGGCGCTGGCCGAGATCGCCAAGCGGCAGGAGATTTCGCTGTCCTACCTGGAGCAGCTTTTCGCCAAGCTCCGGCGGCAGAACCTCGTACGGAGTGTGCGCGGGCCCGGCGGCGGTTATCGACTGGGGCGGGCGGCGAGTGAGATCCGAATCGCGGACGTCATTCTGGCCGTGGATGAACCCATCCGGACGACGCGCTGCGTGCCCGGAAGCGCCATCGGCTGCACCGGCACGAGCACGCGCTGTGTGACGCACGATTTGTGGGAAGAGTTGGGGCAGCAGATCCATATTTTTCTCTCCTCGATTTCGCTGGCGGATGTTGTTGAGCGGAAGGTGCTGGGCCGCGCGCGGCCGTGTCGCCCAGCGAACGCGGAAGCTTCGGACAAGGCGCTGGAAGCGGCATGATCTATCTCGATCACAACGCGACATCGCCACTACGGCCGGAAGCAAAGGCCGCGGTTTTGCGCGCGCTCGACATCGGCGGCAATCCGTCGTCCGTGCATGCGGCGGGACGTGCGGCGCGGGCGATGATCGAGGACGCGCGTGAGGCGGTGGCGGCGTTTGCTGGCGCTTTGACGGGTGATGTGATCTTCACGAGCGGCGGGGCGGAATCGAATGCGCTGGCGTTGCGCGGCGCGATTGCCGGCGCGGCGGAAGCGGAAGATCGGATCACACGATTGTTCATTGTGGCGACGGCGCATGAGAGCGTGCGTGCGGTCGCGGCCTCGCTCGCCGAAACGATCCCCGGCTTGAAGGTCAGCGAAATTCCGGTCCATGCGAACGGTCGCATCCATTTGGACGAATTCCGCCTGCAGCTGATGAGCGGCAAAGGCCGCGCGCTGGTCTCTCTGATTTACGTGAATAACGAAACCGGCGTGATTGAGGACGTCGCTTCGCTCGCGAAACTCATTCACGCGGAAGCGGGCGCAGGCGCGCTGATCCAGGTCGATGCCGTTTCAAGCGGCTATTGCCCGATCCGGTTTGGCGAATGGGGCGCCGATTATCTCTCGCTCTCTGCCCACAAGATTGGCGGGCCGCAGGGTGTTGGTGCACTAGTTGCGAAAGATGGCGCACCGCTGGCGCCGTTGTTCAATGGCGCCCAGGAAAAGCGCCGGCGTGCCGGTACCGAAAATCTCTCCGGCATCGCCGGCTTCGGCGCGGCCGCACAGGCACTGACTGCCAATCATGGGAAGGAAATCGCGCGCATTGCCGCCATTCGCGATCGCTTTGAAGCGATGCTGCGTCCGTTGGATGCGATTATCTTCGCAAAGCAAGCAGATCGAGCGGTGAATACGTCCAGCTTCGCAATTCCCGAGCTTTCCGCCGAGACGGCGCTGATGGCACTTGACCTGGACGGCATCTGCATCAGCTCCGGCGCGGCGTGTTCGTCCGGCAAAGTCTCACCATCGCACGTGCTGAAGGCGATGGGCGTGTCGGAAGAGCTTTCGCGCTGCGCGCTCCGCGTGAGCTTCGGCTGGAATTCAGCGCAGGATGATGCGGAGGCGGCAATCGCCTCGCTCGAGAACCTTATTGCGCGCGTTCGTGCGCGGAAGGCAGCCTGATGGCAGCGCTCGAAACAAAAGAAAAAGTCGCGGCGCTCGGCGAGAAGTACAAATACGGCTTCGTCACCGACATCGAGATGGAGCGCGCGCCGAAGGGCCTGAACGAGGATGTGATCCGTTTCATTTCGGCGAAGAAGGGTGAGCCGGAGTGGATGCTGGAATGGCGGCTTGGCGCCTACCGCCGTTGGCGCGAGATGCGCGAGCCCAAATGGGGCCGCATTCACTACGATCCCATCGATTACGAGAATGCGTACTACTATGCCGCGCCGAAGAGCATGGCGGAGAAGAAGAGCCTCGATGAGGTCGATCCCAAGCTGATCGAAACTTACAACAAGCTCGGCATTCCGCTGCACGAGCAGAAGCTGCTCGCTGGCGTGGCCGTGGATGCGGTGTTCGATTCGGTTTCCGTCGCCACCACCTTCAAGGAGAAGCTGAACGAAGCCGGCGTGATCTTCTGTCCGATCTCGGAAGCCATCCGCGATTACCCGGAACTGGTGAAGCAGTATCTCGGCTCCGTGGTGCCGGTAACCGACAACTTCTTCGCCACGCTGAACTCGGCGGTGTTTTCCGACGGCAGTTTCGTCTACGTGCCGAAAGGCGTGCGCTGCCCGATGGAACTTTCCACCTACTTCCGCATCAACGCGCAAGGCACCGGCCAGTTCGAGCGCACGCTGATCATTGCGGACGAAGGCGCTTACGTGAGCTATCTCGAAGGCTGCACCGCGCCGAAGCGCGACGAAAACCAGCTGCATGCCGCGGTGGTGGAATTGGTGGCGCTGGAAGGCGCGGAGATCAAATACTCGACAGTGCAGAACTGGTATCCCGGCGACGAGGAAGGCAAAGGCGGCATCTACAATTTCGTCACCAAGCGGGGCGATTGCCGAGGCGCGCGCTCGAAGATTTCGTGGACGCAGGTGGAGACGGGCTCGGCCATCACCTGGAAGTATCCGAGCTGCATTTTGCGCGGCGATGATAGCGTGGGCGAGTTCTACTCTATTGCCATCACCAACCATTTCCAGCAGGCCGATACCGGCACCAAGATGCATCATCTGGGGAAGAACACGCGCTCGCGCATCATCTCCAAGGGCATCAGCGCGGGCAGCGCGCAGAACACCTATCGCGGGTTGGTAAGCGTGCATCCGCGCGCCGCGAACGCGCGCAATTACACGCAATGCGACTCGCTCTTGATCGGCGGCAAATGCGGCGCGCACACGGTGCCCTATATCGAAAGCCGCAACAAATCGGCGCGCATCGAGCACGAAGCGACCACATCGAAGATCGCCGAGGATCAGCTGTTCTATTGCCTGAGCCGCGGCATTCCGCAGGACGAAGCGGTGTCGCTGATCGTCAACGGTTTCTGCCGCGAAGTGCTGCAGCAGCTGCCGATGGAATTCGCTGTGGAAGCGCAGAAGCTCGTCGGGATTTCGCTGGAAGGGAGCGTGGGATGATGCATCGCGTCTATCTCCCCACTGTCATGGCCCGGCTTGACCGGGCGACCCAGCAAGCGAGCGTCTGCGAGCGCGAAAGACTCTCTTGCGGTCGCGGACGCGACCGCGCTGGGTGGTCCGCTTTCGCGGACCATGACAATTGTTTTTGGAACATTCGGAATGCTTGAGATCAGAGACCTGCACGTTGCCGTGGGTGGCAAGGAAATTCTGAAAGGGCTGTCGCTGTCGACCGCCGCGGGCGAGGTGCACGCCATCATGGGGCCGAACGGCTCGGGCAAATCCACGCTCTCCTATGTGCTCGCCGGCCGCGAAGGCTACGAGATCACTGGCGGCAGCATCCGCTATCGCGGCGAAGATCTGGCGGCGAAGGCGCCGGAGGAGCGCGCGGGCGTTGGGCTGTTCCTCGCCATGCAGTACCCGGTGGAAATCCCCGGCGTCACCACGATGAATTTCCTCAAGACCGCGCTGAATGCGCAGCGGCGCGCGCGCGGCGAAAAGGAAATCGACGCGCTCGGCGTGTTGCGGCTGGTGCGCGAAAAGGCGAAGGCGCTCCACATTTCAGAGGAGATGCTGAAGCGGGCGCTGAATGTCGGCTTCTCGGGCGGCGAGAAGAAGCGGCTGGAGATTCTGCAGCTGGCGTTGTTCGAGCCGGCGCTCGCCATTCTGGACGAAACCGATTCCGGGCTCGATATCGATGCGCTGAAGGTGGTGGCGGACGGCGTGAACGCGCTGCGCGCGCCGGATCGCGCCATGCTGGTGATCACGCATTATCAGCGGCTGCTGAATTACATCGTGCCGGATCGCGTGCACGTGTTGTCCGCCGGCCGCATCATCAAGGAAGGCGGAAAGGAGTTGGCTCACGAGCTGGAAGCCAAAGGCTACGCGCAAATCGTAAAGGACGCCGCATGAGTGCGCTCGTCCTTCCCAACCGTAGGATCGAAAACTGGAAGTACACCGATTTGCGCAACGCGATCGATCCAGCCGCAATCGAGTCTGCGCCAACGGCGGCGTGGAACGTTGCGTCGATCTCCGGCGCGGGGGAGCAGAACGACCTTCCCGAAATCATGCCGCGCGGCAAGCATGGCGCCATGGCGGAGTATGCCACGTCGCTGGCGAAATCCGGTGTGTTCCTGCGCGTCGCAAGAGGCCAGAAAGCTTCCGCCCATTTGCAGCTGACCCAAGGCGGTCACGGTCGCGCGCTGATCGTCGTGGAGGAGGGCGCCTCGCTGATGCTGCGCCAGACCTCACTCGCGGAAGGTTTCGCGAACATCGTGTTCGACATTGTTCTTGGCCAGGATGCCGCGCTCTCGCACGTGAAGGAGGCGCCAATGGCCGCGAACGCAGTGCGCGTGGCGGACTACTCGGTGCGGATTGCACCGGGCGGCGCGTATGCCGCGCATTTTGCGGATTTCGGCGCGAAGCTGTCGCGAACGGAGCTGCACATTGCGCTGGAAGGCGAGGGGGCAGAAGCGCATCTCTCCGGTGTGGGCATTCTGGGCGAAGGGCGCCATGCGGACGTCACCACGCGCATTGCGCATGCGGTTGGTAACACCCAGAGCACGCAGCTGTTCAAGATCATCGCCGGCGGAAAATCTCGCGGCGTGTACCAGGGCAAGATCAGCGTGGCGGAAGGCGCGAACGGCTCCGACAGCCGCCAGACGGCCAAGGGTCTGCTACTGGGTGAGCGCGCCGAAATCGATCTGAAACCGGAGCTGGAAATCCTTGCCGATGACGTGAAGTGCGCGCACGGCGCGGCGGTGGGCGACCTCGATCCGGAGTCACTGTTCTATCTGCGCTCGCGCGGAGTCGCCGAGCCGGAAGCCCGCGCACTGCTGATGCGCGCCTTTCTCGAAGATGCCGTCGCGGAAATCGCCGATGAAGCCGTTCGCACCGAGCTGTGGTCGCGCGTGGAAGCGGCGCTCGCGGAGCTGAGCGCATGAGCGCGCAACCGAAACTCAAACCAACTGCGAGCTTCGATCCGCTCGCCGCGCGCGCCGATTTCGAAATCCTCTCTCGCGAGGTCTACGGCAAGCCGCTTGTCTATCTCGACAGCGCCGCCTCGGCACAAAAGCCGCGGCACGTGCTCTATGCCATGCAGGCGTTCGCGGCCAGCGAGTACGCCAATGTGCATCGTGGCGTACATTGTCTCTCGGCCGCGGCAACAGAACGCTACGAAGCGGCACGGGAAACGGTGCGCAGCTTTCTCAGCGCCGCGCATACAGATGAGATCGTGTTCACCAAGGGCGGCACCGAAGCCATCAATCTGGTGAGCTATTCCCATCTTGCGCCGCGGATTCAGCCGGGCGATGAGATCGTGTTGTCGGTCATGGAGCACCACTCGAATATCGTGCCGTGGCACTTCCTGCGCGAGCGCTACGGCGCCGTGTTGCGCTGGGTCGATGTGAACGACGACGGCTCTCTCGATGCCGAGGCTGTGGACGCCGCGATCGGGCCGAAAACGAAACTTGTCGCCATCGCGCATATGTCGAATGTGCTGGGCACGATTTCCCCGCTGAAGGAGATCGTCGCGCGAGCGCACGCCAAAGGCGTGCCGGTGCTGGCGGACGGCTGCCAGGGCGCGGTGCATCTTCCCGTCGACGTGCGCGATCTCGATATCGATTTCTATGCGCTCACAGGCCACAAGCTGTACGGGCCGACTGGCATCGGCGTGCTGTACGGCAAGCGGGCGCTGCTGAAATTCATGCGGCCCTTCAACGGCGGCGGCGAAATGATCCGCGAAGTGGGCCGCGAGACCATTACCTATGCCGATCCGCCGGCGCGCTTCGAAGCCGGTACACCGCCCATCATCGAAGCAGTGGGTCTTGCGGCCGCCGTTGATTATGTGAGCGCGCTCGATCGTGAGGCTGTCGCCGCGCACGAACACGACCTTCTGTCCTACGCGACCGGACAGGTGCAAGAGCTGAACTGGGTACGCGTGATCGGCGAGGCGAAAGGAAAGGGCTCGATCCTTTCGTTTGAAACGCAAGGCATGCACGCGCACGATGTAGCCACCATCCTCGACCGCGAAGGCGTGGCCGTGCGCGCCGGGCACCACTGCGCGCAGCCGCTGATGGAACGCTTCGGCGTGGCCTCGACCACGCGCGCCTCCTTCGCGTTGTACAATACAAGGGACGAAGTGGATGCGTTCGTCGCCGCCTTGCGCAAAGCGCGAACGATCTTAGGTTGAATATATGGACCAGTCGCTGAGAGAGCTCTACCAGGAAGTGATCCTAGATCACTCGCGCCACCCGCGCCATTTCGGCGCGCTGGCAGACGCTACCCATTCGGGCGAGGGCTACAATCCGCTTTGCGGCGACCGGGTGAAGATTTATCTGCTTGTCGATGGCGATAACCGGATCGCCGACATTGGGTTCGAGGGCAAAGGCTGCGCGATCAGCCAGGCCTCCGCCTCGCTGATGACGGACATGTTAATCGGCCGCACGGTGGATGAAGCCGAGGAGCTCATGGGCGGCTTTGTACACCTCGTAAAAGGCGAAAGTGCCAACGGCCTTGCGGAAGAGGATCGCGAGCGGCTGGATGTGATGGCTGGCGTCTCCGCGTTTCCCATGCGGGTGAAATGCGCGACGTTGGCCTGGCACACTATGAAATCGGCGCTGGAGGGCGGTGAGGCCGCCAAAACCGAATGAACATCGAACCAATCAAATCGGAATTGAGGGCCGAAGTTGCCGCGGCGGATGGCGAGACGAAACTCACGCCGGAAGAATTGGAGGTGTTCACACAGAAACTCGTGACGGCGCTGAAGACGGTTTACGACCCGGAAATCCCGGTGGACATCTACGAGCTCGGGCTTATCTACAAGGTGGACGTGGCGGACAACTACGACACGGCGGTGGACATGACCTTGACCGCGCCAGGGTGTCCGGTGGCCGGCGAAATGCCGGGCATGGTGCAGGACGCGCTTGAGAAGATCGACGGCATCGGCAAGGTGACGGTGAACATGACCTTCGATCCACCGTGGACGCCGGAACGCATGAGCGAAGAAGCGAAGTTGGAATTGAATATGTATTGAGCAAACGTTTGGTGTCCTTGGTGCTCTTCGTGGTGATATCTAATAGGGTTTAACCACCAAGGGCACCAAGATCACTGAGGGCAGAGTAACAGGTTGAGCGGTTGAGAATATGGATACGGTAGTTCAACGGAAACCTGCGCGAGAGAGATCAAAGGCGATCCGCCTGAGCGAGGCCGCGGCCGCGCGCATCCGGGACATCATGGCGAATGCGGAAGGCAAGTATCAGGGCGTGCGCGTGGGCGTCACCAACGGCGGTTGCGCGGGGATGAGCTACACCATGGATTACGCCGAAGCCCCGCAGCCGTTCGAGGAGGTGGTCGAAGACCAGGGCGTGAAAGTCTTTATCGATCCCAAGGCGATCATGTTTCTCATCGGGACGGAGATGGATTTCGTGCGGGAGAAGCTCGGCGCGCGCTTCGTTTTCAACAATCCGAATCAGACGGCCGCCTGCGGCTGCGGTGAATCCGTCACCTTAAGGCCCGCCGAAGCCGAATAGGCATGCCGGCGAAGGGCGATCCGCACCGCTTCGACGATTTGTTTGCCCCTTTCGGTCCAATCACGTTGCGCCGGTTCTTCGGCGGCGAGGGCATCTGCTCCGGCGAGATCATGTTTGGCATGATCTTCGGCGAGCGCATCTACTTCAAAACGGACGATAAGACTCGGAAGACTTTCCTCTCGGAAGGGTGCGAGCCGTTCTCTTTCGAGAAGCGGAGCACGGGCGAGACGATCGTCACCGGATGGTATGCTCTTCCGGATCCGCTTTACGACGATCCGGAAGAACTTGCGCGCTGGGCGAAGCAGGCTTACGAAGTCGCCGCGCGATCGGAAACTGTCGTAAAGAAACAGCGCAAGCGCGCGCGAGAGATGCCGGCGCGGCAACCGGCGCGCCGTCGACGCGGCAGTTAGGTCACCACAGCCGCACGCGCTGGTCGGGAGGCAGATAGTACTTCTCGCCCGCCTTGATCTCGGGAAAGGCCGCATACCAGCCGTCGTCGTTCCGGACGACACCGTTGACACGATAGGCCGGCGGGCTGTGCGGATTGGAGAGCAGACGCTCGCGCAGAAGCCCGTCGCGGTATTTCTCGCGCCAGCTCTGTGAATACGAGATGTAGAAGCGCTGGTCGCCCGTATAGCCGTCGATGACGGGCGCGGGCTTTCCGTTGAGCGAAATGTGATATGCCTTGAGCGCGATCACGAGCCCTGCCAGGTCCGCAATGTTTTCGCCCAGAGTCAGCTTGCCGTTGATGTGAATGCCAGACAGCGGCTCGTACTGATCGTATTGCTTGGCGAGCGCCGCCGTGCGGGTATCGAAGTTCTTGCGGTCGGCATCCGTCCACCAGTTTCGCAGCACGCCATTAGCATCGTACTTCGAGCCCTGGTCGTCGAAGCCGTGGCTGATCTCATGGCCGATTGTGGCGCCGATGCCGCCATAGTTCACCGCATCGTCGGCATTGGGATCGAAGAACGGCGGCTGCAGGATGCCGGCCGGAAACACGATCTCGTTGAACGTCGGATTGTAGTAGGCGTTGTTCGTCGGCGGCGACATGCCCCATTCGGCCTTGTCCACCGGTTGATCGATGCGCCTCGCGCGCCGGTTCCATTCGAACATATTCGCGTTCTTCACATCCTGAACCAGATTGTCCGCGCTGATTTCGAGCGCGGAGTAATCGCGCCAGTGATCGGGATAGCCGATCTTCAGCATGTAGTGATGCAGCTTGTCGAGCGCCTTCTCGCGCGTGGCAGGCGTCATCCAGTCGAGCGTCTTGATGCTTTCGTCGTAGGCCTTCAGGAGGTTGGCAACGAGCAATTGCGCCTTGGCCTTGGCTTCCGGCGGGAAGTATTTCGCCACATACAGTTTGCCCAGAGCTTCACCCATGCTGCTGTCGAGGAGCTGCGCGCCGCGCGTGAAACGGTCAAGCTGTTGCGGTTTTCCCTGCAGCACGGTTCCGTGGAACGCGAAATCTGTGTCGTCGAATTTCTTCGGAAGATAGGCCGCAAAACTGTGGAGATAGCGGACCGTCAGATAGTCGCGCCAGACCGGCAGCGGCGTTTCGGCGAAGATCTTAGCGAGTTTCGGGAAAGCCGATTTTTCCGCGACGATCAGCGCCCGATCCGCGCCACTTTTGGCCTTCTCACTTACCGACGCGCCGGTCAGATACGAGCGCCACGGGAAGAGCGGAGCATATTTCTCGAGAGCAGCGACTGTCAGTGGATTGTAGGTCTTGTCGGCATCCCGGCGCTCTGCCGCCGGCCAGTGCGCCTGCGCGATCCTCAATTCAAGCGCATAGATCGCGTCGGCGCGCTTCCCGGCATTCTGCGCGCCGGAAAACCGGAGCATGGTCGCGAGATATTTGTGGTACGCCGCGCGGGTTGTATCGAGCTCCTTGTCCTTGCGCAAATAATACTCGCGATCCGGCATGCCGAGGCCGGATTGGTAGAGATTGAGCGAATATTCGTTGGGATTCTTGTCATTGACGCCGATGTAAAGCCCGATCGGCCCGTCGAGCTCTAGCGCCGGATCGGCCATCAGTGCCGCGATTTCCGGCAGAGATTTCGCGTGCGCGATGCGTGCGAGATCTGCTTGGGCGGGCGCGAGGCCCTGCGCCTCGATCCGCTTCTGCTCCGTGAAGGCCGTGTACAAATCGCGAAGCTTCTTCTCTTCGGCGGAGAGCGATGCTGAATCGCGTGACCGCAGCTCAGAGACAATCCCCTTCAGCCGTTCTTCGTTCTGCTTGTTCAGCTCGAGATTGACGCCGTTGTAGGAGCGCTCCGGCGGGATCACGCTAGTCTTGACCCATGCTCCGTTCGCATACAGGAAGAAGTCGTCTCCGGGCTTTACGCTCCTGTCCATGTCGTCGAGGTACACGCCCCAGGGCGGGACCGCCGGCTGCGCCGTCGCAGATTGCGGCGACGATGGTTCGGCCGTTGCAGAGGCGCTTCCAAGCAGAACACTGGCCAGCAAGAGATTGCTCCAGAATTTCATTCTCACGTCCATTGGAAGAGCGCCGCCGGTTTTGGGCCAGCGGCGCGATGTTACCAAAGATGCACGCGCTGATCGGGCGGCAGGTAGTATTTCTCCCCCGCTTTCACGCCGAATGCAGCGTACCACTCGTCCTGGTTGCGGGTGGCCCCGATGGCACGGAACTGCGGCGGGCTGTGCTCGTTCGAAAGCACTTGCTGCCGGAGCGCTCCTTCGCGAAGTTTCGCGCGCCAGATTTGCCCGAAGGACAAATAGAAGCGCTGGTCACCTGTGAGGCCGTCGACAACAGGCGCGGGCTTGCCGTTGAGCGAGATGTGATAGGCCTTGAGCGCGATTGCGATGCCTGCGTTGTCGGCGATGTTTTCGCCCATGGTGAATGCCCCGTTCACATGCAGCCCGGGCAATGCCTCGTACGAATCGTACTGCTTTCCGAGCGCTGCCGTCCGCTCCTCGAATGCTTTCCGGTCCGCCGGCGTCCACCAGTTGTTGAACCCGCCGTCGGCATCGAACTTCGAGCCTTGGTCATCGAAGCCATGGCTGATCTCGTGTCCGATGACTGCGCCGATGCCGCCGTAATTCACGGCATCGTCGGCATGGAAATCGAAGAACGGCGGCTGCATGATTGCGGCCGGGAACACGATCTCGTTGAACTGCGAATTGTTGTAGGCATTTACCGTCGGCGGCGACATGCCCCACTCGGTCTTATCGACCGGCCGATCGAGGCGCGCGAGCCTGCGGTTCCATTCGAACGCCCCGCCGCGCTGCACGTCGCCCAGCAGGTCGTTGCGCTTGATCACGAGGGCCGAGTAGTCGCGCCAATGATCGGGATAGCCGATCTTCACGTGGAACTTGTGAAGTTTGTCGAGTGCCTTTTCGCGGGTGGCGGGTGTCATCCATGCGAGCGTGCGAATATCGGCGTCATAGGCCTTGAGCAGGTTGTTCACGAGCTCCTCGGCCTTCGCTTTCGCCTCCGGCGGAAAGTATTTCGCGACGTACAGTTTGCCCAGCGCCTCGCCCATCAGATTGTCGAGCAGGTGCGCTGCGCGTGCGCCACGCGGCAACTGTTGCGCGTTCCCCTGCAATGTCGTGCCGTAGAAAGCAAAATCGGCATCGTCGACTTTCTTGGGGAGGTACGCCGCAAAGGTGTGCAGATAATGTACGGTCAGATAATCGCGCCAGACGGAAACCGGCGTGTTCGCGAAGATTTCGGCGAGTTTCGGAAATGCCGATTTTTCGGCGATGATCACGCCGCGTTCGCCATTCGGCCCGCCAAGAGAAATGCGACCCGCCTTGAAATACGCCTCCCAGGGGAACTGCGGCGCAAGCGCCTTCAGTTCCGAGAACTTCATCGGATTATAGGTCTTGTCCTCGTCTCGCCTGTCGGCATTGGGCCATTGCACCTGGGCGATCTTGTATTCCAGATCGTACACGGCTGCGGCGCGCTTCTCGCCATCGCCAATGCCCGCGAGCGTGAACATCTGCGCAAGGTACTTCTTGTACGCGTCGCGCGTCTTCGCGAGCTCCTTGTCGTCGCGCAGGTAGTAATCGCGGTCCGGCAATCCGAGGCCGGACTGCGTGAGATCGATCGCGTACTGGTTGGAGTTCTTGTCGTTCACGCCGATGTACATGTTGAAAGGACCATCAGCCTGCAGCAGCGGATTGCCCATGGCGGCCGCCACGTCTTCCGGCGTCTTGAGGCTCGCGATGTACCTAAGGTCCTTTTGCGCAGGTACGAGACCGCGGCTGTCGATCTGCTTCTGGTCGTTGAAAGCGTCGTACAGATCACGGAGCTTTTTCTCTTCCGTGGTCAATTTTGCGTACGGCTTCGCGTCGAGTGACGCCGCGATTTCCTGCATCCGCTTTTCGCTCAGGATGCGGAGATTCTGGAACGAGCCGGTGCTGGCGCGGTCCGGCGGGATGACGGCGGTCTTGTACCAGTCCCCATTCGCATACAGGAAATAGTCATCGCCCGGTTTGACGGTCTTGTCGATTGCCGTGAGGTCGACGCCCCAGGTGCCGAACATGGTCTTGTTCGCCGGGTCTGCAATGCTGGCGGTCGCAACGATCACGCTGGCAGCCGCAAGCAGGAAGGCACGATGCATTATGGATTCTCCGTTGGGATGAATGGCGACGGGCGAGACACCGCAGGCCTGTCTGCAAGCGCGGGATACCGCCTTAAAACGTGCTCCAGTGCAAGTCACGCTCGCGCGAGAATTGCCGCACAATTACCGCTGGCGGTACTGCGCGAAATTTTCTGATATTCAGGGGGCCTCCCGTGGCAACGATAAAGCGCGCCGGAGCTTGCTTTTTGCCATGCGCCAGGTGGAGGCCTGCTTCCGCTCCCGCTCCAAGGACCGGTTCGCGTGGGGAAAGGGACGCTCAGGCGTAAGAATTCCAAGGAATTTGCACAAGGGCTGCCAGCCCGAATTTGCCTCCAGGTCCATTTCGAGAAGATCTTGCGGCCTGTCTGCGAAATAGGATCGCACGGCCGTGTTGTGCGCCTGGTAGGTCGCCAGATACTGAGCCTCGTTTCCCAGCGGGAATGGCACGCCATAAATCCATTGCGCGACATCATCCGGCCGTTTCTCGAAATGGCCGACCACGCTCGCAATCCAGCGTTGCGGGTCCCGTATCGTCAGAATGAACTTCGAGCCGGGAAAGGCCCTGTCCAACTCGCGATACAACAACGGCCATGGATTGTCGGAGAACGCATCGTAATGCTCGGCGAGAGCAAACGCATGAGGCAAGATTTTTCCCGCAGTGAGCGGAGGTGGAATGGCGATCCCCTTTGGATGATTGATGAAGAATCCCTTCTGCGAAATGTAGCCGAGCTGCGACAGCGCCAGGTGCAGCGTCGACGTTCCCGTCTTCTGAAATCCGATTCCGAAAATCTTTGGTGTTCGCAGCGGCAACGAATGTCCTCAGTCAGGCGCCTTTGAATTGCGCCGGCCGTTTCGCAAGAAATGCACTGATGCCCTCGCGGAAGTCTTCCGTTCGTCCCGCGCAATGTTGCGACCGACGCTCCAAGTCAAGCTGTTCGTCGTATGAATTGTTCGGGCTCTCCCAGTAGAGCCGGCGGATCATGCCGTAAGAAACCGTGGGACCGCTCGCCAGACGTCGCGCGATTGCGAGCGCCTCGTCCATTAGTGCCGTGTCGTCACAGACGCGGTTGATTAATCCCCATTCCAGCGCCTTTTCCGCAGGCAGTCTTTCCGCGAGCAGCGACAACTCTCTCGCGCGGGCAAGCCCAATGAGGCGCGGCAAGAGCCATGTTGATCCGCCATCCGGCACAAGACCGATGCGCGCAAAGGCTTGAAGGAAATACGCGCTGCGTGCGGCGAGGATGATATCGCCCATGAGCGCGATGCTCATGCCGATGCCCGCTGCCGCGCCGTTCACGGCGGTGACGACCGGGATGTTCACGTCACGCAAGCGGCGCAGAAAGGGATGGTAGGCGGAATCGAGCGCGGAACCGGGTCCGGGGAGCGATTTTCGTTCGTCGGGCACCTCGGATAGATTGGCGCCGGAGCAGAAGCCGCGACCCTCGCCGGTGATGATCAGCGCGCGGGCGCCACTCTCCGGCTTCCCAATTTCGTCCAGGGCGTCGCACAGCCCCTGGACCATCTTCACCGAAACGGCGTTCATCACTTCGGGATGATTCATCGTCAGCACGGCGACGCTGCCGTGAGCCGTGAGCGTGGCGCGATCGAAGTCTTTCGTCATTGCAATCCCCAATAGCGTTCAGCATAGGCGCGCAGGCCGCCGCGTGAAAGGCGCGGCGGAAGAGAGGAATTAAGCCTCGGCGGCTTCCTTCTTCTTCGCGCGTGGCGCCGCCTTTTCCGCCCTCGGAATGGGAATTGGGCGCAGCAGAAAGGCCGGAAGCTTCATCGCGTCGGCGCCAGGCGCTTTCGCCTCTGTTGCAGCGGCTACCTGTTGTTTGGCCGCCGGCTTTGCATTGTGCGACTTTGGCTGATGCTTTGGTTGCCCATGCTGCACGGAACCCGGATGCGCAGGACGAGGCTGCGGAACAGGCGAGGGCATCGGGTTCGAAGCGGAATGCGGAACCGGTGCGCTTGCTCCGTGACTTTTTGCCGGACGCTCGCGATGACCCCGACGGTCGCGCCCACGCCGGTCGCGGCTGCGCGATTCCTGCGGTCGATGCTGTACCGCGTCGGCAAGACCTTCCAACGAGTGGCGCGGCAGCGATTGCTTGATCAGTCCCTCGATCGCTTCGAGATACTTCGCGTCGCGCGGTGTCACGAGCATGAACGTATGGCCGGAGCGACCGGCGCGCCCGGTACGGCCAATGCGGTGCACGTAATCGTCCGGGTGATACGGCACATCGAAATTGAAAATGTGCGACACGTTCGGGATATCCAGCCCACGCGCGGCCACATCGCTTGCGACCAGCAGCTGTACGGCGCCACTGCGGAATCCATCCAGGGTCCGCATACGGAGAGATTGGTCGAGGTCGCCATGCAGCGGCGCGGCATTGAAACCGTGCTTCGACAGCGATTTCGCGACGACATCCACATCGCGTTTGCGGTTGCAGAACACGATGGCGTTCTTCACCTCGTTGGTGCGGATGAGGCGGCGTAAGGCTTCACGCTTCGCCCAATCGTTGGCAGGGACGTCTACTGCTTCCTGCGTGATATTTTCGGCAGTGGTTGCCGGCCGCGCAACTTCCACGCGCACGGGGTGATGGAGGAACTGTTCCGTAAGCCGACGGATCTCCGCCGGCATGGTCGCGGAGTAGAAGAGCGTCTGCCGGGTAAAAGGAATGAGTTTGCAGATGCGTTCGACATCGGGGATGAAGCCCATGTCGAGCATGCGGTCGGCTTCGTCCACCACCAGGATCTGCACCTGAGAGAGCATCAGCTTGCCGCGCTCGAAATGATCAAGCAGGCGGCCGGGCGTGGCGATGAGCACATCGACGCCACGATCGAGTTTCCGGTCTTGGTCGTCGAAAGAGGTGCCGCCGATGAGGAGCGCCATGGAAAGTTTGTTGTACTTGCCGTAGCGCTCGAAGCTTTCCGCGACCTGCGCTGCCAGCTCGCGCGTCGGCTCCAGAATCAAAGAGCGCGGCATGCGAGCTTTCGCCCGGCCGCGCGCGAGCAGCTCGATCATGGGGAGCGTAAAGGAGGCGGTTTTGCCGGTGCCCGTTTGCGCAATTCCGATGACGTCGCGGCGCTGGAGGACAGGCGGAATGCCCTGCGCCTGGATGGGTGTGGGCGTCGTGTAGCCGCTTTCCGCGATCGCCTTCAGAATATCATTTGAGAGGCCCAGCGATGGGAAGCCATCCTGCGGAGTCCCCCAAGGGATATTCCCCGTGGTACTTTGCCCCGCGACTGGGGGTTCCCGGTTCGATTCGAGAGCATCCGGCATTTCCACCGTGGCCTGCGAACAATGTTCGCCGCCAGCAGGAGGAAGGTCGGCGCCAGCGGCCGATTCGGACCTTGATTTTTCTGGAAGAGAGTCCCGGCTTGCCGGGGATACGAAAGAAGTTTCCGAAAGGCTTACTTCTACTCTGCCGGCCTCACTGCCGGCCAACGTTTCACTGGTCATGCGCTCCTAAACGGGCGCAGTTTCCGCGCCCTTCCGGCTGCCCGGATGGCCGCCGTTCAATATGTGGAGGAACATAGGGATTGTGAACGAAAAGTCAACCTGGCTTGCGCGGGCGGTGGGTCCAGTTCGATCATGCCTATCAGGCGAACGTGTCCTGGAAGCGGGATAGATTCCTGGGACTGAAGTCACAGGCAAAAATCGTCCTGAGGAGCAACCTGTCGCTCGACCTGCGCTTTCGAAGTGGACCGCTTCGGATCACAAGCAAACTGCGGCACGGTAAACCTGCGCAAGCGCCTCGGGGGAAACGCGACGTGCGAGCGCGCTGGAAAAAGCGCGCTCGCACCGAAGCTTCAGTTTACGGTTACGTCGACGGGCTTCGAAGGAATCCCGTTCGCGACGACCTCAAGCTTGCTGGCCCCGGTCTCCGCTCCCGATGGCACATCGAAGTTGGTGGAAACAGGAGTCTTGCCCGTCTGCACACCCATGGTGCTGTGGTCATGCGTGCGGGCGTAGAACACATGGTTCGTCGATTTGTTGGTGATGCGCACAAGCGGATAATTGGTGTGTGAGTCGAACTCGTCGCCCAACGAGGCGCCCTGCGACACGCCGTTAAATTGCGTGCCGGAGATCTGATAGGTCTGCCCGCGGGTCACCGATGCCGGGGAGTCGGAGATCGTCGGCGCCCACGCTTGGTTGTAGGTCCCCGTCGGCTGATAGACTTCGGAGCCGCCGATGAGCACCTCGCCGGTCGGCAGGTTCATCAGCGAACCGCCGGCGAATACGTTTTGCTTGATCAGACTTGTGCCGTCGAACTCGTAAAGGTTGCCGCTCGTGCTTTCGACCAGCACATTGCCGCTCGGCAGGATCGTATCGGGCGCATCGAAGGAATCATCGCCGCGCGGGAAATCGGGCCCGGCCGTCCAATGGCCATGCCGGTCGCCCTTGCTTGGAGGCGTATAGATCGCGGTATGGGCGACCTGTTCGCCCTCGGGAAGAGAACCGGTCGCGAAAACCGTTCCGTCAGGACGCAGAACCGAACCGCCCACTTCACCGGGCGGATCGTAGCATTTGCCCTTGGGGCCGTACGGGATGCAGTTCCCGCAACAAGTCTGCGGCCCGCGCAGATCGACCACCGTGCTGCCGGCGTCGACCCACACGCCCGTTGCTGGGATATAACGTTCTGAATTCGGATGCGCCTTGACGTCGAAGGTCAGGATCGACCCGTCGCCCAGCAGCAGCCACCCTTCCTCGGCGTTGAAGTCGTTCTTCTTCGTGGAAGCCAACTCCGACCACGTCATCGTTTTCGGATCGAATGCGAACACCGATTTCTTGAACTTTTCACCGACGACGAAACGGCCGTCCGGGAGCACGTTCGATGGCGAATCGCCGATGTACGGAAGCAGGCGCCTGTCTGGTGTAATATCCGTCCACTTGTCGGCGAGCGGGTCGTAGATCATGCTTCTGTTGGTGAATGAGAAGTTCCCGCCATTGTATTCGCCGCCCGCAATGACGAGACGTCCGTCGGCCAGCACGGCTTCAGCATTGGCATAGGGGGCGTAGCCGGCCGGGAAACTTGCGACCTGCTTCCAGGTGCCATTGATATAGCTGCCCGTATTGTCGGGCGTGAGCTTCCACCAGTCCGACTGGCCATAGCCCTGCGCCATTACGGTGCCGTCCGTGAGCTGCATGGTAATCACGGCGCCGTCAGGCGGCTGGTGAACGAGGCTCTTCAAGGTGCCCGCCATGGAAGAAACGGACATGGCGGTAGCAACAACAGCAATGGACACGGCAAGTTTCAGGCGCATCTCAACCCCTCATCTTTGTCCCTATGCGGGAAGGCGGCGACTTTGTGATTCCGCAATCCGGCGGTCAAGGGATAAGCGGTGGCCTAGTGTCCAATTTGGCCTAAAACTGAAGCGTCAGGCTTTGCTCCACCTGCCGCTTTTTATGTCGAATTTCACCTTTCCTGCAGCTCGCATTCGCAGCAGCAGTTCCTGGAGGGCGTCTGTACTCTTATTGCTGGGGTCGAGCCGCGTTTGGAGCGAATAGACGGCTCGGGGTTTGTCCAGGGCGGCCAACACGTCTTCTTCTTTTATCACGACTGATGCCCTTTCAGCTTTTCGCCCCTTTGCGCTGCAATCATAGCCGGTTTCAAGAGCCGCCACAGGCAAATCCATCGGCCTCGCACGCTTCCGGCAAAGAGCCGGTGCTCCCGTCTGGTAGCCCCTCTCCACTCGCGTCACCCATGCCATGGCGGCCGGCGTAGAGGATCGGCTATGGTCGCCAGAGGAATTGTACAACGAATGGTGCGCTAAGAGGGCCAACATGTCCGGTGAAAATTATCGAGTCGTATTCGGAGCGGGCGAAACCGTCAGGTACAGATTGTTCAATAGCGAAAGAGAAGCCCGCGGGATAGCCGCCGACGCCATTCACCAAGGCATCGTCAGCCAAGTGGCTGTCGAGGAGAACAAGAATGGGCAATGGGTGCTGTCACCGGCGAAGGGCAAACGGGGATAGGGATTCAAATTAGGCCGTGACCGCGGCGGGAACGCACTTCAAAAGCCCGCGTGAGCCTTACTTACTCCGCCGGCAGCGCAACGGTATTTCGGTCCGAGGGCAAGAACAGCGCGGCTGCGAGCGCCGCCAGAGAAAGAACGGAAAGCGTCGCGAGCAGATAGAGGAATTGCGGGCCGGAACTGTAAAGCCGCGCCACGAGCCACACGCCGAGCGGCGTGCCGATCGTGGCAAGGCCATAGCGCATGCCGAACACAAGGCCGCGGCGCTGTGCTGGCGTGTAGCGGGCGATAAACATCGTCTCGACCGGCGCAATGGATTCGAACAGGAAGATCACGGCGATGGAGGCGGCGGCCACGCCCCATCCGCCGCTCAAGGCCACCAAAGGAAAGACCATCGCGAGCAGCAGGAAGGCGCCGAGGTAGGCGCGTTTGGCCGCTCCACGGTCGGCGAAATGTCCGCCGACGAACTGCGCGCCGGCTCCCAGAAGCTCGATCGCGCTCACGACGGCACCGATGCCGACCAATCCGTAGCGTCCGGCAACGTTGCTCAGTTCGATCAGCTTCGGCAGTGCGGTTCCGAACGCGGAATAGACGACGAGTGTGGCGGTCATCGTGAACGCCATCACCGCAAAGGTGCGCGTGATATTGGCGCGCGAAGGCTCATGCGAATGAGGAACGGAATCGCCCTCACGGTCCACAATCCGGCCGGCAACATGAAACACGAGCAGCGCCACGCCGAGCGCAACGGTCAGTATACCTGGAACAATGAAGGCCGCGCGCCAGCTCCACAGCGACGCCAACCCCGCGGCGACCACCGGCCCGAGCGCCACGCCAATGCTTCCAGCGACGCCAGTGAGCGCAATGGCGCGGCCGCGCACGGTTGCGTGCTTCACCACCCACGAGATCCCGACCGGGTGATAAATCGAGCCGGAAAGGCCGAGCAGCGCCAGCGCCACCTCGAGCTGGAAAGTGTTTTGTGCAAAGCCGCAGAGAATGCTCGAGGTGCCGAGGCCCAGGAAGCACAACACCAGTACTTTTGTCTCGCCGATCTTGTCAGCGAGCCAACCGGCAAGCGGCGCGCCGAAACCCACCAGCGTCGCGCCAAACGTCCACAACGCGATGAGCTCATTGTAGGGCAGGTGCCAGACCTGTGTGAGCACAAGTACTAGGGTGAGATAAAGCGTCAGCAGCACGTGATTCATCCCGTGCGCGGCGCTCGCGAAAAACAGGACGGGTAAGGGAGCGCTCGGGCGCATTCGCTTCGTGGCTCGGATCAGATCAACACGCACATAGCACGTAGCCGCGCGCGATGCCGTTCCATTTCATTCTTTTTGGTGTACGTACGGCGCATACCGGCTCCGTCTCGACAGTGCCGAGAGGGAAGAAATGGGCAGGTCGCGGATAGGTTTACGACACGTGCGGCGGGCGTTTCATCTCGTGGCGGAAATCGGGAACGCGCGATACGACTTTCACATGGCCCGCATCGCATGCGCCATTGGCACCGCCAACCACATATACGTTGAGGTTCACCGTGTGATTGGGAAGATCGGGCACGTCGGGCACGCGAATGCGCACACCGTATTTGCTGAGTTCTTCATCCGTCGCCAGCACCTTCTTGTAGCCGGGCGAAACTTCGTCCGGCATCGCCGAAATCGTGAGCACGACGCGGACGTCGGAGTTGGCATCGCGATGTTCGATCGGCGCGCAGGCAATGGCAATCTCGTCGCCGGGCGCCACGTCCGGCACAACTTCTGCGCCGGAACCGGGCGGCACCACCTGCGAGCCTTTGGTGGCGGGCACCGGTGTTTGCGCGAAAGCAGGCGTGACTGCGAGTGCCAGTCCCGCGAGCAGAGCCGTCGAAAGCCAGGATTTCCGCATGGGCGCCTCCCAACGACCCAAGATCGACCCTAGTTTACCTGTCTTTCGCGTCCTTCCCAATAGGCCTTGCGCAATTCGCGCCTGAGGATCTTTCCCGAGGGATTGCGGGGCAGGGCTTCGATAAAATCCACCGATTTGGGCAATTTATAGCCCGCGATCCGCTCACGGGCATAGGCAATGACATCGGCGGGGGCCACGGTAGCACCCGGTTTTTTCACGACAATCGCCTTGACCGCCTCGCCCCATTTATCATCCGGCACGCCGATCACGGCGACATCGGCAACGGCGGGATGGCCGAAAATCGCGTTCTCCACCTCCGCCGGATAGATGTTCTCACCACCCGAGACGATCATGTCTTTCACGCGGTCGTGAATGTAGAGGTAACCCTCCGAATCGAAATAGCCGGCGTCGCCGGTGCGCAGCCAGCCATCGCGGGTCGCAGCTTTGGTCGCGTTGGGCTTGTTCCAATATCCCTTCATGAGGTTCGGGGCGCGGATGGCGATCTCGCCCACTTCGCCCGGCGGTAGTTCGCCGCCCGTCGGGTCGAGAACTTTGATTTCGTGCCCAGGTGCTGGCTTGCCGCAGGAGCGCAGCTTGCCGCGCGCTGGATCGTGATCCTCCGGCATCAGCAGCGTGCCGCCGCCAGTAGTCTCGGTGAGCCCATACACCTGCGCGAATTGGCAGCCGAAGATTCCCTTCGCTTTCAGCAGCACGTCATCGGCAATGGGAGAGGCGCCGTACAGGACGTGTCTCAATGAAGAGAAATCGATTTCGGTGATGTTCGGTTGCTGAATCAGAAACAGGATGACAGCCGGCACGAGGAACATCTGCGAAATGCGCTTCGCTTGAATCAGGCGCAAAATTTCCTGCGGATCGATGTCGCCGAGCACGACGCCGCGCGCGCCCTGGAACAGACAGAACAGCGCGATATTCACGCCGGCGACGTGGAAAAACGGCATTGCGATGAGAACGACATCGTCAGGCTCGTAACGCAGCATGCCTGGCCCCGCCAGCGCGTGAAACAGCGCAAGATAATTCGCGTTGGTGAGCTGCACGCCCTTGGGATGGCCGGTCGTGCCCGATGTGTAGAGCTGGATGATATCGTCGTCCGGCGAAATCGGCAGCATGGGATCATCCGCCGGATGCGCATCGCGCCAGCCTTCGTAGGACTCCCATTGAACATGCCCGCCATCCATGACGATGACGGTTTTCAGTTTTGGGGTGTCGAGGGTGATCCTGTCGATTGTGTCGTAGTACTCCCTGCCGACGAACAGCACTTCGCAGCCGGCATCGTTCAGCACGTACGTGATCTCGGGCGGCGCAAGGCGCCAGTTCACGCCGACCACGACGCCGCGCGACTTGAACGCTCCAAGTAGCACTTCGACATAGCGATCCGAATTCTTGCCGAGATAGCCGATGCGAGCATTCGGCTTCTGACCCAGCGCGATCAGCCCTTGCGCGACTCTGTTCGAGCGCTCATTTAATTCGCGAAAGGTGGTCAGCCGGTCGCGGAAATCGAGCGCAATCGCATCAGGCCGGTCCTGCGCCTGAATGCGCGAAATGTCGACTACGGAGTTGAGCCGTGAATCGAACATGGGATGCTCCCCTATCCGGCAGATGTTAGCGTCAGGGGCGCTATGGGCAAGGCCGGCGGCTGATGTACGGTCCGGCTGTTCACGCGGCTTGAGCCCAAAACGCTCTGATTGACAGCAGGTAATGCCTTTCATGGCGTCCACAGTGCCCGGACAAAACGGTAGCGGTTGCAATGTTTGCAACCCGGCTCTTCGCGCCGCTGTGGCGCAAGGCTATAGCAATTCATTTGCAGTCGACGGAAAGGATTGCGCCAGATGCGGCGCTCCCGGCCGTCACCGGGCGCTCGCATGGATGCTGGACAGCGTCGGCATGCCGCTCCTTCGGGACCTCGGTCTCCTTGGAACCGCGCGCTCTCTCTGTGCAGCGCCGGGCCATCACGAGCGGCGGCTGCTCGAGCCGTTCATGGCATCGCTGGTGACCTTCTCTCTCTTCGGCAAATATGGCGAGGAGCACATCGCATGCGACATTCGCGACTTGTCGCGTTTTGAGTCGGCGAGCTTCGATCTGTTCGAGGCCTCTCTGGTCTTCGATTATGTACCCGAACTTGCTTTGGCAATCGAGAATGTGGCTCGTGTGCTTGCCGCGCCCTCAGCGTTTTTCATTCACATTAAGGAAGGACGCCTACTGCAAGGCAATGCGTCGCCGCGTGTGGCCAGAACGACAACGCGAAAAGGCGGGCTGCCAGCGTACTATCCGGAGGAGTTTGAGCGGCCGCAGATCGTCGTGGGGAGAAAATGGTTTGCAACCGCCTGGCGTGCGCACGGCTTCGAGGTTTCCCAGGTGGTCTGGCAGGATCCGTCAATTCAACAGCCATTCACCTGGTGGGTGGGCGTTCGCCGTGCCCAAAAGAATCCGCAGGAAATAACTTCTCGGGGCTTCGACCTCCTGCGGAGGCTGCGCGCCGCGTCAAGGCAATGAGATCAGCACTAGCGGTCCCGGCTTAAATACCAGAACCGCCAGACCATGCTGGTTGCCGCGACGAACAGCCCAAACGCTAGCCCGATCCAGATCCCCAGACCTTTCATGTGAAAGGTGTAGGCGAGGATCAGGCTGACCGGCGCGCCCGCCAGCCAGTAACTGGCGCCCGCAATCCACATCGGCGCGCGCGCATCCTTGAGACCACGCAGCGACAGGGCTGCGATCACCTGGATGCCGTCGACGATCTGGAACGCCGCCGCGACATGCAGGAACACCACCGCCAGCGCGATCACCTGCAGCGCCGATGGTGAATCGGACAGCCATAGCGACGCAATCTCGCGCGGATGTGTCCACAGCACGACCGCCATCAGGCTCATGAATCCGGCGCCGATGACGATCGCGGTGTAACCCGCGCGCCGCACCGCTTCGCGATCGCGCGCTCCTGCCGCGAGGCCCACCCGCACCGTCGCCGCCATGGCGATGCCGAGCGGTACCATGAAAGTGAAGGATGGGATCAGGAGCGATATCTGGTGCGCCGCCACGCTGGCGGTGCCGAAAGTTCCCATCACCAACGTCGCAGAGTTGAACAGCATCGCTTCGAAAATGGTGGTGAGCCCGATCGGCAAGCCGAGCCGGAACACCTCCGCGAGCTTCTCCCAGTGCGGGCGATGGAACCGGCGCAGAATGCGATATTTTTGCAGGCCCGGCGTGAGCCGGATCACCAGCAGCATCGTGAGAAAGCCGAACGCGAATGAGCACGAGCTGGCGATCCCGGAGCCCAGCAGCCCAAGCCGCGGAAAACCGAAATGTCCGAAGATCAGCGCGTAGTCGGCAGCCGCATTGAACAGGATAGACACGCCCATCACGATCAACGGCGCCGTCGGACGGCTGAGGGCGGTCGTGTAGTTGCGCAGCACCTGATAGCCGAGCGTGAACGGCAGCCCGAAAGCGAGTGCGCCGACGAAGCGGCCCGCGCCGGCCGCGAGCTCCGGATTCTGCCCGAGCATGATCAGCAGCGGTTTCGCGAACTGCAGCAGCGTGAAGAGTGGCATGGACACGATCAGCACCGACCACAATCCCATGCGCGCGACCGCACGCACGCCGGCACGATTGTTCGGTGACGCGCCGAGAATGTGCGCCACCATCGGTGAGACTGCAGACGCGGGCCCGAATCCCAGCAGCCACGCGAAGAAGAAGATGGTGTTGCCGAGCGTCGCCGATGCCAGTGCCGCCGTGCTGAAATGGCCTAGCATGTACATGTCGGTTCCCATGATCGTCATTTGCGCGAGCTGGGTGAGCGCGAGCGGGCCGGCGAGCTTCAACAGCTCGCGCGCTTCCTTAAACCACGCATCGAGGCCGTGGCCGGTGACTCTGGGGCCCGCATGGGCAACATCGAATTCTGCAATATCGGTCATGACACGGGCTTTTCTTTTTAATGCCCGGGCCCGGAAGCGCTAAGGGATAGATACGAAAATCCCCTCCGAAGCTTTCCGGGCTCGGGAGGGGTGAAACTTCAGAACGGTTTAGACGGGGCTAAGACGCGTTCTCCTCGCGAGCCGAAACGGCGAACACGGCGCACTGCGGCGTGAGCCGTGCAGCCATGCGGGTGATGCCGTTTGAATCCATCGGTCGACTCGCTTGGAGTTAATGATGTTGGCTAGCTATGCCTGTGCTTGTGCCAAGTCAACCCGCGCCCCGCGCATTCGTTCCATTCGCGGCAAGCGTGGCGCAAGGGCCACATTCGCAGCTGCGAAAGCGCCGTTCCCGGACAGACGTGCATCATCTATCTGGATATACCGAAGCCAAGCCTCGTGCCTGTTGCGAGAATTGTAAGGAATCCAGCGGCAAGCCAAAGGCCTGAATACAACCACCAGAAACTCACGAGATCGCTCGCGCTGACAAGATGCAAGGCATAGCCGGCACTAACGGTGTTCAGCGTGGCATGCATGAGCATCGGCATCAGGATACTGCCGCGTGCGCTGTTATAGAGCCAGCTCAGGATAAATGAGGCCCCGAGGAGGCTGACGAGAAACGCGGGCACAATATTCCATGCGAACTCGCTTCCCCATAGTGGGAGATGCCAGATGGCCCAGATGGCAGCGACGATCAGCGTTGCGATGACAGGATGCAGCCTCCGCTGCAGAAATGGCAGAAGGAAGCCGCGCCATGCGGCCTCTTCGCCGAGTGCGACGAACAGAAATCCAATGATGAATCGATCGAGCATCGCTCCAGTTCGGCCGCTGCATCTTGACGCCGATGCCCAGCACCATTGCGAGCGCAACTGCAGTCGCAACGATTCCGATCGGGATCAGGAATGCCGCGATCCATCGCGTGAAGGGCACACGCACACGAACGATGCCGAGGAGAATCTCGCGCGGCCCGCGCCATCCGACGCCCAGCGCCGAGGCGATCAGCGCCGCTACCAGCAACCCCACCGGGTTGAGCCCGCTCGTGGTATGGCGCAGCAACGCCAGCACCCACGGATACCAGGAGAGCACAAAGGCAAGTATGAGAAATACAAGGAGCGCGCTCACGCGAAAGCGCGGCGCGGTTGATGTTTCAGTAGCCGTTGTCATGTGGTGAGCCCCCGAAGCCCCCCGACCTTAGCACCTCCGTCGCGCCATCGCACTCAGCCTTCATGAACGCAAGCTGGGTGATCGGTCCGCCTCGTGGTGGCGCGAATGCGACAGCGGGCCTAGAGTTTCGCTGCTGATATTCAAGAACAGGGGCATAAGCCATGAATTTCACCATTCCCAATGAGATCACGGAGCTGCTGGCGCGGATCGATGAGTTCATCGAGCGCGAGATCGTGCCGCTGCAGAAAGAGGGGGACAACGATCGTTTCTTCGATCACCGCCGCGAATGGGCGCGCACGGATTTCGAGCATGGCGGCTTGCCGCGCAAGGAATGGGAAGACCTGCTGCGCGAAATGCGCAGGCGCGCCGATAAGGCTGGCTTCCTGCGCCTTGCGTTGCCGGAAGAATATGGCGGCAAGAACATCGGCAATCTCGCCATGGCGATCATCCGCGAGCACCTCGCGGCGAAGGGCTTAGGTCTCCATAACGATTTGCAGAATGAAACCTCCGTCGTCGGCAACTTCCCGCAAATTCTGATGATGCGGGATTTCGGAACCGACGAGCAGAAGAAAGCGATCCTCCCTGGAATGCTCGGTGGCTCCGTGCGTCTCGCCTTCGGGCTGACGGAGCCCAAGCACGGCTCCGATGCCACCTGGATGGAAACGAGCGCCGTGAAGGACGGAAACGGCTGGTGCATCAATGGCGCCAAGATGTGGAACACCGGCGTCCACGTGGCGACGCACGACATGGTGTTCGCGCGCACGAGCGGCGAGGATGGCGACGCGCGCGGGCTCACCTGCTTCATTGTACCGATGAACGCCGATGGCGTGAAGATCGAAGAGTACATGTGGACGTTCAACATGCCGACGGACCACGCGCGCGTGTCGTTCACCGACGTATGGGTGCCGGAGTCCGCGGTGTTCGGGCCGGTGGACAATGGACTGGTCCTCGCGCGCCATTTCGTGCACGAGAACCGCATTCGCCAGGCGGCGAGCGGCGTGGGCGCGGCGCAATACTGCATCAACGAGAGTGTCGACTACGCGAACGTGCGCAAACCATTCGGCAAGCCGCTCTCGCGCAACCAGGCGATTCAGTGGCCGCTGGTGGAATTGAACACGGAAGCGGAGATGCTGCGTTGGCTCATCTATCGCACGGCGTGGGAGATGGACCGCATGACCGGTCCGGAGATCCAGGTCTATCTCTCGGACAAGGTGTCGATGTGCAATTACCGGGCGAACCGGCTCGTGTGCAACGCGGCGGACTGGGCGATGCAGGTGCATGGCGGCATGGGCTACTCGCGGCACAAGCCGTTCGAGCACATTTATCGCCATCATCGACGCTATCGCATCACCGAAGGCAGCGAAGAAATTCAGATGCGCAATGTTGCCGGCCATATGTTCGGGTTCATTGGGAAGAATCGGTCGCGGGAACAGTAATGCTCAACATCGCCCATCGTGGTGGGGCGGCGCTCTATCCGGAGAATACGCTGGCGGCGTTTCGCAACGCGGTGGCGATTGGCTGCGATGGAGCCGAGCTTGACGTGCAGCTGTCTAGAGACGGCGATGTCATCGTCGTCCACGATTATCTGCTCAAGCCCGAACTCTGTCGCGATGTGAATGGCGCGTGGCTCAAGAGGCCAACGCCGCGGATCAAGGATCTGACGCTTGCCGAGCTGCGCGCGTTCGACATCGGCCGCCCCGATCCCGCGAGCGACTACGCGCGCGCGCACTCGTCGGTGTGGCCGGTGGATGGCGAACGCATACCAACGCTCAGTGAGACCATTGAGGTCACAAGCACGGCGTCAAAGCCGTTCTGGCTTTTCGTCGAACTAAAGACCTCCTTCGCAGATCGCCACGTCTCCGCCGATCCCGTGCAACTTGCCGAAGCAACGTTGAGCGTTTTGCGTGCACACAACTCCCTCGACCGCACGATACTGGTTGGATTCGATTGGCCCGGATTGCTGCACGCGAAGAAACTGGAGCTGCACGTGCCGTGCTGGTTTACGGCGCTGCCGCAGAGCTGGTTCCGCGAGAAACAACCTCCGGCGGACGACGATCCGCCGTCGCACGCGGCTTTGCAGATGCTGCGCTATTGGGCGAAGACCGGTACCTCGCCGTGGGCTGCTGGTTTCGATGCGGTGAATTACGGCGGCTCAATCCTTCGCGCCATCAAAGCGGCCGGCGGCGACGGCTGGTTTCCATTCCATCGCGACGCGACGGCAGAAGCCGTCGCCGAAGCACGTTCATTGAATCTGAAGGTTGGCGCGTGGACCGTCGATGATCCTGCCGATATGTATGCGCTCATCGAACGCGGTCTCGACGCCCTCTGTACCGACCGGCCTGATATCCTCGGGCCGCTTAACGAGTGAGCTACGCCGCCAGCGGGAGCTGCAGCCCTTCTTCCTTCATCGCGCGCTGGACTCCGTCACGGCGCGACATGCGCTCGAAAAACGCCCTCAGGTTCGAGCAGCGGTCGATGCTGATATTGTTTTTCCTCGCCCAGGTGAGCATCACGAAGAGATAAGCATCCGCCACAGTCATGCGGTCGCCCATGAGGAACTGCTTGTCCTCGAGCTTCTCGTCCACATATTTGAACCGCGTGAGGATCTTCTCTTTGGCCGTGCGCTTCTCGTCCTCGTCGCCGCCGGTGAAGAAAGGCGCAAAACTCTTGTGCAGCTCCGTCGTGATGAAACCGAGCCACTCCTCCAGCCGGTAGTGCTCCATCGTGTGCGGCCGCGGCGTGTACAGCTTGTCACCCGTGCGATCCGCCATGTAGTTCAGCACCGCCACGTTCTCCGTGAGCGTGCTGCCGTCATCAAGTTGAATGGTCGGAACGTAGCCCTTCGGATTGATGGCGTAGTAATCCTGGCCGTTCTCCGTCTTGTGTGATTTCAGATCGACCTTTTCGAGCTGCAACCGAACATCCGCTTCGTCGGCGACGATGTGCGCTGCTAGCGAGCAGGCGCCCGGGGCATAATAAAGTTTCATGACACACTCCTGCGCCCTCCGCTCCGTAGTAGAACGCGCGAACGCGCTGCTTGTTGCGGGAAATACCGCGCAGCCGGTAAACCTCCGGCGAGATTGAATGGGCCGAGCCATGATGACGCGAGACATTTCTTATGAATGCGATGGCGAGCGGCTCACCGGTTATCTCGCTGATGACGAAGCGCGCTCCGGCACGCGCCCCGGTATTCTCGTCTGCCATCAGGGTGGCGGGATGACGGATCACACGAAGGAGCGGGCGCGAATGCTGGCGGAGCTCGGCTATGTCGCCTTCGCGCTCGATATGTATGGCACGGTGGCAAAGGCGCCGGCCGAGGCGATGCCCTTGATGCAGGAGGTGCTGCAGAATCCCAATTTGATGCGCAGGCGCGCGCTTGCCGGCCTCGACGTGCTGAAATCGCAAGCGGGTGTCGATACCAGGCGCCTTGCCGCGATCGGCTACTGCTTCGGCGGTGCGTTGGTACTCGAGATGGCGCGAATCACGGCCGATCTGAAATGCGTTGTGGCGTTCCATCCCGGTATGGCGCCGCCCGTGCCGCTGCCGGAAAAGGACGATCGCCCGATGCATGTCAAGGTGATGGTCTGCGCCGGTGCCGACGATCCCTTCATCCCGCCCACGTCGCGCGAGAAGTTCATCGAATTAATGACGTCTGTCGGGGCGGATTGGCAGCTGATCGTCTACAGCGGCGCCGGCCACAGCTTCACCGACAAGGCTGTGGACCAGTTGAACCTGCCGGGATTCAAATATCACGCACCGACGGACGCGCGCTCCTGGATGGCAATGCGAAACTTGTTCGACGAGTGCTTTGGGCCGGTGCAGCGCTAGCCGATGCCCTCGAACAGCGCCGTCGAGAGATAGCGCTCGGCGAAAGAAGGAATGATCGTCACGATCATCTTGCCTTCCATTTCCGGGCGCACACCCACTTCCAGCGCTGCTGCGACGGCCGCGCCGGAAGAGATGCCAACGGGAATCCCTTCGAGCTTGGCAACCTTGCGCGCGGTCTCGAACGCGGTTTCGTTGCCGATGGTGATGATCTCGTCGATGACCTTGCGGTCGAGAATAGCCGGCACGAACCCAGCGCCGATGCCCTGAATGGGATGCGGTCCCGGTTGTCCGCCGGACAAAACCGGGGAGTCTTCCGGTTCGAGCGCGATCATGCGCACGCTCGGCTTGCGGGCTTTCAAGACTTGGCCCACGCCGGTGATCGTGCCGCCGGTTCCGACGCCGGAGATTACCACATCGACTTTGCCATCCGTATCGCGCCAGATTTCTTCGGCTGTGGTCTCCCGATGAATCTGAGGGTTGGCAGGATTCTCGAATTGCTGCGGAATCACGGCGCCCGGCGTCGCGGCGACAATCTCGTGGGCTTTCGCGATAGCCGCGCGCATGCCCTTTGCCGCTTCCGTAAGTACGAGCTCGGCGCCGAGCAGCGCCAGCATCTTTCGCCGCTCAATCGAGACCGACTCCGGCATCACTACAATCAGCCGGTAGCCTTTGGCGGCGGCCACGAACGCGAGCGCAATGCCGGTATTGCCGCTGGTGGGCTCGACCAGCACGCTCTTGCCGGGCGTGATAATGCCTTTCGTTTCCAGCGCCTCGATCATGGAGACGCCGATGCGATCCTTCACGCTGTGGATGGGGTTGAAGAACTCCAGCTTGAGCAGAATGTCTGCCTTCGCACCGGCTTGCTTCGCCATGCGGTTTAGCCGGACAAGCGGCGTATCGCCGATCGTGTGTGTAATGTCTTCGTAGATGCGCCCGCGTCCGGGTTTTGGATTGGTAGGCAAGCAAATTCTCCCTGTCAGCTATTGTTATATCGTAAAATCGGCCGATACGGCGGCTGCGTTATCGACACCTTCCGCGCGCGCGCGGCGGCAGAGATCTTCGATGGTGATGCCGTCCACGCGTGCCATCAACTCCTCCTGTAGCGATTGAACAAGCGGAGTGACGATGCGCGCGCCGAGATCGGACGTTGGCTTTGCCTCTTCGGGGTCGCCATCGTCGACGCTCTCCGCCACGCGCACGATATCTCCCACCGAAATGCGTCGGCGTTCGCGCGCGAGGCGATATCCGCCGCGCGGACCGCGGACTCCTTTGAGAATCCCGGCACGCACCAGCTGCTGCATCACTTGCTCGAGATAGCGCTGCGGCACGCCTTGGCGAGCAGTGATTTCCTTCGCCTGCACGGGCTCTGGCCGCGCGTTGAAGGCGATGTCGATTACGGCTTCCAGGGCCAGCAGAGTTTTACGGGAAAGCTTCAGCATGATCTACGAAGTTGAGTTAGCGGCGTGACCGGTTGAGCCGAAGCCGCCCGCCGCGCGCTGCGTTTTCGGCAACTCGGCGATTTCGGTGAATTCGATGCGTTCGTGGTGTGCGATGATCATCTGCGCGATCTTCATCCCACGCGTGATACGAAAGGGCGCGTCCCCGAGATTGATAACGATCGCCTTGATCTCGCCGCGGTAGTCACTGTCGATCGTGCCGGGTGTGTTCAGCATCGTGATGCCGTGATTGAGCGCGAGGCCGGAGCGTGGCCGCACTTGCGCCTCATAACCTTCGGGCAGAGCGATCGCGATACCGCACGGCAGAGCCACGCGCGCGCCAGGCTTCAATTCAACGTCTGTATCGTTAGCGGCCAGCAGATCGAGCCCCGCCGATCCCGGCGTCGCGTAGGCTGGCAGCGGGAGATCGCGCGCGTGCGGCAGGCGTTGGATGAGGACCTTCACGCAGCTTTGCCCAAGGCTTGGGCAATTCGCGAGACGAGGCGGCGGCCAACTTCAATTTTTTTCATCGGCGGCCAATCTTCGATTCCGTTCGCGGTGATCAGATGCACCATGTTGTTGTCGCCACCCATGACGCCAGTCCCGGGCGACACGTCATTGGCGATGATCCAATCACAGCCTTTCGAGACAAGCTTGGCCTTGGCGTGGGCGACAACATCGTCCGTTTCCGCCGCAAAACCGACGACCAGTGAGGGGCGATTCTTTGCATGCGAGATTGTGGCTAGAATGTCGGGATTCTGTGCAAGCCGGATTTGTGGCGGAGAAGCATTCTCCAGCTTCTTGATCTTGGTGTTCGCCACGATCTCAGGCCGCCAATCGGATACTGCTGCGGTAAACACGGCGATGTCCACGGGCAGCGCAGAGTCGCAAGCCGCGAGCATTTCCCGCGCGGTCTGCACCTTGACCAGCTTCACGCGCGATGGCGCGGCGATATCCACAGGGCCAGATACCAATATTGTTTCCGCGCCGGCATCAGCGAGCGCGCCGGCAATGGCATAGCCCTGTTTGCCGGAAGAACGGTTCGCAATGAAACGCACCGGATCGAACGGTTCCTGTGTGGGCCCAGCCGTCACCAGCGCTTTAACGCCGGCTAAAGGGCCGGAAGGCACCTCTGCGAACATCTCCCCGATTGCGGTGATGATCTCGTCGGGCTCAGCCATCCGGCCAGGACCGTACTCGCCACATGCCATCTCGCCGTCGTTGGGTCCGACGAACAGCACGCCATCGCCTTTGAGCGTGGCGAGGTTCCGTTGCGTTGCCGGGTGGTTCCACATCCGCACGTTCATCGTCGGCGCCATCAGCACGCGCTTGTCCGTCGCAATGAGTGCTGTGGAGGCAAGATCGCTGGCGTGACCGTTCGCGAGCTTTGCCATCAGGTCAGCCGTCGCCGGCGCGACCACAACCAGATCGGCAGAGCGCGAGAGCTGGATGTGTCCCATCTCGGCTTCGTCAGTGAGATTGAAAAGCTCTTGGAACACCTTCTCGCCCGCGAGCGCCGAGACGGCAAGTGGGGTCACGAACTGTGCCCCGGCAGTCGTGAGGATGGCGCGAACAGTCACCCCGCACTCTTTCAGGCGCCGGATCAGCTCAAGAGACTTGTATGCGGCGATGCCGCCGCCGATGATGAGCAGAACGCTTTTGCCGCGCACGATTGCGCCATCTCCTTCACCCTCCGGGAAATCCGACTGGGCGACGGGAGATATACAAAATTACGGTCGCGAAGTGTAGATTTTCGCTGCCCGAGAGGAACGCTATGAATCTTCAATTGAAATCCGCCGAATTGCCGCCCTTCAAGCCGCTGCCCCAGAAGCCGCCCTCGGTGGAAGTGACCCGCGGGCCGGACGGCTCGATCTACATCCGCTCGAAGTACCAGTTGGGGTCGATGCACCGCTCCATCGCACATCTCCTTGAGATGCGGGCGGTACAGCACCCGGAGCGGAATTTTATCGCCGAGCGCACCCCGCTCGAAGGCGGCAAGCTCGGCGACTGGCGGTACATTACCTACGGCGAGGCGAACCGGCGTGCCGATGCTATCGCGCAAGCGCTGCTCGATCGCGGGCTCGGGCCCGGGGCGCCGCTGATGATCCTCTCCAGCAACTCCATTACGCATGCCACGATGATGCTCGGCGCCATGAAAGCGCGCGTGCCGGTGGCGCCGGTCTCGGTCGCGTATTCACTGATGAGCGCTGATCACGGAAAACTGAAGCACGTCTTCGCGACGACGAAGCCGAAGATGATATTCGCTGAGCAGGGGCCGTACTATTCACGCGCGCTATCCGCGTTGCCGCTCGACGGCGTGGAAGTGGTCACGGTCATTCCGATTTCCGACCGCGCCACCACGGCGTACGATGATCTCATCAGGACAGCCCCCGCTAAAGATGTCGTTGCGTCGATGGACAAAATCGATCACGGCACCGTCGCGAAATATCTTTTCACCTCCGGCTCGACAGGATTGCCGAAAGGCGTGATTCAGACTCACGGCATGATGTGCGCTGTGGTCGCTGCGACGGAGTCGTTGCGTACGGACACGCCGGATCCCAACGAGAATCCCGAAAGCCTTGAGTGGATGCCGTGGAACCACATCTCCGCCGGCAACATCGGTTTCAACGGCAATCTCAATGGCGGCGGCACGGTTTATCTCGATGCCGGCAAGCCATTGCCCGGCCTGTTCGACGAGACGATCCGCAATTTGCGTGAGGTCTCGCCGCTGGTGTTCGGGTCCGCGCCGGTGGCCTTCGGCTGGCTGTGTGATGCCATGGAGCGGGATCCCGCGCTGCGGGACAAATTTTTCGCAAAGCTGCGCTATGCGGGCTACGGCGGCGCGACCTTGAGCCAGGATATCGCCGATCGATTCCAGGCACTCGCCATTGCTGCGACTGGCTATCGCATTCCGTTCATCACCATGTACGGCGCCACCGAAACACAGGGCGTAACCGTCGTGCATTGGCTCACGGAGCGCGTTGGATTCATCGGCCTGCCGCTTCCGGGCATCATGCTGAAGCTCGTACCGAACGGATTGAAGCTGGAAGTCCGCGTGAAAGGGCCGACGGTTACGCCGGGATATCTCGGCCGCCCCGATCTCACGCAAGCCGCATTTGACGAGGAGGGATTCTATAGCCTCGGCGACGCGGCGAAATTTCTGGACGAGAGCGATCCTACGCAGGGACTCGTGTTCGATGGCCGCGTGACGGAGGACTTCAAGCTCGATTCCGGAACATGGGTTTCCGTCGGCACCTTGCGTGCGCAGGCGATCGCGGCGGCATCGCCATTGATTCAGGACTGCGTCATCGCGGGGCAGGACAAGCCGTATATCGGCCTGCTTGCCTGGCCGAACATCGGCGCGGCGAAAGAAATCGCCGGCGATCCGTCGCTGTCGGCCGCAGCAGTGATCTACAGTCCGAAGGTGCGCGAGTTCGTGCGGGCGAGTTTCGCGGAGCACAACCGCACTTGCGGTGGCTCGTCCGGCCGGATCAAGCGTGTGATGCTGATGGTCGAGCCCCCATCGGTGGATGCCAACGAAATCACCGACAAGGGCTACGTCAACCAACGCGCCACGCTGGAACGGCGGAAGAACCTCGTTGATGCGCTGTACGCGACACCTCCACCCGAGGAAGTGGTCGAAATTCCATGAAGGGAAATCTCGTCGGAATCGCGCGGGTGCATGAATTGGGGGCGGCGCTGGAGGAATTGCCGAGCGCGTCGATTTCGCTCGAGCGTGGAATCGAAGGCGATGCGCGCGGCGCAAAATACGGTCGCCAGGTTACGGTGCTCTTTCGCGAAGGCTGGGAGGACGCCTGCCGCGATATCGGCGCGGAACTGCCATGGATCACACGCCGCGCGAATCTCTACGTCGCCAACCTTGATCGTCCGCGTGAGGCTGGCGGGTTCCTGCGTTTTGGCGATGTCAAACTGCAGGTCACCATGGAGACGCGGCCCTGCGATCTGATGGAGCGCTCGTACGCAGGCTTGCGTGCGGCGTTGCGGCCGGACTGGCGTGGAGGCGTGTGCTGCGTTGTGCGCCGCGGAGGCGAGATCAAGCTCGGTGATTCCGTCGAATACACGCCGCGATGACGCCGCAGCATATCATCCATTTCTGGGCCGACGAGGTCGGAGATAAGCGGTGGTTCGATCCTAACCCGCAACTCGACTCCGAAATCGCGCAGCGCTTCGGCGAGACCTATGCGCTGGCGCGCGACGGCAAACTGTCCGATTGGGAGAATACGGTGGACGGCGCGCTCGCTTTGCTCATTCTGCTCGACCAATTTCCGCGCAACATGTTTCGCGGCAGAGCGGAAGCTTTCGCGACCGATGCACAAGCGCGCGCCATTGCCGATCGCGCTATCGCGCGCGGATTCGATCTGCAGATCACGCAAAACCTGCGTCCGTTCTTCTATCTGCCGCTCTCACACTCGGAGCACATTGAAGACCAGGAGCGCTGTGTGAGGCTCGTTGCGGAGCATCTTGGTAAAGACGGCGTCAACTATTCTTTTGCGCTGGCGCATCGCGACGTGATTGCCAAATTCGGACGGTTCCCGGGGCGGAATGTTGCACTTGGGAGACAGTCGACGGCGGAAGAGTTGCAGTTTCTGGACAATCATCCTCCATTTTAACGAGGCTCTTACCACGAAGGCCTCTATTGTGCCGTATGAGAACGGGCGACATTTGCCAGCTTGCGGCCGACCTCGCGTCCGAACATGGCGCTGCGGCCATTGACTTCGCGCGACACGCGCGCGCTTCGCTGGAGCTCGAAGGCGATGTCGAACGCGCCCGTTTCTGGCAGATGGTCGCCATCCTGCTTGATGACATCTTCGCCCTGCGCCTCGATCCGGCTCTGCCGCTAGTCATTCACTGAACTGGCGTCTTTCCCAGCGACCGTAAAGACAAGCCGGCGCCGCGCTTGCGCCGCGCCTTGGCTCATGCAGAGTCACAAGTCCGCGATCGCAGAGACACGCCATGCCGCTCGACCCGCTCTTGAAAGCGTTTCTCGACCAAATGGAAGCGCAGCCGCAGCCGAAGTTATGGGAACTTGAGCCGGCGGCGGCACGCGAGGCTATGGTCGCGCTAATGCAGCTGGTGGGCCCCAAGGAGGTGCCAATCGGCAAGATCGCCAGTCTCGCCATTCCGAGTGCCAACGGCGAAATTCCCGCGCGCAGCTATACGCCCATCGCGGCTGGTGGCGAATCCCTGCCCACGCTGGTGTTTTTTCATGGCGGTGGTTTCGTGATCGGCAGCGTGGACACCCACGACGGCCTCTGCCGAATGGTCGCAAATCTGGCAGCATGTCGTGTGATTTCTATCGAATACCGCTTGTCACCGGAGCACAAATTTCCGGCTGCCGTCGAAGACGCATTCGCGGCCACAAGCTGGATCGAAAAGAACGCGGCGCAACTCGGCGTCGATGCCAACCGGCTGGCGATCGGCGGCGACTCCGCAGGCGCCACATTGTCTGCCGTGGTCACACAGATGGCGCGCGATGTCGGTGCACCGAAGCTTGCCTTTCAGATGCTCCTGTTTCCGGCGACTCATATGGGCGCCGATACCGTTTCGCGCCGCCAATTTGCCGAGGGCTACTTCCTCGAAGGCAAGACGATCGAGTGGTTCTTCAACCACTATTTCGGTTCCGATGCCGATCGCGACCACCCGCAAGCCTCACCCCTGCTCGCGGACAAGTTCACCGGGCTTCCCCCCGCCTACGTCATGGTCGCCGGGTTCGACCCGCTGCACGACGAAGGCGTGGAATATGCCGAGAAGCTGCGGGCTGCAGGCGTTTCGGTGGCGCTCGACGATTATCCCGAGATGGTGCACGACTTTATCTATCTGCAGGCGGTGCTGCCACAGGCGGCAGAGGCGCTCGGCGCCGCTGCCAATGCGCTGAAGGCCGCGCTTACGCCGGGATAAGTTTTTCCGGGTTGAGAATGCCTTTAGGATCGAGCGTGCGCTTGACGGCGCGCAACACATCAACACCGAGCATGCCCTTCTCTTGCATCATCCAGGGGAGGTGATCCTGGCCCACGCCGTGGTGGTGGCTAATTGTCCCGCCATTTACGGCGATGGCGTGCGTTGCCGCCTGCTTGATTCCTCGCCATTGCTCGATATCGCCGTTCAGCGTGCGCGGGTAAATGTAGGTGAAGTAGAGGCTCGCGCCGTCCGGATAGGAATGGCTGATGTGGCACATCACGACGCCTTTTGCGCCCGGCCGCGGCGTGCTCGCGGCGATGGAATCCTGCAGGGCCTTGCGGACAGCGTCGTAAAGCGGCTGGACTCTGGACCAGCTTGTCGCCGTTTCCAGCGTATCGACGCCAAGTCCGCGATCCAGCATGGGATCCCGCAGATACGGACCGTGGAACCGGTTCGCGCGCCAGCGTTTGCCCGGTCCTTCTCCGAGCGCAATGGTGCCGATCCTTTTTGCGATGCGGTTGAGCCGCTGCCGGGAGAAAAACACGAGATCGCGCGCGCCCTCGAATTGCGCAATCAGCACGCACGAGCCGTCCCCAAATCGGCGCGCGCGCAGGAGCTGCTGGGTAATCCGATCTTTGAAGCCGCGATAAGCGCCGATCTGACTGAATGCCCGGTGGAAGCCCGTCTCTTCTCCATCGGAAAGGCGAAGCATGGCGACAGGAATCTCGCTCTGCGCCGCCTCGCGGATAGCCTGCGCGCCGCTCGCGAAATCACGGAACAGATACGCGCTTGTTTCCGTCGTTTCCGGGATCCGGTGGAGCCGCACCGTTGCCCGGGTGACGATGCCGAACACGCCTTCCGAGCCCTCGATCAAATCCGTGAGGCGAGGGCCGGCGGCAGACGCCGGAAACTCGGCATCGCGCAGGATGCCGCGTGGCGTGGCAAGCTCGGCCGCGACGAGCCAATCCTCAGCCCTGCCATAGCGGTTGGATTGTTGGCCAGCACCGCGATGCGCGATCCAGCCTCCCAGTGTCGAGAATTCGAACGACTGCGGATAGTGTCCCAGGGTAACGCCGTTTCCTTCGAGATGCCGCTCGAGAGTCGGCCCGTCGATGCCCGCCTCCACGCGCGCGGTGAGCGACTCCTTGTCGATGCTCTCGATGCGGTTCATGGCGGAAAGGTCGACCGACAGGACGGACTTGAATTGGCCGCGCGTGGGCGTGACACCCCCGACCACGCTGGTGCCACCCCCATAGGGCACCACCGCTGTCGAGGTTTCGGATGCGAAAGCCAGCAGCTTCAGGACGTCGTTGCCCGATTGCGGATACACAACGGCGTCCGGCGCGTCGGACAAGTCTCCGGCGCGGAGCCGAAGGAGGTCATGATAGCTGCGCCCGCGGGCGTGAAATGCGCGTTCAAACTTGTCCTCGCGCACCTGATCGGCGCCAAGTATGATGTGCAGCACGTGGCGCTGGCTTGCTGTTAACCTTGACGGTGGAAGGGTAATATCTTCGAGCGGACGGGCGGGCGTGGCGAGCAGGCTTGGCATGCCCATCTCGCAGGCAAGCCAACTCCAGACTTCATCGCGCGAGGCGATGGGATCCACGTAGTCGGCCCAACCCCAGCCGTTCCAGCGAAGTCTGCTGCGATCGATCATCCTCGGAGAGTAGACCGAGGGCCGCCTTCAGCATCGCATTTTAAGCAAGTTTGGTAAAATCTCGAAGGTCGCCGGCAATTGGCCGCCATTTTCACCGTCCATTTCAATGAGAACGGACCGGCCCCTGCTCTCCGCGACGGGCGCGGCAACGATGCTCCGCCCGCGCAGCACGCGGACATTCGGTAGGTTCAGATGTTCGCCCGCATAGATGAGCTTCATGTCGGTCAGCGCCTGTCGCTTTGTGCTGCCCCCCATGATCACGATATCGAACAGACCATCGTCGGGCCTTGCATCGGGTGCAACGCGCATGCCGCCGCCGAAATATTGCCCATTGGCTATGACGACTGTGGAGATCGAGGCGACCTCATCGAATTGTCCATCGATCCGGATGCGAACCGCCCGATCGCGGTAGGCCAGCATGTCGAGCGCGCTGTGAAACACGAACGCGAACTGGCCGCCGAACAGTTTTGCCACACGCGCGCGATTGACAGAATCCACCACGGCACCGGACAGGCCGAATGAAGCGATGTTGATGAAATGGTGCACGCAGGGCGCTCCGGACGCGGTGAGGCACGAAACCCGGCCGACATCGACCGGCATCACGCCTGCCGTCTTCAGTCGCGCAATGGCTGCAGCAGATCCCGGCGCGATGCCGAACGTCTTGCGGAAATCCCCGCCGGTGCCACTGGTGACGAAACTGAACACGGCATCCGGCGCAATTGGGCCCTCGTCGTCGAAGAAGCCGTTCATGGCTTCGTTGATCGTGCCATCACCGCCGATGGCGACGATTTCGGCGAAGCCCTCGCGCAGCGCGTCCCGCACGAGTGATGTGGCTTCTGCCTGGCGGCCGGTGTGCGCGACCGTGATTTGCGGCCAGACGGAACGCAGCCCACGCTCAATGGCGGGCCACTCGCGCTGAGTGCGGCGGTTGCCGGAACGCGGATTGACGACGACGAACGCGCTCATGCGTCGGTCTGCGTTCTGAACTTTTTCCGTACCGTTTCGATTTCCATCCGCTTGCGCGTTTCGTTCCAACCGAGTTCATTCGCCATTGTGCTCGCAATTTGCTCGAGGACGGCAGGGCCGGGGTCACCAAGTTGCCCGTGGCCTGTGCGACGCATGACGACATCTTCGAGTGTCATTGCCATTTCCCAGTGGATGGCGACTAACACTTCCTCATCTCGATTGGAGTCTCCCGGAGTTGGGAACCTGGAAGTCGCCGTTGTGCATGGGCGCGCGGGTTTGCGCAGTTTGGAGACGATTGCATTCACCACATTCTCGGCGAGATGGCGAGACGTCGTCCACTTGCCGCCGATTGCCGAGTACAGGCCGTCGATTCCGTCGTCTTTGCCGTGGTCGATCAATTCAGCGCGGCGGCTGGCGGCGTAGGTGCTGCGTGCGCCATCATCGACCAGCGGGCGCAAACCCGCATAAAAGTGTTGCACATCGCCGCGCTTCAATTTCGCAGACGGCAAATGCCCATTGATGAATCCGAGGAAATCCGAGATGTCGCGCTCGCTCACGCCCACCGCGTCTGGCAAGCCCGAGAAGGCCGTATCCGTTGTTCCGAGCAGCGAGTGTCCGCGCCACGGCAGCACGAAGAAATGCCCGCCATTGGCGCCGATCGTGAGCGCGGCCGTGCGTGTCATCGGTGGCACAACCAGGTGAATACCTTTCGATCGTATCAACCTGTGCGACGCCGGCTTGCCGAGCGCATGCGCCAGAAAGATGTCCGCCCAAGGCCCGGCCGCAATCAGTGCGGTACCCGCGCGGATTTCGAAGCGGGCATCCGTGAACACATCTGCCACCACGGCTCCTTCGATGCGTCCGTTGCGCAGCAGCAGTGTTTCTGCGGAAACGTGATTGGCAACCGCAGCGCCATGCAGGGTTGCGTCGCGGACGCATTCGAGTGCCAGCCGCTCCGGCGAATCCATTTGCGCGTCGTAGTATTCGAACGCGCCTTCGAACTGTGGTCCTTCGAGCAGCGGCTCCCCCGCAAGCGCGGTCTTGGCATCGATCCAGCGATGGCCAGGTAAGCGTTGTGCCGGATCGTCAAGCCAGCCACGGTCGAAGGAAAGCAGATCATACAGGGACAAGCCCGCCGCCACCGACGTGCGCGCTTTCCGGCCAGCGCCGTAAAGCGGAATGAGAAAGGGCAGGGGATGAACCAGATGCGGGGCGATGCGCTGCCAGATACGCCGCTCGCGAAGCGACTCGCGCACCAGCCCAAGCTCGAAATTGCGCAGATAGCGCAAGCCGCCGTGAATCAGCTTGGAGTTGTGCGCGCTGGTCGCGCAGGCGAAGTCGTTCTTCTCGACCAGCACAACACTCAAGCCTCGCATGGCCGCGTCACGCGCGACGCACGCGCCGGTGATCCCACCGCCGATGATGAGCAGGTCGAATCGTTCGTTGGAGAGGCGCGCAAGATCGCGTTGCATGAGAATAGGAATGAACAGAGGACGCCCTTGCCAGCCGCGAGCGTTCCTGCGCTAACTTGGCCCCGAAAAAAACTCTACCGCAAGGGCCATTCCATGCCGCAGGTGAACGCCAACGGAATCGATATCGAGTACGAGACGTTCGGGCTGAAGACGGATCCCGCGCTTCTGCTGATCATGGGCTTCTCGGCCCAGATGACCATGTGGCCGGTCAAGCTGTGCGAGGGGCTTGCGGCACGTGGGTTCTTTGTTATCCGGTTCGACAATCGCGACATCGGCAAGTCCACGTATTTGATTCACCTCGGCGTGCCCAATGTCGGCGAAGCGATGGCGAGGGCGGTGGCAGGCCAGCCCGTCACCAATGCGCCATACACGCTGGACGACATGGCGGCGGATGCGGTGGGCCTGCTGGATGAACTCGATATTCCGAGCGCGCACATCGTGGGTGCTTCCATGGGCGGGATGATCGCGCAGATCATTGCGGCGAAGCATCCGC